>JAUXFM010000004.1 GCA_030622955.1 Lentisphaerales bacterium
ATATTGAGCAGATAAGGTGCTGGATGGACTTTGGTCACCACAAACCGGACAGTAGTGATCTCAAATCACGAGGAAGCAGAAACCAAAGCTTGTCTTTATCGGTCGGTCAATGTAACTACAGCCTACAGTCTAAGGACTATAATCTGATATGCAAATACTGGTAACAGGTGGGGCGGGATTCATTGCGAGCAACTTCGTTCGATACATGCTCGAACGTAATCCGGATATCTCTATCGTTAATTTCGATTTACTCACCTATGCGGGGAACCTGGAAAATCTGGCGGATCTCGAGAAGAACGAACACCATGTTTTCGTGAGGGGTGACATCTGTTCGCGCCAGGATGTAGAAGCCCTTTTCTCCGAGCACCAGTTTGATGCAGTTGCCAATTTCGCGGCACAGACACATGTCGATCGAAGCCTCATGGATGTCACGCCCTTCATCAACACGAATGTGCTCGGTGTCCAGATCCTGTTGGATGCCTGCAGGGCGAACGGGGTCAACCGCTACCTCCAGGTCTCGACAGATGAAGTTTACGGGAGTCTGGGCGCAACAGGTCTTTTCACAGAAACTTCCCCCATCAAGCCGAACAACCCCTACTCTGCAACGAAGGCATCCGCAGATTTCCTTGTCCGTGCAGCCCACGAATCGCACGGGCTGGACGCCGTGATCACACGCTGCTCGAACAACTTCGGACCGTACCAGTTTCCGGAGAAGTTGATCCCGCTCGTAATTGCCAATGCCATGGAGGACAAACGGATTCCTGTTTATGGTGATGGGATGCAGGTGCGCGACTGGATCTATGTAATTGATCATTGTTCGGCCGTAGAAACGGTGCTTCGCAAGGGGAAGCCCGGCGAAATCTACAATATGGGCGCCCATAAAGATGTCCCGAACATCGAAGTCGTGAAGAGCATTCTCTCCATTCTGAACAAGCCGGAAAGCCTGATTGAACATGTTGAAGACCGGCCCGGCCATGATCGTCGTTACGCAATGGACAGCTCGAAGATCGAAACGGAACTTGGCTGGTCAGCCGCCCATACGTTCGGAAATGCACTCGAAACAACAGTCAACTGGTATCTCGACAACCGTGATTGGTGGGAGCGTATCCGTACAGGCGAATATGCGAGCTATTACGAGAAGCTCTACGGGAACCGCGGCAAGCACTGCTCCTGACGGAGAAGCTCGAAGATCGAAACCCTAAACAAGCACCCATTGCCGAAATTCGAATCATCAGATTATGACCGAATTGACGCCTTTATTCTTGAATACTAAGATAGTCGTGTTTTGAATTTGTTCCGGATTTCTACATAGTTATCGGTTGACCATGTACATGTCTACACGTTTCGTCATACGCAAATAGATGCATGAATGAGAGAACACTTAATTCGAAGCGCGTCTTCGATGGACGTCTCCTGAAACTTGATGTCGAGACTGTCGAAATTGAGGGCGGCAGGATCTCAGAGAGAGAGATCGTCAGACATCCCGGTGCCGTAACAGTGCTCGTTCGAATGCCGGACGCGCGTTTTGTATTCATCCGCCAATACCGTAAGCCGATCGAACAGCAACTCCTGGAGGTGGTAGCCGGTTGCCTCGAAGATTGTGAGGCACCGGAGGCATGTGCAAGAAGGGAAGTGCGGGAAGAGACGGGATATGACGTCACATCGATCCAATCGCTTGGCCTCACCTATCCAGGGCCCGGATATTCGGACGAGACGCTGCACATGTTCTTTGCCGAAGTCGGAAATGAGCAAGCCAGTCAGGCATTGGACGAGGACGAGATCATAGAAGTCGTTTACTTGAGTGAAAGCGCAATAGAAGCTATGATAACGAATAATGAGATCATGGACGCCAAAACGTTGGCCGTTTGGACATTGTTCAAGCAGAAGATTCGGACCCGGTAAATAGATGGCAGTTGAACAGAACAAAGATCGTAAAGGCTGGTCTTTCTTCACGGAGCGTCTCTGGGATATTGAAATCGGCTCCATGTCCGCTTTCCGCCGAGCCGGGGTCCGTCTACTCAGGGTCCTGCATTTGATCTTTAAGGGACTGCATGACGACGAATGTCTGCTTCATGCTTCCGCACTGACCTTCAGCACACTCCTATCGATTGTGCCGATTCTCGCATTCTCACTAGCGGTAGCGCGCGGGTTCGGCGCTGAGGGCACTGTAGAGAAACAGGTCCGGACTTTCGCCGGGGAACAGATCATCATCATGTCGGGTGCAGAGCTGTTGCCGAAACCCGCCGTGACACCGAAGGATGCTGATTCCACAAGCACCGAAGAAAGCCAGGTGATTGAAGAGACGGGATCGGAAGGCGCAGATGAGGTAATAAAGTTCGCCGATAAGCTGATCACGATCATGTTTGACTATGCGAACAACGCGAACTTCGGCGCATTGGGGGGTGTCGGTCTCGTGTTCCTGCTTTTCATGGCAATCCAGGTCGTGGGCCTGGTCGAAGCATCGTTCAATAAGGTATGGGGCGTCTCTATCCCTCGCAGCATGTTCAGGCGAGCCTTCAGTTATCTTGGCGTCATGGTGGTTGTGCCGATCCTGCTGGTCGCAGCGAGTGCATTGCCGATTGTTGAGATCACCGCCAAGATAGTGAATGAGAATACGGCCGCGCTCCTGAAGGAGTTCATGGTGTCCCCACTCTACAGGCGCACGACCACGATCGGACTGATCTGTATTGCCTTTGTCTTCACGATCCGCTGTATCCCGAACACCAAGGTCCGGGCAATACCTAGCATAGTAGGTGGCGTTGCAAGCGGATTGCTACTGATCGTCTGGCTCTGGATATGTGTGAAGTTCCAGATCGGCGTCTCACGCAGCAACATCATCTACGGAAGTTTTGCTGCGGTTCCGATAATGCTGGCATGGCTCTATACCAGCTGGGCAATTGTTCTGCTAGGTGCCGAGATCGCGTTCGCGGTCCAAAACTGCACGACATACAAGATGGAACAGAGAGCACATGCTGCGAGCATGGAATCTAAACTGATCCTGGCACTCTCCGTGCTTTCCAGAACAGCGGAGTCAATGGTGAGCGATCTACCGAAACTCGACGTGCCCAGCTATGCGCGAGAGAAGAAGGTGCCTGTTCGATTAGTGAACGATGTGATCGCCGCACTGGTGAATACAGATCTGCTCGCAGAAGTTTCAAGCAGCCGCGGATCTTACGTAATGCTGAAATCACCCGATGCGCTCTACGTCCGGGATGTCATCAGCACATTGCTGCGTGCTGGGTCCGCACCAGGTGCGCTTGGGCTCATGGGAATGAATGAGAAAATAGAGAGCGTGCTGAGCAGGGCGGGTAAAGTGATCGAAACGGAGCTTGAGAACCTGACAGTACGCGATCTAATCAAGACGAAGGATGCTGCATAAAACTCGCCTCCAGGTGAGTCGCAATTTCACCCGGCACATTTCACTTCGCAGCAGCACGCGCTGAATGTGAAGAAAGAGCGAACCGATCGAGCGGGGCCTGACGATTCTATTCGTTGAAGATGATCCATGGACATAGGAGATTCTTGTCGAGGCAATGTCCCAGCTTGAGTGAGCTGGGCGTTGCTGATCCGGATCATGTCGAACTCAATGTTCGATAAGCAGGTCTTGCGTGATCTTGTCTTTCGGATCAAGCTTCGCAGCTTTCCTGAACTTGGCCAATGCGGCGGGAGATTGAAGACCTTCTTTTAACTCAAGCACACGGCCATCAACGAGATGGCGTGACACTTCACAGGATGTCTCCACCTTGCCACGCATGAAGAACGGAAAGTTGTCGAGATAAGGGAACACCGATTCGCGATGTTTTATGAGCTCCAAGTAGACAGGCACGAGCAACTCTTCACGCGTTTCATAAAGGCCGGAGCGCGGCGCAACATATTCGAGGTAAGGGAAGTCGTCAGTATTCAGAGTATCGTCATCGCCGAGGAACTCTTCGAGGTTTTCGTCACCCATCAGGAAGGAACTTAACAAAAGCTCTGTTCGTTCAAGATAGATCTCGGCTAGATCAGCCTGGACGGTCGGCGCATTGATCTTCGCGTTGAGCGCCTTCACATCGACCTTTAACGGCTTGAGCATGCCAAGCACAATCGTCCACTCGTTCCTGCCGACAGGCGTATGCCATACATAGACGTGTGGCCATACAGCTTTCATGGAGCGAAGCGCAACCTGAAAATCTTCGAGCGAAAGGCCGTGGATAGGAAGCCAAACGGAGAAGATGCCGTCCGGCTTGAGCTTGCCCTTGCACAGTTCAAAGTAGTTGACTGAATAGAGTCCGCCATTACCCGCACGCCTGGGATGTATGGAATCAGAAAGAATAACATCATAGTCATCCTTGCATTTGGCCATGTAGCTGCGTGCGTCATCAATGGTGACGTTGACACGTTTATCGGAAAGAACGCCGTGGTTCACTTCGAACATGTGGTGGCACGCTTTAATAACGGCTTCAGTTATCTCCACGCAGTTGATCCTGTCGACGGGATGCCGCGTGATCGACCAGGCGGTGCCGCCGGAGCCGAATCCGATCTGCATGACCTTTTTCGGATCGGGATGAAGGAGCAGGGCAAGATGCGCCTGTAGTTTCTGGGTTGTCTTGAAGCGCAGATCTGTGCCGGCAACATTCACACCGTTAATCGAGATGGTGCGGTAATCCTTGTACTGCTCGATGGTCACTGTGCCGCCAATGTCTTCCTTCACGTGGATAACCTTGGCGTACTTGGTGTCGTAAACTTGGTCGAATGTGCCTGGCGTTATGATTCTACGACAGGCAAAGATAATGACAAGAAGCCCGAGGACCAAGAGCAGGGCACGCTTCCGCACGAAGGCGATCCGCCCTTCCTGTCTGCCAACGAAAGAGAGTGCGATCGCACCAATGATGAAGTTGATGAAAGCCAGGATTTGCAGGCTCAAGAGCGTCCCGAACTGTGGGACCAAGAAGAAACCGGCTGCCAGTGAGCCAAGGATGGCGCCAAGCGTATCAGCGAAGTAAACGGTGCCGACACCCTTGCCTATTCCCCCGTGATGCAACGCGTACAACTTGCCGACAAGCGGAAAGATCATGCCGAGCAGGAACGTAAATGGAAGGATGAAGAGCAGGCAGGAGCCCCCAAGCAGTATTATGAAACTGGCAAGAACACTAAACCTGTGGGTGCCGGTGCCATCAACAAACACCAGGTTTGTCATGCCGCTCATTATAAAGGGAAAGAAGACGAGTGCGCCGAGGATTATGAAGCTGATAAGGATCTCGCATCCACTGAACATTGTGAGGAGATTCCTGTTCCTGTCGATTCGTCGCGAAATGACTATGCTCCCCAATGCGAGGCCACAGAGGTAGGTGGTAAGGACGGCAGTGAAGGCGTAAGACGTGCTGCCTATCAGGAAGATCAGCACGCGCATCCAGAGTACTTCGAATGCGAGCGCATTGAATCCGGATATGGCAAGCAGAACGAGCAAGAGACGCGGAAACCAACGTGGTGACTCTAGCGGAAGAGGCTCTGCTGTCGGGACAGCATCCTCTTTGATATCCAGCTCGGCAGTAGGCCGATCCAGAAGGATGGCGATAACGGCGACGACGATGTTTACGGCAACGGCACACCAGGTAGTGTTCTGGACACCGACGGTCCCGATAAGAATGAAACCTGCTGCTGCGCAACCGACAACTGCGCCGAGCGTATTGAGCCCATAAAGTTGACTCAGGTTCCTGCCCAGAGAGCCGGTGTTCCTGCTGAGATACCTGGTAAGAATCGGAAGAGTACCACCCATCATGGCCGTAGGTATTATGAGGATACACATGACAAGCAGCGCCTGCACAAAGCTGACGTGGCGATGGGATGACTCTGTGACATCCACATACCAGCCGTGAAATGGCGTGAGCCATTGCAGGATCCAGGGAAAAAGAATCGCGAAAACGGCAATGCCGATTTCAAGGTAGCCGTAGAAGCGGAGCAGTCGCTCCTTTCGATCGGCCAATCTTCCCAGAAAATAGCTACCGAGCGCGAGTCCTGCCATGAAACCGGCAAGGACCGTGGCCGTCGCATAAACGGTGCTGCCAAAGAGAAGAGCGAGATGTCGAATCCAGACAACCTCGTAAACGAGGCCACTCAGACCGGACGCGAAGAACAGGCAGAGAACAGCATGCCTGCGACTGCTATTGCTTGCTGTTGACACGGTTCGAATCTTACAGAGAGGAAGAGGAACGTCAATCACTAATGCAGGATTGGACAGGGTGCGGAATGAATTCGATCAGCATTGCAATAAACATGCGACCTCCTATAATTTGATGGTGGGATCAATCGCATGGCAGCAAGAACCAGTGACGGATGGGGATCTACATGAAAGCCTATATAATCGTTATCGGCATCCTGATCGCATGCTTAGTCGGATTCTATTATTACTTGGAATCCACCAAGGAAGAACCGGTGATAATCAAGTATGTCTGCCACACGAATCGTGCCTATGGCGTTGAGTTCGTTCATCCTGAAGGCTGGACAGTTAAGCCGGGAGCCCAGCATCGTACTCTTGTTCTCGAATGTCCTGAGATGGAAGCCGACTGGCATGCCCGAGTGACGTTCGACAAGCTGCCATACCAATACAAGTACGGATTGGACAATCTCGTGTCGGAACGCGTTAAATCACTGGGCCAGCGCAAACCTAATTGCAGGTTGATAGCCAGAAAGAAGTTCGCCTGTACGAGAGGGATGGGTGGCGTGATGCTCGAGTATACTTACACCCTGAACGGGATCCCGGTGACAGAGCGTGAGGCCTATATTCCATATACACCCAAAGGCAACACGCTCATGGTTGTTACACCCGTGACCGCCAGGTTCATGAATGCCAAGTACATCCCGATGTTCGATACGATTATACGCTCCATCAGAAAACCGGATACAGCGAGGTAATAAATGACCGAGAAACAATGCACAGGAGAACCACCGGAGCAGCCACTCGATTTCATCGAGATCGAGCCCGGTGCCATGATTGAACGTGCAGAACTGTTCTATCAAGACATCAGGCGCCGCCGAACAGTGCGGGATTTCTCAAATCGACCTGTGCCCCGCGAAATAATCGAGAAAGCCGTGCTGGCGGCGGGTACTGCGCCGAGTGGCGCGAACAGGCAACCATGGCAATTCGTGGTAGTATCCGATCCTGCGATGAAGCAAAAGATCCGGCTCGCGGCCGAAGAGAGGGAGCGTGACTTCTATTTGAAGAGCGCACCGAAAGAATGGTTGGACGCGCTGAAGCCGATGGGAACGAACGCGGAGAAACCGTTTCTAGAAAATGCGCCCTACCTGATCGCTATCTTCATAAAAATGACCGATGTGGGCCGGGACGGTGCGAAGCAGAGGACATACTATCCCTCACGTTCAGTTGGCATCGCAACGGGCATGCTCATCACCGCACTGCATACGGCGGGGCTGGCAACCCTGACATATACACCGAGCCCCATGGCTTTTCTTAACGAGATTCTCGGACGGCCCAAGCATGAGCATCCGTTCCTCGTCCTGGTCACAGGCTATCCTGCCGAAGCTGCACAGGTACCTTCGATTGACAAGCGATCGCTGGACGAGATCGCAACATTTCTGGATAGCGCAGAAGAGGAAAATGCGGGCTCGTAAGAAAAACCTGCCTGTTCGCTCTCCGTCAACATACCCGTATACCGGCTGTATCCGGCTGGCCTAACCGGAAATGGTGAATCACCCATCGTGATTTCTATTGGCAATAGGGATGCACCTCACCTAGGATCAGATCCTGGGTCAATTGAAAGGGGTGTTCATGCTTGCGAAAGTCTCTTCAGGTGCTGTGTTCGGTGTCGATGCCTACCTTGTCGAAATAGAAGTTAATGCAGGCAGAGGCGATCCTTCGATTGTCATAGTCGGCCTTCCAGACGCAGCTGTCAAGGAGAGCAAGGATCGTGTTCGGACAGCGCTGTCCAATTCAGGCTTTGACCCACATGTCGGGCGTACGACAATCAACCTGGCCCCTGCCAACATCAAGAAAGAAGGGCCGAGTTTTGATCTTCCCATAGCGCTCGGGATGTTGGTGGCACAGAAATCAGTAGAAGCGGCACCTCTCGAGGAGCTTGGTTGCATTGGTGAGCTTGCGCTGAGTGGTGAGGTGCGCCATGTAAAGGGGGTTCTCCCAATCACGATGAGGATGAAGGAAGATGGAAAACGCGGTATCCTTGTTCCCTCCGCCAATGCCGAGGAAGCTGCGGTTGTGGCTGGTATAGACCTGTACCCCGTAGCGAATCTGCGTGCTGCCGTAGATTTCCTGGACGGTGTCATTCAGAAAGATCCGTTCAAGATTGACCGGGAAGATCTTTACGAGGCCATCGGAAAGAACGGTGAGGGATACCGGGAGGTCAGGGGCCAGGAGCAGGCGAAACGTGCAATTGAAGTTGCGATAGCCGGTGGTCATAACATCCTGACAATTGGGCCGCCTGGTACCGGCAAGACAATGCTCGCGAAGCGGCTTCCCTCAATATTGCCGCGGATGACAATTGACGAGGCATTGGAAACAACGCGGATCCACAGCATTGCGGGAATCCTGAAGCCGGGCAAGGCGTTGATCACAACGCGTCCATTCAGGGCGCCGCACCACACGATCTCTGATGCCGGCCTGCTTGGTGGTGGTGCGAACCCAATGCCAGGTGAAGTGAGCCTGGCGCATAACGGTGTCTTGTTCCTCGACGAGTTACCGGAATTCCATCGCAACGTCCTGGAAGTACTGCGTCAGCCACTTGAGGAGGGTTCTGTGACCATTGCACGTGCGGCATCAACGGTGACCTATCCCTGCCGCTTCATCCTGATGGCGGCGATGAACCCCTGTCCTTGCGGGTATTTCGGGGATCTCAAGCGTGACTGCAGGTGCAGCCACCGCCAGATTACGAACTATCGCAACAAGATCTCGGGGCCGTTACTCGACCGGATAGATATTCACATCGAAATCCCGTCGATGACATACGAAGAGTTGTGCGAGGGCACTCGTGGCGAATCGTCCGAGGTGATAAGGACGCGTGTGGGCAAGGCTCGTGAGAATCAGCTGGAACGGCTCAGGAGTTGTGCTGGCATCAACTGCAACGCGCAGATGCGACCGAAAGAGCTGCAAAAGTTCTGCACACTTGATAAAGATGCTGCTGAGCTGATGAAGATGGCCATGTCCGAGCTGGGTTTCAGTGCGCGTGCCTATGACCGTATCCTCAAGGTGTCGCGGACCATCGCGGATCTCGCGGAGAGTGATGAGATTCAGTCTCAGCACATCAGTGAAGCTGTTCAGTATCGTACTCTTGATCGGCAGTTATGGCGGTAGAGCACGATCCTGTAGTGTAATATTATTACATCCGCGTGCAAAACGGCGCTGTGCAAGGCTGAAAGCAGGAAACAGGGCACTGCATGGCACTAATTTCGCTGAACGTCGTGAATCACGCTTTGGCGCGTTAGCGACAATAGTGTGCATTCATCTTGTTGTCTTCAGCAGCTTCATCAACTCCCGCTTGATCGAAGCATACAGTTCCGGTGTCCAGTCAGGCACTTCCGGCATGTCTGCCGGCAGTTTGTCCGTGCGGAAGTCAACCGGGCTCAGGATCACGGAGATGTTGTCGATTCCCGTTTCTGCCGCGAGAACAAAGAGTTCTTCGGCTGCCTCGTCACCCATGGCGAGACAGCCGATAGAGCAGCTCTTGCCGTGGATCATGATATCGCACCCAAGGTCCTCGCGTCCGTCGGTTCCTCTCCTTTGCATTGTCAAACTGGTTCGGGTAGTCCACGCGGAGCGCGAGATGGTACATACTGTTCGGATTGAGGGACTCAATCCGATACAGCCCCTCTGGCACCTGCATGTCGCCCTCGCGGAGCTTGGGACCAAGGTCTCCACTTGACCCGAGAATCGGATAGCTCTTGAGGTGCCTGGGTGGGTCGGAGACCCACACCTCTAGGAGGTTGTCTTGCTTGATCCCGACGAGGGCGATCCTCCCCGGCGGGTATGTTACGCCGATCCTTTCAAATTCCGGCGCGAGTCGTGTTCGAACAACAGTGCCGAATTGCTCAACACGGTCTGCCACCGTCTTCTTCCCGCGCAGCACCTGGATTACCGCAATGACAGGGCGACGCAACTTCGCGCGAAAGGGAATCGCGCAGACTGCGAGCACGAGGATTGCGAGGAGGATATGGATTCGCTTCATCTTCATGAAGACACCGTTAAAATGAGCATTTTTCCGGTTAGAATCTTTCAAGCATGAGCATGTTCGAGACGCTCAGCAATCCAGACCTTAATTACTGATTGTCTTGGTACACCCAGACGGTCAGCTTCTCGGTCCAAGGATTGGATCATCCAGACCGGGAAATCGACATTGACTCGCTTCTGCTCTCTCCCAGGTCTTCTGGCCTTAGAATAGTCGAGATGCTTGGTGATGTCTTCGCCGTTATCAAACTTCTTATCGAATTCTTTAGCTTTCATACTCTTCTACCTCCTGCTTTCGCGCACAGCGCACAGAAATGATTCGAGTATTGTCCCCTCGCATCGTGAAAACAGCAGATCAGTGAATGTCTTCAATCTTTCCAGTCAACACGAATCGCTTTTCGACTTGGGTATTCGCGGGGACCTCAATTCTATCGGGATCTTCCCAAAGGGCTTGCGCCTCTACAAAATCAATACCGTGTTTCCGTTTGTTTGATTCGCTCTTTCTAGTGTCGAACACAAACTTCATTGTGTATAGATATTATACCTGCACGGTATAGTTGTCAATCATCTTTTCTTGATTCTAATCGTTCACAATGAGAGTTTTTCGCGGCTACGCGAAAATACTTCTCCATTTTCTTGTTGGGCAATCTTATTTCTCTGGCTCGACGAACTTTCCCTTGTCATTCCTGACTGAAGTGACGGAAACGCCGTGGTAGGCGCGTGCTAGAACAGCTATGTTTCGGTCATCGCCTTTCAGTTCCTGTACGGAGCGTATCAGTAGCGACTCCAGCGGTAGCAGTGAATCAGCACCAGGTTTTGCGAAGCCATACAGCCCGATGCTCTCCTTCAAGGCTGCCGGGACAACGGTGGTTGCGTCCTGCTTATTCCAGTTAGCCAGGCAGGTGATAAGGCGGGTGTGCTTTCCGATCATAGGTTTTACAGCCTTCACGCGCTTCAGGTCGCCGCCCTCGTTCATCAGCCAATCCACCTCCTTATACATTCTCGAATTGACGATATGCGGATGCGTCGGATTAAAGGCTGTTAGCCAGACAATGCACTCTGGATTTGCGGCTTTTTGGATAGTTTTCCAGGCCCTGTCAATGGCCTTTCGGCTATACTCGACATCCTTCTCTTTGGATAACTTGTTGTTCCCGGGATACTCCTCTCCCATGAGTTGCGCATACAATTCCTTTTCGCACTTCAGCCACACCTTCCGGGTCGGCTGATAAAACCAGTCAATCATGAACCCGTCAATGCCGGTCAGCCGGACAGCTTCACCGATAGCGGCAGACAAATAGGCGAGATACTCATCGGTATATGGGATATGACGATCGCATGGGATTCCATAGCTCAGGTCGGGATGATCCAGGCCCCATTTAGTGTTGGCGCCGATACAGAAGTAGCCCATCACGAGCATACCCTCATCATGACCCAACCGTACCATTTCAGGAAGGAAGTCGTGCTTTAACCCCGGCTGCGCAGGCACCGTACCATTTTTATACCAGGCATAACCGTTGCAGGAAACAGCGAATGTCTGTATGACATTAGCGCCCATCGCCTTGTACCAGGCAACGTGTTTTGCGGGATTTGCATCAGCCCATAAACCCGGTTTCGCAAAACCATTCGGTCCGCCTGATCCCCAGTTGAAGTCAATGCAATAGGCTTTGATGTCTTTAATCTTTGAGGGTGCGACAGGATGAGTTTCGTCAGAATGTTCGATCGCGCAAGTGACGGCCGGACTTCCGCTCGCAAGACCCAATAATGCTACAGTAGCTTTCGTGTTCTTCGCGGACATGTCTCAAATTCCTTTCGTTCCATTTACTTCTAATCCTTCTGCTTGCCCAGAACGTTGGAATGAGCTTTCGGCGCGTATGCGACGATACCGTCGATTTTATTGATACTTCGCTACCGGGGACTTAATGGTTGTTCTCCGAATAGTTCTCTGAAAGATGCTCGAAGTCATCAAGATCTTTATGCCTTGCAGAGGCCCTTTTGTTTTTGCGGAGGTGGTCTTTGGAGATGATGTTAACACGCAGACCATCTATTTTCGCTGTTAGCCGGTCTGCAAAGCATTCATCAAACGAGACACCGTCTATTTCCGTCAAAACCTCGATTCGCATGGGAGGTACGCCCATGCGAATAATTTTGCCTCGTTCCTGAAACAACTCTGGTGAGAGCTTGGGGTCGTTCATTCCAAAACGAGAAAATACGTTGACTAGCTTGGTAGCGTTGTCTGGAGAAATGGTTACAAATATATCCATATCCGCTGTAGCCCGAGGGTAACCATGATATCCTACTGCATAACCACCAATTAGTAGATATGCGACATCAGCTTCGTTCAGCAATTTCAAGAATTCTTTGAAGTCGTCCGGAAGTAGTTGATCGACCATACGCAACCTGTCTATCAATTTGTATTGCCCGCAATCTATCTTGAGGGGACTGTTTATTCCAATACTCAGCATCAGATGAGTCTTTTAGATCGACAACTGACAATTGACTTCTGTCCATTTTCATAAATAAATGTTACTCCAAATAACCGTTGAATACAAGAGTAGCTCTTGATGTTTTTAAACGGAGAATCGGGACAGGGAGAGTCCTCGCGGACTCTCTCCTCCCACAACACGGCCATACGGATCACGTAGCACGGCGTTTCCGTTACACGTTAATATGGAGCAAGGGTAAACCCATGCTGACGAAATAGCGAGTAGTGAGTGAATAGGCCAGTGCAGGGCTGCGGCTGAGTCGCCATGGGCCGTGATGTGACTTACATATGTTCCATGCAAGTTCACGGCTGACGCCTCGCTTCCGCAGTTGCCTGTATCCGCCTCGTCCCCACTGTTTCCACATGTAGCAGCGAAGACGCTTTTTGATCCATGCGGTCAGTTCCCGAAACGTCTGCTTGTTAAAGGCGTAGTCAAAATACTGCCGCCAGCCTTGCAGGTACGTCGCCACTTCCTCGATGATCTGTTCTATTCGGCGCCCTCGGTTGCGGCCCGTCAATTCACGAATGCGGTTCTTCAGCCGCCGGTTGCTCTTGTCGCTGACAAAGACCCGACCTGCCTTCCAATACTGAACCCGAGAAGCGAGCGATGACGAGGTTTTGGATATAAGGGACAGATATAAGAGAGAACGGTGTCAAAGGTTGAGGAGTTGGATATCAAATAGTGTTTGACCGGGGATCGCAAATACAAGATGGATAAAGACGCTATTGTTTTCGATAAGAAAAAGGCAAGAACTGAATTGACAAGTATAAGAATGGACGGATCCCTGTAAATTCTGTACTGTGCCTAGTCATAATTGAGTCGATAGAAGAACG
Organism: Lentisphaerales bacterium; assembly: GCA_030622955.1. Classification (GTDB taxonomy): domain Bacteria; phylum Verrucomicrobiota; class Kiritimatiellia; order JAUXFM01; family JAUXFM01; genus JAUXFM01. The sequence goes on from JAUXFM010000004.1 coordinate 13,488, forward strand.
ATTGAGGAATGAGGAACAGACCATATGGGTATGTTTGAAACCACGGGCAAGGCTGGGCGCAAGGGGCGTAGCCCAAATACACTGGCAAAACTTGAGCGTCTGAATAAGACACTGAGGCACGAGGAGCCGGATCGGGTCCCAATCAGCGATTTCTTCTGGGGCAGCTTTATCACGCAGTGGCGCAAGGACCTGGGTTTGCCGGATGATGCCAGTCCATATTACCACTACGATATGGATTGGATCGCCACTGTCCCAAACATGGACCCATGGATTCGCTCGTTCGAGACCCTCAGCGAAAGCGACGAGGAGGTCGTGGTAAAAACTGGGTTCGGCGCAATCATGCGCAAGAAGTTTGACCTGCCAATGCCAGAGATGGCCGAATGGGAGACTGACACATTCGAGAAACTGGAGGCGGCTGAATTTGATGCGCCGGATGATCCCCGTCGTTTCTTCGAAGCGGGCGACAATCAAATCGCGGGTGTAGGGGATGGGTTCGAACGGAACTCTCCTGCCTGGGTCGAAACGGTTAAGACGTTACGTCCCGATTTCCCTGTCTACGGGAGCATAATCGAAGTCGCCGAGTGTTTAACGCGTCTGATCGGTCAGCAGAACACGATGTTGTGGATGGGGATGCATCCAGATCGCATGGGTGCAGTTATCAACAGGATCGGTGAGTTCTATCTGCAAAGTGCCGTGGCCGCGATGAATGCTGCCGACGGTCTGCTCGACGGCTTTGTGATCTGGGGTGATGTGGCGTACCGAAATGGGCCCTTCTTTTCGCCGGATTACTGGCGCGAACACTTCAAGCCATGGGTGAAGGCGATTGCAACGGAAGCGCATTCGCGCGATCTGCCGGTGATCTATCACGGTTGCGGTTGCGTACATAAGCTACTCGAGGACTACATTGAAGCGGGTATAGACGCATACAACCCGTTCGAGGCAAAGGCCGACATGGATGCCGTCGATTTACGGCGCGAGTACGGGCACCGACTGGGTATCTGCGGCAACAGCGATATCCGTGTGTGGGAGCGTGGAGATCGCGATGAGGTTAAGCGCGAGGTGCTGCGGAAGTTGAATGCCGCAAAGGGCGGCGGTTACATCTTTCAGTCAGACCACTCGGTAGCGACCGATGTATCGGGCGAGACGTATGATTACATCGTGAAACTCGTACGGGAATATGGCAAATACCCGCTGGATCTTGGTGAATTTGATGAGGATATTTGATTATGCTACATGACCCGGAGCATGTCGAAGTAGTGGCGGACGCGGAGCGCGTCGAGATGCCAGACCCGGATCGTGAATTGCTGCGCCAACTTGCTTTAGAAGTTGCTGAGATTGCCACACTTCCTGTGCATGCCGAAAAGGCACAACTCTGGACCGGCCTCAATGATCTAAAGTCCAGTCGCCCAATGATCTATATCAACGAGATCTGCTGGAACGAGATGAATGTCGATGATGAGTTGACGCTGCAATGCAAGCACCCATGGGCCAGACGTCAAGAAAACGGGATGCGGCATCAACTGTACCTTTGGCGGCATATGCCCGGAGATATGGTTTTCAGTGACCACTTCAATTGCCCACTTGCAGTGCGGAGCACGAGCTTCGGGATATCTGAGGATGTCGATATTGTCAAGACGGACGATACGAACTCAACTGTGTCGCGCCATTTCAAGGTGCAGATCCAGACTGAAGACGATCTTGAAAAGATCCGTATGCCGACGATCACCTATGACAAGCAGATCACTGCACGGCAATATGAAGCGATGTGCGATCTCTATGAGGGAATAATGCCAGTCCAGAAGACTGGGCAGAGGCATATATGGTTCACGCCATGGGATTTTCTGATTCGCTGGTATGGCATTGAAGCGGCGATGTTGGACATGATCGACAGGCCGGATTTTGTGCATGCAGCGGTCGCGCGCATGGTTGACGCGTGGATGATTGAATTGGATCAGTTTGAAGAGCTCAACGTGCTTGCACTGGATTCGGTGAACGAACGGGTCGGATCGGGCGGATACGGTTACGTCTCGTGCCTTCCGGGCGACAATTACAATAGCGCCCATGTCCACCCGCATAATATGTGGGGATGCTCAAACGCGCAGATCTTCTCTGAGGTCTCGCCGCAGATGCACTGGGACTTTGCAATCGAACATGATCTGCGCTGGCTTAAGCGATGGGGTTTGACCTACTACGGATGCTGTGAGCCGCTGGACGGGAAGATGGATCTAATGCGACGCATTCCGAACCTGCGCAAAATATCGATCAGCCCATGGTGCAACTTCAAGCGTGCGATCGATGAGATCGGAGACGACTATGTCATTAGTTTTAAGCCCAGTCCTGCAATCCTGGCAACGGACACATGGAACCCGGGCGCTGCACGGCGTGACATTAGAGAGATCCTCGATCTGGCTGGTGGCAAATGCCATATCGAAATCGTCATGAAAGACATCTCAACCGTACGCTACCAGCCGCAACGACTGTGGGAATGGTCAGAGATCGCCATGGAGGAGTCGTTGCGTGGCTGAGAACCTGGACATCGCGCTCCGGATGGAACAAGTTACCAAGCGATATCCTGGTACGCTGGCCGTTGACTCTGTTGATTTTGAAGCTCATGCCGGTGAAATCCATGCGCTGCTGGGCGAGAATGGTTCCGGCAAGTCCACGCTGATGAATGTTCTGGCCGGCTGTTTCACTGACTATACCGGCACGATCAGCCTGGGCGGAAAACCAGTTGTCCTCCATTCTCCTGTTGCAGCCAAGCGGCGGGGCATACAGATGATTCACCAAGAGTTGAGTCTTGCCCGCGCACTCAGTATTGCCGAGAATCTCATGGCCGGGCGGCTACCCTCGAAGTACGGACTGCTTGACAGGCGCAAGCTGATGTCAGAATCGCGAGCACTGCTGGCACGAGTAGGGCTCGGGCATCTCGATCCGAGAAAACCGGTCAGCGATATCGATCAGCACGAAGCACAGTGTGTTGAAATTGCAAAAGCGTTGGGCAACAACCCGTGCATTCTTGTCATGGACGAACCCACGTCCGCACTGAGTCGTAACGAAGTGGAATTGCTGTTCAAGATTATCCGCGACCTGAAGCAACATGGCCTGGCAATTGTCTATATCTCACATCATCTCCCTGAGATCACGGAAATCGCCGACAAGATAACCGTGCTGCGTGACGGCAAGAAGATTGCCACACGTTCTGCCGTTGGGGTGACTCACGACGAGCTGGTTGACCTCATGGTGGGCGGAGCGGCGAGTGGCGAGCTGTATGAACACAAAACGGCACGATCTCCGGGTGCCCCAAAGCTAGAGGCGCGTCAGCTGACCCGTTATGGGTTCTTTCATGAGGTGTCATTCATGGTGTGCAAGGGAGAGATCCTGGGTATCGGCGGTTTGGCGGGGGCAGGAAGAACTGAACTTGCACGAGCTCTGGTGGCGGTGGACCGCGTTGATCGCGGAGAGATATTGCTGGACGGTAAACAAGTCCGTCCCCGTCATCTCGACGAAGCTATCCGAATGGGATTAGCCTACGTGCCAGAGGATCGCAAACAGCTTGGCTTGGCGATTCGACATTCAACCCGCGAGAACGTTCTCGCCGCCATTCTGCCGAAACTGACCCGGTTCGGCATCTTTTCCCAAGGACTTGGCGATACGACGCTTAAGGACATGATTCAGCGGTTACAGGTCAATCCTCCCGTTCCTGACATTCCAATCCGTAGTTTATCAGGCGGGAATCAGCAGAAGGTCCTGTTGGCCAAGTGGCTTGCCTCGAATCCGCAAGTGCTGATCCTTGATGAACCCACGCGTGGTGTGGATATTGGTGCGAAAGTTGTTATTCATAGGGCAATCGAAGAGGCCGCCAAGAACGGCACTGCGGTAATTCTGATTTCATCGGATCTTCCTGAATTGGTAAGTCTGGCTGACCGGATCATGATAATGCGACATGGTCGGATCATCCGTGAGATGCCTGGCAGCGCCCTGAGTGAGGAATCTGTCCTGCTCGCGGCTAATGGTGGAGAGATCGATGAGTAGACATACTAACTCCATTCGGCGCATTTTCGGTCTACTGTTGCACCGCGCGGGCATCCTTGTTGCGCTTCTTGCGTTGCTGGGTATAGGGGCAATGGTCAACCCCGAGTTTTGCACCATTGGCAACCTGCTGAACACGATCGACAGTGTCATGTTGTTGGGTGTTGTCGTTGTTGGTGTGGCATTCGTTACTTATTCGGGCCACTTCGCGGATCTATCTGTACCAACGACAATGGCTTTCTCCGGCGTAATGACCGTGGAAATGTTGAAGTTCGGGTTCGTGCCTGCGATTCTTGCCGGACTGTTGACTGGATTGTGCATAGGTCTCGTGAACGGGATCATGATTGGCAAGCTCAGGGTTAATTCGATCCTCTGGACGTTGGCAATGTCGTATCTGACCATGGGGCTCATGCGCTGGATATGGCTCAATAAACAGATCTACCCGGACCTGCAGAGTGGTGGCACCAATGCCGGGCATCTCTTCGATGAGCTCTATCGTCACAGTATTGTCGGTCGGGTCACGCTGCCGATGGTGATTCTGGTCTTGATGGCAGTGGTGGGTCATTTGATTCTTACGCGAACAGTCTTTGGCCAGCAGCTGAAGCTGATTGGGTCGAATCCTGATATGGCAGAGATGACCGGGGTCCGACGGTCAAGAGTTATCGGTATGGCATTTGTGCTTTCTGCAGTCGCATCCTCGATTGGCGGGATACTGATCACATCACTCTCCAAAGTGGGCGCGTACTATAATGGTGAAGGGTATGACTTTGATGCCGTAACGGCAGTCGTGCTCGGCGGGGTGAGCCTGGCCGGTGGGCGCGGGAGTGTTCTCGGTGCGCTTGGGGGAGTGCTCGTGCTCGGCTTGATGAGCAACATCATGACACTTGCCGGTGTTGACACATTTGCCCAGCAGATTGTTAAAGGGATCGTCTTTGTTATCGTCGTCGGAGCGACCTCGCTGGTGGCTAGAAGACTGGGGCGTGAAGATGATTAGCAAGAAGGTCACAACAGTACTCGCGGTGATCGACCGGTACAGGATCTACTTGTTGCTGTTGTTGGTGTTTGGGGTCATGTCATGTGTCGCGCCGCGTTTTCTCAATACGTTCAACATGACCGTGATAATGAAGTCCATGTGTCTGAATGCGACGGTTGCGATTGGTTTTACGCTCGTCCTTCTCAGTGGCGAGTTGGACCTTTCTATAGGATCTTCAGTAACGCTTGGTGCAATGCTCACAATTGGCCTCCAACCACAGCTCGGATGGATCGGAAGCGTCACTGTGGCGCTGGTTGCTGGCGCTCTCGTTGGTCTCGTCAACGGTCTACTGGTTATGAAAGCAAGAATCAACTCATTCATAGCAACCCTTGCGACCATGACGATTCTGCAGGGGATCATCTACATCTACAGTCACGGTTCTTCGCTCAGCGTAACCACTGACAGCGCATTCGCGCTGGCAGATATGCTGGAGAAGCAGATTGCACCGTGGGTTACGCCACTGATTATCATTACGCTGGCACTGGTGTTCGGCTCGCAGGCTGTGCTGAGTTGGACAAAGTGGGGACGTAACTTCTTCCTGGTTGGCGGAAACAAAGAGACCGCGTGGTTCTCGGGCGTGAGCCCCACTCGTTACATTGTTGCCGCGTTTATGGTGTCCGGCGTCATGTCTGCGCTGGGCGGCGCGCTCTGCAGCATGGCGATGTGTTCGGCCACGACCGATCTGGGTGCTGCCTGCTTGATGGATGTCATAGCCGCAACAATTGTAGGTGGCACGGCTATGGCCGGAGGCAAGGGAAGCATCGTGCGCAGCGCAGTGGCCGTGCTAATGTTTGCGATGCTGTTCAACGGCTTCAACCGGTTGGGCTATCCGAGTGAACTTAAAGTGTTGGTGGCGGGCCTCGTGCTGGCACTGGTGGTTATTCATGAAGCAGTGATGGCCCGACGGCGAGAGCGTGTGAGAGGCCAGAGACCGATATTGATGGATGAATTGAGGACGACTGTACTTAATAAGGAGACGACCACATGAAGAAGATGCACGTTATCTCGTTGATGCTGGCGATGATCTGCCTGGCCGGTTGTGGCAGGAATGGCGACACCGCGCCTGATACAGAGGCAAATGCCGGGGCCAATCTCGAAGCGTCTCTGGCGATTGATATCGCAGGGTTGAAATCAGAAGATGGCCAGCCGCTGTTGTTGGACCTTGAAAAGAAGACCCCGCCGCCACGCCCGAACGATCCCGCGTCTCTCCCCGACACCGATCCGATGCATTGGTACGATATGGAATATGCCGGATGGAGTGTTGATAAAGTCAACATTCCGCCATCACCGAAGAGCGGCGCCATAGGCAAGCGAGTTATTGCTATTATCAACGGAGATCATCCCTATCTTACTGCCTACAGCACCGGCATAAAGAAGGTCGCTGACGCGTACAAGATGAATCTCAAGATCCTGTCGCCTAACTGGAAAGTGGACGTACAAAATCAGATGCTCGCAGAAGCGGTGAATGACCAGCCCGACATGATCATCCTCGTAGCACTTGATGCTAAGGTCGGCGTGCAGCAGGTGCGCAAGGTTAACCGCGCAGGCATTCCGATCATTCTCAGCAACATGCTTCCGGATTCTGAAGCCATGCGCTACGCAATCTGTTGGACCGGTCCGGATGATTGGGGGCAGTTCCGTATGCTCGCACGAGAGTGGGCGGATAAGCTGGGCAAGAAGGGCGGGGTTGCCTATATTCGTCACGCACCTGGTGGTTCGCCATTCTTTGCTCGTACCTATGCTCCGATTTCTGAACTGTCCGGCTACGCGCCCGACATCAAGGTGCTCGATATGCAGGCACCGGGCTTTGAAGCGGCCAAAACGCAGCAGGTTGTTGCAGACTGGATCATGCGGTTTGGGAAAGACCTGACAGGCATTTGTGCTGCTGATGATTCTGCTCAGGCTATTGGCATTATCGAGGCTTGCAAGAAGGCCGGCAGGACTGATATTGTTGTCGTCGCGGCGGGCAACAGCAAGGTCGGCATGGACGCGGTTAAGGCAGGCGATATATTTGCCATCACCTATCAGTCAGCTGAGGCCGATGGCGCAGTGGCGATCAAGGCTTCCGTCGATTGGTTCAACGGAGTGGATGTAGAACCGGTCCGTTATCTGCCCAAGCACATTATCAGTGTTACGGATGTTGATGAGTTTATGCCGGCGCAGTGGTAGTCGGTCGGGGTTGGACGAGAAAGGGAACAACTATGAATTCTAGAGAACGAGTCCTTACTGCGTTTGATTTCGATGAGCCGGATCGGGTGCCGATGTGGCATGGGTTGTCGGATAGGTTCATCGCCAAGGCAAACAGTGAACTTGGGTTGGCCGATGAAGAGGCGTTGCGGAAGCGGCTGGGCGACGATTTCAGACGTGTGTTCGCGAGTTATAACGTGCCGGATGTGCCATTACCTGATGGCGTAATGAGTCGCACAATCTTCGGCGTCGATCGACTGGGCTATGAGTATGGCCAACCGGCATCGCATCCGCTTGATGAAGCAACGCTGGATGATGTGAACAATTACCCGTGGCCTGATCCTGCTTGCGTCGATGTTTCCGGTATTCGTGATGCTGCCACCGCATGGCGTGATGAGTATGCGATCCTTGGCGGGGACTGGTCGCCATTCTGGCATGACGCTATCGATTTGCTGGGCATGGAGAATCTCTACATCAAGATGTATGAGAAGCCTGATTTGGTCGATTCACTGATGACCCATATGGTCAACTTCTATGTCGAGTCGAGTCGCAGGATCTTTGAAGAGGCTGGCGATCTGATAGATGTTTCCTTTATAGGCAACGATCTTGGTGGTCAGACCGGACCTTTGCTTGGTCCGGAGCTGTTCGAGCGATTCGTGTTGCCGCATATCAAGCGGCTTATTGATCTTGGGCACGAGTATGACCTCAAGATCCAGATGCACTGCTGTGGTGGCTTTGAGCCATTGATCGAGATGCTCATATCTGCCGGGCTCGATTCTCTGCATGCGATTCAGCCAAGCTGCCACGGCATGGATCTCGCAGCATTGAAGAAGAACTATGGGGATCGTATCGTGCTAAACGGGGCAATTGATTCGCATCATATATTGATTGATGGCACACCCGATACGATCAGAGATGATACAGGCCAGGTACTTTCGATCATGAAACCAGGTGGTGGGTATATTGCCGGTGCCAGCCATGACTGGGTGCTTGAAGAGACGCCAGTTGAAAATATGGTTGCGATGGCAGATGCGGTTATGGAATTTGGTGGGTATTGAAAAAGAAGAAACTGATGCAGATATAACGAAGATCATCTGATACCCGAATGCCCACGGGATGAACATTTGTTTGAGACGTTGCTCTATGTACGGTTCCATGCGCACACCTCGCCAGGCCCGACGACCAGAATAATCAATGCCCTTCTCTTCATGACGTTCTGCCGCTCACCGCATTGAGATAATGATAAGCGGAAAAGCCTACTTCGCGCGATGCTTCGGCCTGGCAAGCATAACGCCGAGACAGGTGAGGGTTAGATCCCCCCCCCCCCACAAGGGGTCCAATCACTCGAAAGAGTTATTGGCCCAATCCACGTATTCCCCCTATAATCGGCGCGATGCAGAAGGTGCAGCCAAATCGACTAAATGCAGAAGAGGAGGCAAGATGAAGAAATCTATGTTCATTGGTATTGCGGTTATGAGTGTTCTGTTGTTCGTCACGGGATCGCTCGCGACAGAAGACGAGGACGACCAGAAGCGGTTTCGCAGGATGATGCAGGAAAGAGGCATACGGGGTCTACTTTCAAATTACCAGTTGTCTTTCCCAAACGGAGGCCTGGTAGCGCAGACCCTCCTCTTCATGACGCCGGAATTCAAAGACAGCATAGTTGTCAAGGGCACCAAGGGGAAACTGGACACAGAGGCGACCATGAAAAAGCTCACCGCCAAACTTGGGGCGGGTGATTCGAAACTTAAACTCGCCAAGCGCAAAACATATGTCGAGCACGATGGTGGCGCTAGTTTCGAGATGGAGATCTTGTTCGAGGACGGTTCCAAGGTTACGAAGGACTTCACCGTGATGCCGAACAAGGATCCGATCACGAGTAAGAGCAGTATCAAATGGGTCGTCAGCGATATTAAGTGAGTGACACTACTACAAACCTGGCGACAGAGAAACACTTCTCTACACGCTATGGTCAAGCACTGAGTACAAGATTCTGCCCGGCGCCTACGATATCAAGGTTGAGCGCAAGACGGATGAAGGCATGGAATTGAAATGGATTGAGAAGGTGAGTATTCTGGCAGGAGAAAGAAGAGAGAAGAAAGTTCTCTTCTAGAATTTCATAAACACGAAAGGAGATTCTGATGAACAGGAACCTGGTAATGATGATGGTGATCGCTGTTGTCGCGGTCGGACTTGTAACGGGATGCGGAAAGAAAGTCGGCAAGCTTAGTGAAGCAGACTTCATAGAATTAAACGCGCAGGCAATGGCCATCGGCTCTACGGAAAGAGATGCGGAGAAGATGAATGCAAAACTGGAAGCACTTTTTACTAAATACGACATGACACAGGAAGAGATGAACAAGATCTCGAGTGGACCGGAAGGCGACGATATCAGGGAACGGCTTGGACCACAAATCATGAAGCGCGCACTGGAGCTTGGGTCTAAATAGGAAACAACTGCGTACGACAAGAGACATGTGGCAATGGAAAGAAGAAACAGGAGGAAGCGGATTATGAGGAAATGGTACGCGATATTAGTGGTCGGAATAGTTGCTTGTTCGTTTGTTTGCGGATGTGGTGACAAGGAAGAGAAGGTGCCGGCAGTTACCGCCAAGCAATTGGAGAACTTGAAAAAGATGAGCGAGGCGGCAACGACCACCGCAGAACCAACTAGTACTGCTCTTCAATCAATTGCGCATTGCAGTATCGCAATTGCATATATAAAGAGCGCGAAGAACCGGTTTGCTTCGAAGAACCCGGACTTCGACCGACATGCGCCTCTGACCGTGGCGCAAATTGATCCGTTCATGGCTGACGGCAGGACCTTTGCTGGCCTGGAATGCCCGAAGGGCGGCAAGTACTCAGTAAATACGCTGGCCAAGGAAGCTTCATGCAGCAAGTGCACGCAGTAGCGTGCAGCAGGCGGGCGGAGAGTAAGAAATGAGGCTGGGGGGGGGGACGACTAGCCCTGATCTACCGAGCAGAGATCAGTAACTGGATACGCTTACCTCTCGAGATAAGCAATCAAGACCGCCAATCCCACAAAGAACAGACCTAGAATCACTTTGCTCAGGACAACATTGCACTTGCTCCAGTTGAGAAGCCTCTCTGTTTTCAGGCCCTGGGAGACGGCAACGAAGACAACAACCAGTGGCACAATGAACATGCCATTGTAAAGCAACAGATACTTCCACGCCGTCATGTCGTTCGGCACGAGCTTAATTATGCTGACCAGAACAGGTATGTATAGCTGCCCCGTGCAGATGCTTTCAAGTGCTGTAACCGCTGTGCCGATCATTAATCCGGCCAGGATCAGATTCCCCATGCCCAGCCCCGCCTTCATAATCCTATGCGTCAACATCTTGATACTGGCCGGCAACTGAAGCGTTACTGCCGCGGCGTCCCTTTCTATTCTGTATCTGTAAGCGTCTCTGAACGAGAGAATGGCAAGCACCGCCAGGATTCCAGCCATGACGATGCCAAAGCCTTGTCTCGCGTAATCGAATGAGTCCAGTAGATACAAAGCACGAAGTAATGCGAAACCGATTGCCGTGTAGGTGACAAAAGATGCAACACAGAACGAGACCCCCATGAGAATCAACGCTCTGCCACGAACCCTCGATACTGCCAAGAGTGAAAGGAAGAAGACGAGTGTCCCAATCGCGCAGGGATTCACGCCATCGCCCAGACCCGCGATCATCAGACCGGGAATCGTCCATTGCGACATCCTCTGCCTCAGAATTGAAACATCCATCCCCTCTTCTCCAGGTCTCACAATCGGTTTCGGCTGAACCCAGCCCGGAGCCATTCGCAATGCAACAGATTCATCAATCCGACCGAACATGTCTTTCTTGATCTTCTTGAATCCGTTGAACACATATTGGTAGTCGACCACCATACATACCGGCTCATTCTTTGTGATCTTCAGAGCATCCTGGTATCTTGCCAGGATCAGGACATTTGCTTCCTCGTTCACGTTATAGCGATTGACTTTGCAGAACCCCTCAAATCGTTCCTCCAACTCCGGCATTACCTGCTGCTTGACGTGCAGACAGTCCGGACAGCCCGGCTCAAAGAAATAATCGATTACAACAAGCGAGATCTCAGAATTCTTCGCCATCGCAGGAGCGCACAAAGCGATCAACAGAAACAGAATTCTCAGCACAGCTCTCATAGCCAGCAGTATAGTAATGGTGAGCGCCAACAGAAACAATTATTGGCCACAAAGAAACCCCGCCATGGCTTCAGTGATAACGCACATGTTGTATCTTTCCGCAGCAATAGTTCCACGCTACGGCGTCATGAACGAGCTCAAGCCCTGTGGATGAATCAGCTAGCAACAAGCTGCTCATCCAGCTTCACGATCTGGCCTGCGGTCAGCTCAAGTTCCGCTCTCTGTTCGCCATATCGAACCTGCACCTTGCCCACACGCCCGGCTTTGATGCGGGCCTCTGTGAGGGCACCGCCAGCCCATGCGATATCCACTTCGAATCCACCACGTGCACACAAGCCCTTGACCTCACCTTCAGCCCAAGCGGTTGGAAGAGCGGGCAGGATGTCGAGCGAACCCCAATGGGACTGCAGGAACAGCTCGGCAACACCGGCAGTAGCTCCAAAATTCCCGTCAATCTGGAACGGCGGATGTGCATCGAAGAAATTCAGGTACAGACCGCCACCTCTGCTCTTAACTTCGGGCTCCTTAAGAATCATCAACTGACGCAATACTTCAAGCGCATGATCCCCATCGCGCATCCGCGCCCAGAGACAGGTACGCCAGCCCATGCCCCACCCCGTAGTCTTGTCACCACGCCTTATCAAGGATCTGCGCACGGCATTGATAAGCGCCTGATCCTTCTCGGGTGTGAATCCACAACCTGGATAGACGTCATACAGATGTGAGACATGCCGATGGGTCGGCTCGGCCTCTTCGAAGTCCTCAAGGTATTCAAGAAGCTGACCTTCACTACCAACAGTATGCGGCGCCAAACGTGAGAGCTTGCCAGCAATTTCCTCGATTACCGCATCGTCGGTCATCCCAAGATGGGCCGCTGCAGAGATCGTGTTCACAAACACCTCGCGCACGATGCTCTGGTCCATCGCGGAGCCTTCACTCGCTTCTACTTTCTCGCCCGTACCCGGATCAATGAAACTATTTTCTGGGGATGTTGCGGGACTGGTCACAAGCATGCCAGCTTTGTTCTCGACAAGATAATCGAGATAGAACAACGCACAACTCTTCAATACGGGAAAAGCCCTCTCCTTCAGGAACGCTTTGTCACCGGAAAACAGATAGGATTCCCACAAGTGGCGACTGAGCCAGCCCAAACTCATAGGCCAGAAAGCCCAGCGCGTCTCGAACCCGACGTAGCCGGGCCAGCGCCATAGATCGGTGTTATGATGAGAACAACTACCGCGACAGCCGTATAACTCACTTGCAGCTCTTTTTCCGCTCTTCGCGAGTTCACACACCATATCCAGCATAGGCTGGTCACACTCGGACAAGTTGCAGGTCTGTGCCGGCCAGTAGTTCATCTCTGTGTTGATGTTGATGGTGTAGCGCCCACTCCACGGCGGGCTGACCTTGTCGTTCCAGATGCCCTGCAGGTTCGATGGCTCGCAGCCTGCCCGTGAACAGGCAATAAGCAAATATCGACCATACTGGAAGAGCAGCGAAACCAAGTCCTGATCCTGCTCGGGTGATGGATTTGCTCTCAATCTTTCCTCTATCGAGACATCCGATCCGCTTCCCCTACCCAGTCGAAGCTGGACCCTATCATAAAGTGCAGCGTGATCGAGCCGATGCTCTTCCTGCAATGCTGACCAACCTCTGCCGGCCGCAGACCGGATCAGTTTCTCTGCCTTCTTGCCGGGCTTAACGCCATCACTGCCGGGCTGACGGTCATGTCCACAAAAATCGGTTGCTATGGCGATGTAGAGAGTAATTTCATCTGCACCGGTGACTCGCAGCATCCCATCCTCCGCTTCCGTTACTGCATTGGCCCCTTTTGCAACGGCGAACAACCGGTTCTGGTATCGAACGGCTGGGCTCTTACGCTTCTCTTCGGCCCAAACGTCGTCTTCGGTGTAACCTTGCCGTGCAGCCGGATTCATTGAGGCGCATCGACCATCGTATGCAATGGTATCGGCAGTTGCCTGGCTGGCCACGAAATGTTGCATGGGCGAGGTCATATGTGCGCTGAAACTGAGTCCACCTGCCTCAGAACAGGCTAGAGACACGCACATGACCTGTGCGGGGTACGAGACGAAAGTTTCTCGCGAATACGTGATGCCATCGCAATCGAAGCATACGGTTGTCATGCCGGCGCTCAGCGACAGATCACGCCTGTAATTGGTGACATTATCCGACGGTAACTCGAAGTCAAGGAACAAGCTCCCTGCAGTCTGGTACGCCTGACATTCATCACGTTCATGAAGAATGTTCTCATCGATGAACCGCACTGCCTCCGTGTATTTCTCTTCCCTGATCAGTTGTCGTGCATCTTCGACCAGTTTCGGAGTCTCCGGATTGAACTCATATTCACCCGGTCCGGACCAGAGTTGGTCATGATTGAGTTGGTATTCTTCGCGTTCAACGCCGCCATAAACCATCGCGCCCAGGTGTCCGTTTCCGAGTGGGAGCGCGGCTTCCCAATATGCAGCAGGCTTTTTGTGCCAGAGAATGTCGTTGTTGCTCATATATAGTTCCTATAATTTAATTTCTTCTTCACACTTCCTGGCTCTACGGTTTTTGATGTCAATCACATTGATGATGCGTTTGATCAATCTAGGGAATGTTTTAGATGCGAAACATGGTTGTTGGATCTGGCTAGCTCACAGCTATGGGTGAATGCAATGCTGGTGAGTGATGCTGCTCCCGGCAGGACCATGCCAACGGCGGGTTCCATGGGCGAGATCAAGGGCAATGAACAACCTATCGTTCCTTCCTATCCCCTTCTCATCCGAAGACGAGGAGGAGTGGGTGCGTAGTATGGAGCCAACGGTCGGGATCGAACCGACGACCTGTTCATTACGAATGAACTGCTCTGCCAACTGAGCTACGTTGGCTCCGAAAAAGCCTGGCAGCCTACTGAAGAACTCAGGTGATCCGCGTTGCTGGGTGTTTTCGTCTCTGGCAAGGCGCGTGGCGCATGCGCATACCTGTAAGGTCTGTGCTGCGGCACGGAACGCCGACAGAGTCGAAAACACAAGCAACCCTATGGGCGCAGCGCATTTCTGCCCACCAGCATTGTTCGCGCTCCTCGGCGATGCCTACGGCATCGCCTGCGTCACGCTGCCTTGCTGGTCTATCATAAATGCCCCACGCGCGGCCATCTGAGTTCTTCAACAGGCTGCAACATAATACAATATTCTGCTGCCTGCGCAACCATTTCCAGTGCCATTTCGGATTTGGGCTTTCGGATTGCGAATTCCATTCTGCCTACTGGACAGGTGGGTGTTGTCTTTTTCGGCGCCCCGGGCCGTGGCGCCCTACCTAGCGTGAAAGCAATGGCTATGGATATGTCTTTCTTGCGGACGGCTGGGACCGCCGTCCCTACCCGATATGTGATCAGTCCCTGATCACTGTCCCGCCTTACGGTGGGAGCGTGGCCGGAGCATCCTGATGAGCAACAGTTCGAGTGTGATGTGCTGCGGCACGGAACTGGAAACCATCTTCTCGTGTGCGGTCAGGGCGAGATTCCTGCAATAATGAAGCTCTTTACGCGAAAACGTTTTCGCCTGTGCAGCCAACAGAAAACTGCGGTAAGGATGAGTCTTTCTCGGATCGCGCCCAAAATGCTCTGTGAAAGCGGTTTCAACCTGGTCCGGTAGTTTCTTCCACTGAACAGAGTTGCCATGCCCGAATTCGAGCCACCTTTCATCAAGCGCTTCGCGATAAATCGTCAAGTCGCGCAGCCGTCCCTCAATGCTCATGATAAGGCGTACGGGATTCTCGCCCTGAAAAAGGAGCTGCCGAAGAATCCGCAGGGCCTTCGCAAGATCCTTGGTGCCGACCGCATCGGCCAGGTCCCACGCCGGCACGTCACGCGAGCAAGAGGTTATGGCAAGGACATCATCCCGGCACACGCGTTTTTTGTCGCCAAGATAGACAGCCAGCTTCTCCACTTCGTTCACGATTTGTCGAGTATCGGTCCCGGCCCTTTCAATAAATGCCTGCATGACATCGCTACGATCGACGGTCAGGCCTGCCTGCCTGAACACCTCGCGCGCGGTATCTCCCGCGTTACGCTCAGCGGTATAGGGTTTCTTGGCGGCATCGGCAAATTCATGGACGGTCCCCTTCTCTGAGCATGCCTTGGCAAAAGCACGTCGCTTATCGACATTGGTAGCCGATATCACAAAACTAATGTTGCCGGGTAAGCCTTCCTTGATGAGATCGGCCATCTCGGCCACACGGTTCTTCACTTCCTCGGAGCGTCCGCATCCGGCGTCGGAGAGGAAGTTCGCGCCACAGAGCCAGACAACCTTTCGACTATCGAAGAAGCCGACCGTCTGGATGGCTTCCAAACAGCAGGAGATAATCGTCTGTGCTTCACCGACATTGTCGGCCTGCCCGTGGATAATCTCGAGTCCCAGTGTTCTCTCTTCGGGCGGACAGAGCTCTTCAGCGATTTTCCTGGCCTTGGCGGTCGTGGTGAATTCATCACCGCCAAACACCAGAAAGATGCCTGTTTTATTGGCTGTTTCGCTCATTAACTTGCCACCGAGAGTCCGAAATGGTATCTTGCGTATCGCATTTGATACCAACAATAGGCTGGATTTCAGGTGCTTATCAAGGCTGTTTTGGCTGAGGCGTGATGAAAGACGCAGAGATACTTTCAAGGCAGGCAGCCCCATAGGCGTCGATCGGACATAGAGCAAACCCACATTCTTTCAGGAAATTGATCGTTACATGGCTAGTCCCATATCAAAATCGAGAGCGCAGAAAGCCAAGAAGCGCATCAAGGAGGCCAAAAAAACGTCTAATGGCGACTCTTCCTGGCTGAACCGCCCCACAACAGGCCTCCTGATAGGCGCCTTGACATGGCTCTGCGCCGTGGCTCTACTCAAGGTGGGGCAAGGCAATGAACTGGCTGCGGCTGCGCGCATATTCTCGCTTACCGGGAATGCTGCCTTCCTTCTTCTGGCCCTGATAGCATGCGGGGTCTATCTGCACACTGTACGCCAAAGCGTGCTCCACCAGAACTCGAAATTGCTGATGATGATGCTCGTCTCGCTGCTAACCCTGATCCCGGCGAAATTCATACTGTACCTGGCCGGAAACGTTGTTGATGAGCTGCCACTGGGCATTTCATTCAGCGAGGTAGCCCCTTTCCTCTTTCCGTTCATTCTGGCGCCACTCCTGGTCACCATCTTGACCGATGGCGTTGTGGGGATAACGCTGGGGATATGGGTCAGCCTTGTGATGTCAATCATGGCGGGAAACAGTTTCACCGTATTCCTTACCGGGATGATAGCAACAACGCTCACGGTCCACGTGGCTCGACGTGTCAGGCGGCGGATGAAGGTTTTCCGGATAGGGTTCATGATAAGCGTTGTGCAGATGCTGGTAGTGGTCAGTATGGCGGCAATCGGAACCGGCATGCCCGACCCTATGCTGGTATTCTACCAGGCCATGGCTTGCCTGGTCAGCGGGTTCTTCTGTGCATTTGTGTTGCTCCTATTCCTTCCTCTCTTTGAAGGTCTCTTCAAGATAACGACTGACATCACTCTGCTCGAGCTCTCAGACCTTGGTCACAAGATCCTGCAGCGACTCGCGATCGAAGCGCCGGGCACCTATCACCACAGTCTCGTGGTGGCGAACCTGGCCCAGGGCGCCGCGGACCAGATCGACGCTAACTCGCTGGTGGCAAGAGTCGGATCCTATTTTCACGACATCGGCAAGCTCACGAAGCCCGATTTCTTTGCCGAGAATATCCGTATGAGAACAAATCCACACGATGAGCTTGCGCCCAGCATGAGCACGCTGGTTGTCAGCTCTCACGTCAAGGAAGGTATCAGCCTGGCCATGCTCAATAACCTGCCGGACTGTATCATTGACATTATCCGGGAGCATCATGGGACCTGCCTGATCTCCTATTTCCACCAGAAAGCCAAGCAACAGATGGAGCTGGTCCTGTCAGCCACGAATGGAAAGACCAACGGTTCCTCTCTTGATGAGTCATCTTTCCGCTACCCTGGCCCGAGACCCAGGTCACGTGAGTCCGCCATTATCCACCTTGCAGACGCCGTTGAGGCCGCATCGCGGTCGATGGAGAAACCGACCGCAAGCAATATCGACAACCTCGTTACAGAGATTGTGAATACTCGCCTGGTAGATGGTCAGCTCGACCTCTGCAGCATGAGCCTGTCCGAACTGACACAGGTCCGTCGCTCATTTGTGTTCACGCTCACTAACATGATGCATGCCCGAGTGGCATATCCCAAAGATGAAGATCGCGATAAACAACAGTCAAACAGCAGTCCGGCTTCGGAAGACAAGAATAGAGCAACTGGTCCAGCGCCTGATGAGGTTGGCCAGCAGTCTTGATCCGGCCACCCGCTGGAACGAGATCTCGATTCTGTTGACAGACAACGAAGGTATCGCAGCGCTGAACAAGCGTTACCTTGACAAAGACGGCCCAACGGATGTTCTATGTTTCAGGTATGAGCCGGGTCCGTCCGACAAGGCCGCCTGTGACGGCGAGCTTATCGTGAACGTAGAGCGTGCCCTCGAAGTTGGGCCGGCTCATTCAGGCGTTCCGGAAGAGCTTGCTCTCTACATCGCACATGGTTGCGACCATTTGGCGGGCCAGGATGACCAGACCGGCGCCGATTTCACGCAGATGCGTGAACGCGAGCTGGCCTGGCTGAAAGAAGAAGCGGCAAGCATTACGGAAATTATCGAATAAGGACAAAGTGCATGTTAAAGAGAATAATGAAATCTATCCGAGCCAACATTCTTGTTGGCGTTTTCCTTACTATTCCAATCGTTGTAACGATTCTCATCTTCAAGTTCCTTGTCGGCCTCGCTACCGACTGGCTTGTCCACAACGATAAGATCGAGAACCTCCTGGGAGGAAGGATGATAAGCATCCTTGGGCTTAGAATCATAACGCTCGCCGCGATAGTGCTAGCCTTCTATTTTGTCGGCCTTTTCGTGCGCAATATGCTCGGCAAACGGGTCTTCCAGCTCGGGGATCATATCCTTACACGGATTCCGATCATCAAGGGAATCTATGTGTCTATCCGCCAGATCAGTGAATCACTCTTTACTCAGAGAAACACACTCTTCAAGGAAGTGGTCCTCGTGGAGTATCCGAGGAAGGGGCTGTATTCACTGGCTTTTGTCACTGCGGAAGCTCCGCTTGCAGTTGCCAGCAAGATGGCCGATGGCCGAAAAGGAAAGCCCTGTGTCAGCCTTTTCATTTCGACGACGCCTAACCCGACATCTGGTGTTTTCATTCTCGTACCCCGCTCTGAGGTAATTTCCCTGGATATTCCGGTAACCGATGCACTCACATTCATCATGTCGGCCGGTGCTGTTGCGCCGGGTGATGAAAGAACCAACCGCCTCACCCTGCTCGACAAGCTCGAAGCCTGGTTGAAACATGGTGATGCATCACCGACGCAGAAGACAACACCAGCCTTACCGGAACATGATGATGCCACACCGCCAACCACCTGAAATCGATGTACTCGATCTGATCGATGACGAGGAATGGCCACAGGTGGCGTCAATCCTCGCTGATCTCCATCCTGCAGATATCGCAGAGATCATCAATCGGGCCTCCTCAGATGCACATGAGAAGCTCTTCGCAATGGTCTTGACAGACCTTAAAGCGGACGTCCTTTCAGAGCTCAAGGGCATTGCCGGTGAGGATATCCTCGAGTCACTGAGTGAACTCGAGATCTCCACCATCGTTCAGGACATGGCGCCGGATGATGCCGCCGACATGCTGGCCGATCTTCCTGACGAACGCTCGGAACAGATTCTCGACCTGATGAAGAAAGAGGATTCTGAAGATGTCAGGGAGCTTCTGAAATACGAAGAAGATACAGCCGGCGGCATCATGACCCCGGATGTCGTAGCGATGAAGGAGAACCAGACAGTTGCTGAAGCTATCCATGAAATAGCTTATTTCGAAACCGATGAGCCACTTTACAACGTGAACGTAGTAGACCATGGCGATGTACTGACCGGCTTCGTTGATATATGGGAACTCCTGCGCGAGCGGGACAAGGGTCGACCACTGCGTGATCTGGCCGAGCGGGATTTCGTTGCCGCAACGGTCGACATGGACCAGGAAGAGGTAGCTCATTTGCTGAGCAAATACCATCTCACCGCCATCCCCGTGGTGGATAACATCGGCACGCTGGTCGGCCGTGTTACTGCCGACGATGTTATCGATGTTATCGAAGAAGAGGCCTCTGAAGACATATTCCGCCTGGCAGGTTCGGATGATATTGAACTTGAGCAGTCCTCCATTTTCAGGACCTGCCTTGTTCGTTTGCCCTGGTTGTTCATCACGCTCTTTGGCGGATTCATAACCAGCGCTGTAATGAGTCGATACCAGGCCAGCATCTCGGAGATCATCATCCTGGCCGCGTTCGTGCCGGTCGTCATGGCCATGGGCGGCAACACGGGCATCCAATCTTCCACCCTGATCGTGCGGAGCATCGCTCTTGGTTCTCTCAAAGGAAGAAGTGTTGCCAGGATCCTGCTAAAAGAGATAATGGTCGGCGCGCTGATGGGACTTGCTTGCAGCGCCATAATTGGCATCTGGGCCCATATATTCTCAGGCATGAGCAAGACCTCCACATTCACACCGTTTCAAATATCTACGGTCGTCGCCGTTGCGATGTTCTGCGCTATGACATTTGCGGCCACTGCCGGAGCGCTTGTACCGATAGTCCTGAACAGGCTGCGCATAGACGCTGCCGTTGCGTCGGGGCCCTTCGTAACAATCATGAATGACATTACCGCGCTCCTGATCTATTTCGCGGTCACAGTGACATTTGTAAATGCGTTCGCCTAGAGCGGTTGAAGAAATACTGTAGCCGGAGGGGCGTTGCGAATTGTGCATGATCAAGGAAGGCGAAGCAGGCATAGCAGGGCTATTCCGATGCAGCATGACAGAGAGCATGCGCAATGCAGTAGCCAAAACGACTACAGTATTTGTGAAACTGCTCTAGCGGCGGCGTCAAAGGATCCGCTGGGAGTTCTTAATCATGATCTTGCTCATAATCAGAGACGATTAAGATCACTGTTGCGATTGAGAACATGAAATAACAGAGTGCCGAAGCGTGGCCCTGTAGATCATACAATTGACCAATTAACGGATACCCGAATTTTCAGACGATGATACATAGAACAGAAGCTGTGGTTTTGCGGGTGGCGCCTTTCTCAAAGACGTCACACGTCGTTACGTGGCTGACGCCTTCTCACGGCAAGATAGCCACTGTCGTTAAAGGTGCACAACGGCCGAAGAGCTGGTTGCTCGGCCAATACGATCTTTTCTATACCTGTGAGCTTCTCTTCTACGAGCGGCGTGGTGGTGGCTTGCACGTTATGCGAGAGTGTTCTCCGCTGGCCACTAGAACCAGCTTCAGAACGAACTGGCGTGCCTGTGCATGTGCTTCCTACCTGTGCGACCTCATACTAAGGATCAGTCCGTCAGATACTGAGCAGGCCGAGCTCTACTCAATTTTTACCGCTGCGCTGGATCTGCTGGGTAGTGGCGAGATAACGCAACAATTCCTGTTGTGGATTGAATTGAAAGTGCTGCGCGTCCTCGGCGTTTCGCCACGGCTTTCCCACTGTCTCAGATGCGCATCGGAGCTGACAGGCAGGAAGAGATCCGGAATGCTGTTCTCTCTGCCGGGCGGCGGGATTCTATGTGCCGATTGTCAGAGAGATCATCATGGCAGGGCGGCACCAATACAGCCTGACGTACTGGCAATAATGCAGAAATGGCAGAGTTCGGATAAGTCACACATTGTACGTAAGATCCGCTGCACAAAGGAGCAGCTGACAGGAATCAGCTCGATAATCGGCTCTTTTCTCGATTACCACCTTGATATTCCTCCGCATAACCGCGATATTGCCCTCTTACTAACACGAATGGATCTCAAACAGGGGCATAAGCTCAGATCGGAAAACAAAGCATGAGAAAGACGGTACATACAATCCTGGCGCTTGCCATGGTAATCGCGATGGGTGGCGGCTGCAGCAAGGAAGAAGAGAAGAAGGATTCCACGGCAAAGATGCCGTCCGTTACTAAGGAGCCAATTGCAATAACCGCACCGTTTCTTCCAGCCATGGATAACGCACCATTCCTTGTGCAGGTGAATGATCACAAGCTCACGATGTCGGAGGCTATGCCGGAAATAACGATGCGCACACAGCAGTATCTTGCCCCCATGCGCTCCACTATAACTTCGATTCAGGAGCTGAATCTCCTTACACAGAAAGCACAGCGTGATGCCGTCAGCAACGTCGTGAACCAGTTCATAGCGGAGGCCTCTCTTCTCATAGCGGTTGAGTCATCAAAGGTTAAGGTTGATGAGGCGGATATTGCCAAGTTCACCAAAGGTGCAGGCCCAGTTCCGTCGGGGATGCCGCAGGAAGAACTCACCCAGCGTGTAAAGATAGCAAAGTTCATCGAGGCGAAAATGGCCGGGCTCGCAGACCCACCCGACATCGAGATCAAGAAGCTCTACGACAAGAGCTCAGCTCAGCTGAGGATGCCTGAATCTGTCGAGGCGCGTCACATTCTCATCAAAATTGAAGAAGCCGACAGTGAGCGCACCAAGAAGTCCAAGCGAAAGAAGATCGAAAAACTCCGCAAGGAACTCGTTAAGGGGGAAGATTTTGCGAAGCTTGCCCGCAAGAACTCCGATTGTCCAAGCGGCCAGGATGGCGGCAAACTGAAGCCATTCGGACGCAAGGCAATGGTCAAGGAGTTCGAGGACGCCGCTTTCTCCCAGAAGATAGGTGTTCTTGGGCCCGTCGTTGAAACGGCATTCGGCTTCCATATTATTGAGGTCCTGGCCCGCAATAAAGAACAGATAGTCCCGCTTGAGCAAGTCAGGCCACGGATCGTGGAATTCCTCAAGTACAACATCTTGCTTGATGCCCTTCGGAACAAACTGGATATCAAGTACGGCAAGGAATACTCAAAGGCAATAGGCGGGTAATTACTGGCCCGTATTCTGCGCGCCAACGAAATTGCCGTTCTTCCAGCAGCCTTTCAGCTTGGCCCCGTCAGGATAGGTGTAGACAGCGTTCCCATCACGCTTGCCGTTCCTGAACTCACCTTCGTAGATGGCTCCGCTCGCCGATGTGTAGATGCCGCGGCCATGTTTCTTACCCTTGCTGAATTTTCCCTCATATCGGCTTCCATCACTGTAGACGTAGCGCCCCTGGCCATCGCGCAGGTCTTTCTTGAATTCACCATTATAGGTGTCGCCATTCTCGAAAGTCAGGATGCCGGTGCCTTCCTTGAGGTTGTTGTGATAGTATCCCTCATACTGGTATTTGCCGGAGGATACAAGCATGCCCTTACCATGTCGTAGGTTGTTCAGGAATGACCCACTGTAGACATCCCCGTTCCCATACGTCAGCGTACCGTCGCCGTGACGCATATCGTCTTTGAACGATCCCTCATAGACATCACCGGATGCATGGGTGAAAATGCCTCGACCATGGCAGAATTCATTCTTGAATTGTCCTTTGTATTTGTCACCATTGGCAAACTTGATCTCTTTAACATCATCCAGTGCATCAAGATCGAGTTTTGGTCGGTCGATCTCCAGGGGGTTTGCGACATGCACAACAGGTCTGTTCACATTATTTGATGGCACAATTGACGCAGGCGTTACATTGCCTGGCTTCATAATGCCCACCATTGACAGCATCTCCCTGTATGTCTTGCGCAATTCCGCGAGTTCCTTCTCTCGCTCGATCCTGGTCTTTTCCAGTTCCGCCAATTGCTCACGGAGCGTGCGAAGCTCTGCGGAATCTTTCTCACTATTCACCGCCACCCATTCACTGAACCGCTTAAGATTAGATTTGAGGATGGTTCTTTCCTTCAGGCGCCTTACTTCGGTATGTTTCACAGCTGCAATGGTATTGGAACCTTCGCTCTCGATCGCCCTGATCTTGCCGGCCATTGCCTGTGCGTCGCGCGTGGCCTTCGCCGTTTGCACCTCGATCTTGTCCACTCGCTTGAAGGTTTCGTTGGTATGCCGCATGACGAATACACCGACGAGCAGAAAGACCCCAAGGATGACCAGCACGGTACAAAGGAATATGGACGAGACCCAGAGCAGCGATTTCCTGTTCCGCATACGCTCCTGCAACATGTAATTCTGCACCATCTCGAGGCTCGCAACATGATGCACGGGCACATTGCTCCCTTGGCCCGCCTCTTCATCGTGCTTCACCGGGGGCTTACTGTATTCACCATCTATTTGATCCGAATTCATGACTGGCGGCAGCTATTCCTGCTTTTCTTCGGGTTCAGCATCCATCGGGATCGCTATCCTGGTTATAAGCATGGCGCCCGTCACCTGGCCTGCTTTCTTCTTCGGCGCAACGCTCAATTCTCTTATCCTGAGAAGCTGAGTTGATCTGGGCGATCTGTGCAGTTGATGGCAGAAAGTGATCAACTGCTGCATTGTACCCACCACCTCGGCTCTGACAACGAATTCATGATAATACTCACTCACGCGAGTTTCACCCGATTTCATGTTTTGGATTGATATACCGTTCCTGTTGGCAAGCGTATCGATCTCATCCTGCATTTCGTTAAGGATTGTGGAAGGTGACTGTACATCAGGCATATGCTGCTTGACGTTGTTGTAGATACGCTCAACTTCGGCGACATAGTTACTGGCAACAATTGTTTTGCAGAATCTCAGTTCGTTTTCTGTAAATGCGATATCGCGATCGATGTTCTTGATCTTCAGCATGGCGGGCTGCAGCACCACGAGCTTGGCGAGCATGAGCAGGATGAATACGCCGGCGACTCCAAGGCCGGCACGTTCGCGAGGCGCCAGTTTTGTGAGTTTGATCGGGCTCATTGCTGGCCCTCCAGAGCGCAGGATATGTCAAATGCAACCTGGCCCTTCGCACTCTTCTGATCGCCCTTTGCGTCACAAAACAGATCCGAATCCTCAAGCATGCTGATAAAATCATTCACATCACCAAACTTCTTGCCCATGCCTTTCAGCGCCACCCGGCCGTCCTCCCCGACGAATACCGAGGCAAGGTGGATGGTCTGTGGTATCAGAGCATGCAGTTCACGGACCACGTTTATAGGGGCTCTTCTTGCATCCAGTCGGCTGTGCAGTTCCTTGGCAATGGCAAGATCTCCGGCCACACGATTTGCTTCAGGCCGTATCTTCTCAAGCTCTTTCTTCAGTTCATCGAGTCGGGCTGTCCGCTGGCAAAGCATTAACGTAATGAGCATGGAGGCAGCAATCAAGACGGACATGACCAGGATCCCGAGTGCGGTCAGGCTCTTCGCTTTCTGCTGCAATGATTTCCTCAAACGTACAGCATCGGGTACGAGATTGAATTCCAGATTCCCGATCGACGCACCCATGCCAACCAGGGGCGCGAGGGAGATCGCATGGTATTCGGCCTGCTGCAGGTCAGGTTTACGAGTTACGAGTTTGGCGGACCCAAAACTATCCACCGTTTCAACTGGTGCTTCAAGAGTCGGCTCAAGCTCATCGGCCAATCCTTCAATATTCTGCGCCGCACCCGTCAGGATGACCCTGCTAATGGTGGCGTCATGATTCTCACCGTTGAATATCTCGATGGATCTGCCGATTTCGGCTACGAACTTTTCCCGCGCTACAGCGGGATCTTCAAGGAGCTGTTCGGCACCGATCAGGATGCTCCTCGAGAAAAGAACTTTGTCGCCGTCCATCACGGCCGAATCTGCATAGGTAGCATCAATATCGATGACCATTACCGTTTTGGCATTATTACCCGGCATGTTAAACATCGACCAGTTGAGAAGCCCCTCAGTACTGACCGACATTGCGTCGATCGCCAAACCGGCTTCCTCCAGAAGGTGGAACCGCTCACGCACGATGCTCTGCTGGGCAATGACAAGCATGACCTTGGTATATCCGGATGGATCGGCGCCTATGATCCTGTAACCGGAAACGATTTCATCGCGGGAATAGGGAGTTTGTTTCCCGATCTGCAGGTCCACCATGTCCGCTATCTCGGCTACATCGGTGGAGGGCAATTCAAGAAAACGAATGTTTGCCATCTGGCGCGGCAGGCAGCCGACAATGGGCCCTCTGGCAAACTTTCCCGCTTTGAGGGCTTTGCTTATGCTCTGGCCCATCGATTCTGAGAAGGAGGAGAAACGTTCAAGATGTAGACGGGAAATGCGGCCACCACCACGCGCAGGCTCCACCTGTATCATCTTGACCCATTCGTTGCCGATTTCTATGACAACGACGGGCTTCTTTGACTGCGCTGATTGCTTCTTATTATTCATGCCAATAGACAAGCTTTCTTTTCCGCTTATCGTAGACGAACTCTATTCGCCTCGTCGCTGGATTCTCATTCCCGACCTGCCCAACGGCCGTACCCCTGAAGCAGGATGCCCCTACCGACATACGTTTGCCCATCTTTGCAAGCAACGCCCTCTCTTCATCCGAGACTGCCGAATACGAGCTGATCTGCTTAAGAATACCGGCTGCGCCCTCGCTTGTGAAAGCGTGGCCGGCATCCCTGTAATTCTCGATTTTTGCCACTACCGCTTCCATGGTGGTGGCATCCGCAGACCCGGCAGCATGTGCCAGACTCATCAGCACCACTGGATCGGCCGTGTTGACGTTGACCTTACCATGGCCGTAAACGGTGATGCGACCCCTAATTCCCTCAAAGAACTCCTCGGTCATGTCTTTAACAAGCAGGATTTCTTCCGGGAACCTGAAATCACCATCCCTGCATTCATAGGGTGATTTCAGCCCTGCGTAATAGCTGTTCTCAGCTCCGCCGTCAAGCGGTTCGGTATCCGGATCCCGCCAATCCAGGACATTTGCGGCGATACTGTTGGCCTTGATGGCATCACAATCTGTCGCCTGCACCAGCAGGGATGCAATGAGTGCCCTGTCGGCCTTGTTGATATTGATCCGCCGTTCTTCATTCTCGAGGCCGCTGTTGGTAACGATATTGTCCCTGTCCGAGACAGTCCTGTGATAGACCATTGCGCTCCCCTGTGCCAATATCAACTCTTCGCCGCCCAGCCCTCTACTTGTGGGACTGGATTCAGATTCGGCCCTGTACCATACATCAGTTACGGTCATCGTTTCGGCTATCGCATATTCCACGGCACTCCTGGCAAGAAGATAGGATTGTTCGTTTCGCTTGAGCCATGACACGGAATTTATGTTCGCCGATACGTAGGAGCTTACCGCCACCGCCAATATTGCAAGTGAGAACAGAACACATGTGGCAAGGATAAGTATGCTGCCGCCACGTTCTCTATGGTGATTCTTTCGCATAATACTGGTGCTACATTCCTTTCAATAGGACCACCCGATCGATCCTCACTGTCCTGCTGCCCTTCTTGAACGTGATAGTCGCTTTGACTCCTGTGGGCAGCTCTCCGCCTTCCTGCGCTTTCTCCTGCCACTCCGGTTCATCATCCTTTGCGCCATCTTCCTCGGCCTGAAACCAGTAGGCGTAGTGAACAGTCTCGAGGGCAGACACAAGCCGCTCAGTTCCACCCTCTGCCGGAGCAGGCTCCGTGAACGGCCAGGCCGCACGATCCAGCGCCCCGCTCTTTTTGTCGAAGGTGTATTTGACGCGTGCAACAATAGGGCCGGAATCGTTTCTCTTGCCGAGCCCATCGACGAGTGAAGTGAAGAAAATGGTATTGCCGCCGCCCTGGAACTCAGGCGAATGGACCGGCACCGCGTTCATCAAATCCTTCTCCAGGAGTTCCAGTGCCAGGGCTACTTCGAGATCCGGCTGGTTGAACGTTCTGGCCTTATCCAGGGCGCTGAATCCTGTCGCCATGCTGGCCATGATGCTGCCTATGATAATTGCTGTGATAACAACCACTACCAGCATTTCTATGAGCGTGAAAGCACCGCTGTTCTGTTTTCTGCAGTTCTGCACTCTATTCCTTTTTTTCAACCCTTACGTAAACCGACTGGCAGTACCGCAGATCAGGCTGCTCCTTGCGCCACACCGTCAGGTTTATCTCGAGCAGGTCACCCGACCCATCCGCCAGTTCAGCCACCTGTGCCACTTCCTGCTTCCACCGGAAGTTACGCCCCGCGCATTCGGCGCCACCCTTACCGTCAACAGGAATGAAAGTTTCGTCCCGCTGCATCTCCTGTTCGAGTTCCGTGAATTTGCTGGAAATCAATTCCGTGGCGCACATCCGATCCTTTGTGCGATCGAGCGCAGATAACGATCTCTGGAAGCAGGTCAGAACGGCAACGATCCCGACCGATAGAATTGCAATGGTGATCAGGACCTCAACGAGGGTGAACCCGACGGCATGAGAACCTGGGTTCTGCCGATCTACATGGAGCCTGGATTGAGCGTCAGCCATAGCGCGGCTTGTCTGTCCACTACTTTCTTACGTCGTCCTCGTTGCCGTCCAGCCCGTCAGGACCAAGTGACCATATCTGGATACCTGCGCCATTGGGACTCGCTTCATTCTTATAATGGTATTCATTGCCCCATGGATCTTCCAGTTTGTCCAGGTAGGGCCCTTTCCAGTCCGTCGCCGTGGCGGGCTTCTTGAGCAGCGCCTTCAGTCCCTGCTGCGTGGTGGGATATGCGTTATTGTCGAGACGGTAGAGTTTGAGCACAGTTTCGATGTTCTTCATGTCGCCTTTGGTGATCTCTTTCAGTGCCTCCTCCTGGCGCCCGATGAGATTGGGCACTATCATGCCGGCCAATGCGGCTATGATAATTACAACTATCATGAGCTCTATCAGGGTGAAGCCGCCTCTCGCTCCTTCAGATTTCATACTCGTCCCCCTCGTCGCAACGACGCTGAACAAATTTCTTATTGTTTCCTCTTGGCGGGCGCCGAAAGAACATGTGCCTTCCACGCTTCCTCCAGCGCTACTATATTACGCACAGATTGTGGATAGGTAAATCTCAAAGCATCATCCAATTTCCCTCCTGAGCGTAGCGAACGGCACAGCTTCCCGAACTTCTCTGACCCATGCTGCTCTATCAGATACCCCACAAGGCTTATTGCCTGGGCATAGAAATCGGCAGGATTCTCGCTCTTTCGAAGCTCCTGCGGAGTCATATTGCCCAGCTCCGACACCGACATGAGCTTGCCTTTCTTTGCCAGGGTTCTTGCATGTTCAATGCGTATACTGCGGTTCCCCTTCTCTTCCCATTGTGCTATTCCCTCATCCAGCCACAGTGGCACCTCGCCCTTGAAGCCCAGGAAATCTCTCAGTATCAGGTGTGTCAGCTCATGCGGCAGGACGGTGTCCAGAAACGTCATGCTGGTGGCGTAGCTGTCTATCTGCTTCATGGCGTAGTTCGCCCTACCACGCGACCATCCAGGAGCGCCAGTTGCCTTCATATACGCAGCATGGTTTTCGTGCAAATAGATTTTCGCCCTGTTCTCCCACAGCCAGAAGTTGTCATGTCTATTGTGGCCCAAATCTTCAGCGATCTGCCGATAGTATTTCTCGGCACGGGAAGCTATGCTTTCGGCAAGCTTCTTCTCGCCCTTGTAATGGACAATGAAATGCTTCCCTTTGATCTCCTGCCACTTCTCTGCATCCTCTTCGGCAAGGGAATGCTGCGGAAGGAGAGCAGTGAGAATCACGAGCAGGCCGGCGAGGAGTTGAGATCTCATAGAGTGCCTCAATTCAAGTCGATAGAGGTGACATCTTTTCATAACCTGCTAACTGATAACCAATAACGGCTGTCCGGTTGATCGGACCGCAATGGCAACAGATTTCAGATGCGCGGAACCTGCACTGATTGCTGGTCACCGATTGCTGTCGCCCATCTGCCACCGTTCCCCAACAACTCAACCGGCGTCCCTCGACCTGTCCTACATTGCTTTAGCACAAATGGCCAGCAACACTACCCAATCGTCTTCCCGATCTCAAAGATGGGGAGCAGCATTGCAAAGACTATCAGGCCGACAACGGCGCCGATGATGAGAATGAGCAGTGGCTCTATCAGGGTTGTAACAGTTCTCGTCTGCTGATCTACTTCCTGGTCATAGAACTCGGCCACCTCGGCCAACACTTCTTCCAGTCCGCCGGTTTCTTCACCGACCGCTATCATGTTGGACAGGAAGACCGGAAAGTGTTTTGCATGTTTCATGCCATCAGCAATACGGGCGCCGCGATGCACAACACCCACTCTGACCTCCTCTATTTCCTGCTTCAATATACTGTTACGCATGGTCTCAGAGCTCAGTGCGAGGGCCCGATCAATCGTAATGCCGCTTTCGATCAACAGTGATAATGTTCGCGCAAAACGTGCGATATCTGCATTCCGGGAGAATCCTCTGAGCACCGGCATGCTCAGTTGGATCGCATCCCACATTGTTCTGCCTGCACCTCCAGAAATCATTCGCTTCAGCATCAGAATAAAAAGCATGACTCCAATGACCAGCCAGTGCCAGCTCCCTGAAATGATCTTGCTCGCGCCAAATAGGATTGCGGTGGGAAGTGGCAACTCCTGGCCTTTGAACAGTGGCATGATCCGAGGCATGAAGAACGCCACCATGACGAATACGGTAGCAATCCCTACGATGAGTACGAGTGTAGGATAAGTGAGCGCCGACTGAACTTTGCGACGCAGGACTTCTTCCTTCTCACGCGCTTCAGCAAGCCGGCGCAGGATCTTGTCAAGAATACCTGCTGATTCTCCCGATTTGACCATGCTGACATAAAGCCCCGGGAAAAGCCGGGGGTATTTCTTGAGTGCTTCCGAAAGCATCCCGCCATCACGGATCGTATTTCCAAGATCCGTTACCACCCGCAGAAGCTTCTTGTTCTCGGTCTGTTCGCCTATGGTCACAAGCGCCCTGAGAATTGGGACGCCGGCACGCAGCAGGCTCGCGAGCTGGCGGGTAAAGATATTGATGTCCCTCGCGCGAATTCTTGCACTGATGAACTCGTGAGAGCTGCGCTCATCGATCGCGTTTTCCGTGACCGATATGGGGCTCTGCCCGCGCCTGTCGATCTCGGCGAGAACCGCAGCCCTGTTATCGGCAATGATCTCACCTTCGATGGTGTTATCAGGCCCATCTTTTGCTTTGTATGTGAATGTAGGCATTTCAGGAAGGTATCAGGTGTTCCACCTTCGCCTGTTGGGTTTCGGCGCGACCAGCCCAAGCTGGCAGGGCTCAGGGTTCAGGAAGGAACTGGTTTCAGGTTTCAGACTCATCCTTCAGCCCTCTCTTAAGTTCAGGTTTCAAATCGATGGATTCACTTGTCCTTCGTAGCTTCATGCGTAGTAGAATCCTTCAGCCCTCTCCCTTGCCGGGCTCCGCAACTCAGGTTTCAGGTCTCCGCCTTCAGCCTTCTCTTTAGATGCTTGTTACACGGATGACTTCTTCAAGAGTTGTAATTCCACGGGCAGCTTTTTCCTGTCCATCCTGGGCCAGGCTCACCATGCCCAGCGCCATGGCCTTCTCACGCAACACTGTGGAAGAAGCCCTGTCGAGGATGAGTTCCTGGATCTCCGGCTTGAGTGGCAGGAATTCGCAGACGGCAATGCGTCCGCTGTATCCGGTTTGTTTGCAGGCTTTGCATCCCGTACCGCGATACCGGGTTGCCCCATCAATTTCATAGCTTTCCTTGCACTTCGTACAGATCGTTTTGACAAGGCGTTGTGCGGCGAACGCACGCACGGTTGAGGTGATGAGATAGGGATCAATGCCCATATCAATGAGCCGTACAGCGCCACTCGCCGCGTCGTTCGTATGTAGGGTGCTGAGAACAAGATGCCCCGTCATGGCTGTCTGGATCGCAATTTCGGCCGTCTCCCTGTCACGTACTTCACCCACCATCATGATGTCAGGGTCATGTCGAAGCATGCTTCGTAATGCCGTTGCGAAGGTAAGTCCTATCTTCGGATTGATCTGCGTTTGCGTTATTCCTTTGAGCTCGTACTCAACAGGATCCTCGATAGTTATTATCTTCCTGCCAGGTTGATTGAGCTGCCTGAGGCAGGCATAAAGTGTCGTGCTTTTACCGCTCCCCGTTGGACCCGTGACAAATATCAGCCCATGTGGCTGATTGATCAATTCACCGAGTGCAGCCCGATGAGCAGGAGAGAGTCCCAGTTCTTCCAAATTGAAGAGCATAGTGGTCGGCAGGATCCTGATCACAACGTTCTCGCCATGCAGGGCCGGGACAACTGATATTCTGAGATCGTAGTTTTTTCCACCAACAGTGACCCTGGACCTTCCATCCTGCGGGATTCTGCGTTCTACGATGTTGAGACGAGCCATGAGCTTGATGCGTGAAATTATTGCCGGGTACAGGACCCTTATGTTCGATGCCACGTGTGCCGGGTACAGCACACCGTCAATCCGGCGCCGCACGTCCACGGAATCACGACCGGCCTCGAAGTGGATATCCGTTGCCCGCTCATCAATGGCTTCCTGCAGAAGCTGGTTGACCAGGCTGACAACCGAGGCGTCATCTGCCATCTTCGCCAGGTCATGCGATTCGGCGACGGGTTCCGCCTCTTCATGCGAAGATTCCTGCAGAATCTTCTCAACGGTATCGGCCCCTATTCCGTAGGAGCGTCTGATGGCATCGAGTATGTCTGACCTACAGGCAAGCACCCGCTCCACCTGGTAGCCAAGATTCGTCTGGATATCCTCGACCGGCGACATGTCCAGGGGATCCGACAAGGCTATTGTCAGGACAGGTGCCTGCAACCGGACAGGCATGATCAAGTAGTGTGATGCGAACTTGGCCGACACAGACCTGATCGCCGCATCATCAATGACCAGCTCGCCCAGGGCCACAAAGTTCAGGCCATGTTGATCCGCAAGCAACCTCAGGAGCGGTTCTTCTTCAACAAAGCCGTTCTCCACCAGGACCAGGGGCAAAGACCTGTAGGTCTGCCGAGATATCGTCAGGGCTTTCTCAAGATCTTTCTTGGAAAGCATGCCCTGCTTGACCAGGTTGGCTTCGAGTTTCATTTCAAATTGTCCGTCCTAATTATAGCGATTCACGAATGATCTGTCTATTTGTCGATCCTGTATTCGCTCGATATTCCGGTACTGTTCTTGTTTAATTGGTCTGGACCCATCCCGACAACTAAACACCTCTTCTTCGACCTATCCTGCATAACCTTGGCCGCAGTAGGAGCCAACAACTAAACTCAGCTGAGTTTACCAACCATATAGAACTCTTCTTCCGCTTTGTCGTCGGTCCTGCCGTCGATAATCATTTCGACACTGTCCAATGTTTCACCGACCTTCACGAACTGACCCTTTCGCCCAGTAAATGCCTCCGCAACGAACATGGGCTGTGTCAGGAAGTTCTGGAGTTTCCGACTGCGCTCATAGAGTGTACGGTCAGCTTTGGACAGTTCGTCCACGCCAATAACAGCAACGATGCGCCTCAATTCATCATATTTCGTAAAGATCCTGAGCACTTCCTGCGAGATGTCAAAATGACGCTGTCCCACAACACCTGTGTTCAGGTTCGAACAGGAGGATGAGAGACAATCAATGCCCGGATAGAGTCCGAGCTGCGTACGCTCACGCGAAAGCACCATGACAGCGTCCAGGTAACTGAAGATCGCGACCACCGCCGGGTCGGTCGTATCATCGGCCGGCACATATACGGCCTCGAATGCCGAAACAGAACCTTTGATGCGTTCATGCACGTCGCCGACTTCCGAGCTCAGCGTCGGCTGGTAACCCGTTTCAGAGGGCGTCCGGCCAAGCAGTGTCGATATCTCGGCGCCGGCCTGCACGAAACGAAAAACGTTATCGATGAATAACAGCACTTCCCTGTCAGTTGCCTGCAGGTATTCCGCAAGCGTGATGCCGGTAAGGATCACGTTGAACCGGGCGCCCGGCGGCTCGTCCATCTGACCAAATGCCATCATGATCTTATCGAGGATGCCGGCCTTTTCGAACTCGTAGTAGAGTTCATTACCTTCACGGATACGCTCGCCCACTCCGGTAAACACGCAGGCGCCTTCGTGCTCTTCGACGATGTTGTGGATCAGTTCCATGATGAGAACTGTCTTTCCGCAACCTGCTCCACCAATAATTCCGGTCTTGCTGCCTCGCACAACGGGGAAGAGCAGATCGACGATTTTGATACCTGTCTCAACGATTTCGGTCTTGCCAGTGGACAGCCCGCCCATATCCATTTCCACTTTCGAGGTGTCTTTATGGATCCTCGCGGTCTTCCCGCCGGTATCCAGAGGGCCACGTCCATCAATGGGCTGGCCCATCACGTTCACAATGCGACCGAAAAGCTCGTCGCCAACTGGAATCGTCAGGGTCTCGCCACTTGCAGTGGCCGTGGCATTTCTCTGCAGGTTAAGCGTGGACGCGAGCGAGACACACCTGGCGATATTGCCCTCAAGATGCTCTGCGACCAGTAACATCACGTCTCTCTTGTCGAAGGTGACGGTGTTGATGGTCTCGTGCATATCGGGCATCTCTCCGATGCTGTTGAATTTCACATCGACCACCGGCCCCTGTACGGCCACAACCTTACCCTTTATCAGTTCTTTCTGTTCTGTTGCTTCTGTCATCTCATCCCCCTCAGGGTTCTTATTCTTCTGGAGTCACATGAAACTTCTCTAAGCTGCTTTACCGGCCTCCTTGGCCAATGCCTGCTTCTTCTTCTTGGCCTTGAGTTTCTTCTTTTCCTTGATGTTCTTGGCCGCGAAACATTCGCGCATGCCCTTGTCGATCTGCTCGTGAACAGCCTTGAATGCCTGGTGCTGCACCTTCTTGAATGTCTTTTCAACTGCCTGTTGACTGCCTTCAAGATGCATTGCCCTGGCAGAGAATTCCGCCAGCTTACTGTCCTCGAACACTTCGTAGAGTTTGGATGTGACCCATACTCCGGCAAGATACTCAAGCATATCGGAGAAAGATGATTCAATAATGACGTTCCGCGCTTCTGCCATCATCCCCCCGCTTTTGCCCCGACCGGACAGCTCGCTCTCGACGTCCTTGTCGAAGAGTTCTGCACAAGGCAGGATGTTGACCACCTCGATTGTCTGCGAAGAGAATGACAACGCCTTCGGGTAGGCAACGGCAACCTTGCCCATCCTCCCGGCAAGGACCTCATCAACAATATAATCCTTCACTTCCACCGCCTGCTCATAAATGGTCTCCGGTGCAATGCCGGGAAAGAATTTGTGCGCCCTGCCCTGATCTCCAAACGTGCTGTTGCCCTTGTCGCCTATTACCAGGAGTGCTGTCTTGTCATCCGGCAGGTTTCCCTGGCAGTCCATTGCTGCACGGATCACGCCCTGGTTCAGTCCGCCCATGAACCCGGAATCTGATGTAACCACTACGATACCCATGACATCAGACACCTCTCTTACGAAAGGATTTTCAACATCGATCAGGTTGACAACCCGGAAGAATCCCGAGAAAGCATCCATAAAAGCGTCAAACCGCTCCTTCTGTTTTTCCAGGACGTGATACTGCGAGCTGGCCACATTTTTGAGTGTCTCTACGAGGCTCAGCAGGTCACCGTTAAACTGCAGCTCTTTTCTCAATTCCGTTAACTGCATCAGTTACTCCCGAAAGGCGGACGGCCCGGCGGTCCGTCCCTACCCAACATCCCCTCAATTACTGGCTCCTGACTTCCATCCTCTGTCCTCCGTCATCCGTCCTCCGTCATCCGTCCTCCGTCATCCGTCCTCCGTCCTCCGTCATCCGTCATCCGTCATCCGTCATCCGTCCTCCGCCTTCCGTCATCCGTCATCCGCCTTCCGTCCTCCGTCCCCCGTCCTCCGCATCACGCATGCGCAGTCTTCTTAACCTCTGCCGATGCTTCCTTCAGCCTGTTGGACAGGCTTCCGTCAATCTCAAGGCTGCCAAGCTTGAAGATCATGCCTCCGAGCAGTTCTTCATCGATCTTCTCCTCAACTTTTATCTCGGCGCCAAACTTGTTCTTCAGCAGTTCTTCGAGTCTCTGCTTCTGCTCGGGGACAATCGCATGACTTGTTGTAAATTGCACATCGTCGGTATCAACCGTAATGCTAGCCGCATCAAGATCGTCCAGTGCGTCGAGCAACTCACCGATGAAATGCTTGTTGAGTTCTGCATTCATTTCCTCGCTGAACACAAGCTTGAAGACCTCAGTTCCATAATCTACGGCTTTTTCTTCCATGTCCTGCGCGATCTGGGTTCTGAGTCTTTCCTCATTTTTGCGGGCCGTTGCCATTATCTTCTCACTTTCCTTCCCGGCTTCGGCGAGCATCTGCTCTCTGGTCCTGGCGAGTTCCTCTTCGGATTTCTCTCTTTGCTCCTGGAGTTTTTCTTCCGCTTCCTTCTGCTTTGCTTCGAATTCCTTCTTGTGTCCTTCGATCTCCTGTCGGATAGACTGTTCTTTCTTCTTCACCTCGGCTTCCACCTGCTTCAACCTGTTGATCGCATTCATTGTGTCGCCGAGCAGCATCTTCTTGAGAAAGAAAACAATGCCAACCAGGACAGTCAGATGGAGCAGCACGAGTGGTATAAGGATGCGCAACATCCCTGATAGGTTTCCTAGGTCCATTTCGTCTTACCTCGTCTTATTTCATGTTTATCAGCATTTAAAACAGTGACCATATGCCTGCTATCCTCTGCCAAACAGCTGAAAAAGAATCAGGAGCGCTATAACTGCGATCGCCTCCGCAAAGATCAGGGAAATTATCATCGCCTGCAGTATCTTTGGTGCGGCCGACGGGTTCCTGCCCAGCGCCCTGATGCTGGCATATCCGATGGCCGCAATGACGGCTGACGGTCCGATAATCGTCAGGAACATCACGAGAAATATGACGAAATTTTCCAATCTCAGTTCGCTCCTGTCCTCGCATCATTCTTCGACCAGGATCATGCATTCATCCTTGTCAAACTTGATCATTCCCTTCTTGATCGGAATGGTTTCCTTCCAATCAACTACAACATCGCCCTTCTTGAGCAGACTGACTATCGGTGCGTGGTAATCCTGCAGTTCGAACTCAGCAAGGTCGCCCGGCAAAAATACGCTCTTGGCCTCCCCCTCAAAAATCACGTGTTTGGGACTGAGTATCGTCACCTTCATATACTTTACGCTTCAGTAGCCTGCTCCCCAGCATCGTCACCAGCACCTTCGAGGAGCACGCCAGCCGTACTGTCAAAATATGCCTCGATCAGTTTCCGCATTGCGTTCTCGATTTCGGGCGTCACATCGTCGGCCGACTCGATGGCAGAGAGCAGCGCCTGGTCATGTCCCCTGGCAAAATCAAATATGTCCTTACAGAATATCTTTCTCTCTGCTCCAGAGCGCGCCTGAAGCATGCCTGAAGATACTGCATAGAGAAGAATGACCTCCTCTTCGAGCGAGACTGGGTTCGCTTCGCCCTGTTGAAAGATGCTGCGTATGACCTCGCCCTTTTTCACTGCCCGATCGGCTTCTTCGGAAAGGCCGGACGAGAGCTTGCTCAGTTTAACGATCTCATTATAGCGTGCGTAGTCAGCACGCAGGTCCTTGCCAAGCGTCCTCATGATGGTGGGCTGCGCTTTACCTCCAACAATGGAAATAGAGACCGGCACATCGATGGCCGGGCGGAATCCTTCACCGAAGATGCTACTGCTCAGGCATATCTGACCGTCACACATGGAAGAAAGGTTTGAGGGGATATAGCCGGTAAGATCATTCTGCAGTGTTTCAGCAATACCGAGGAACGTGATAGACCCGTCGCCGTGGTCCTTGTTGAATTTGCCCGCCCTCTCCATGAGCTGGGTCTGGACATAGAAGATATCACCCGGATATGCCTCGCGGCCGGGCGGTCGCTCCAGCAGCAGCGAAAGCTGCCTGTATGCCCAGGCATGTTTTGTCAGGTCATCGAACACCACCAGTACATCGTGACCTTTCCGTGCGAAGTAATCTGCAATCGATGCGGCTGCGAATGGCACAATGTACTGCTCACCGACCGGCGAGTTATCCGTGGCCGCGATGATAGTGGTATAGTCGAATGTGCCCTTCTTCTGGAACAGGCCGGCAATTTTCTCGAGGCCCGAAACCGACTTGCCGAGACAGCAGTAAATACAGATAACATCACGATCCTTCTGATTGAGAATTGCATCCACCGCTATGGCTGTCTTGCCGGTCATGCGGTCACCCAGGATCAACTGTCGCTGGCCCTTGGCCAGGGGAATGAGCATGTCTACAATCTTGGTGCCAGTTGGCATGAACTGATCGATAGTTGCGCGATCTGTAATTGGCGGGGAGTCCCTGAAGACTGCCACATGCTCATCAGCTTCTACAGGTTCCTTGCCGTCAATCGGGTTCCCTAGCGCACCGACCATTCTCCCGATAAGGCCATCACCCACGGGAATTGTGAATGGTTCACTGACTCCAATGACTTCCTTGCCCATCTTGAGTTTGCTGGGATCGCCAAGTGCCAGTGCCAGGACTTCGTCTTCGTCATAGCCCATGATGATTCCCTTGACCCCGTCACCCATATCGAGAATTTGCCCGTTCAGGCAGGTGGGAAGCCCTTCAATGCGAACGATGATCTCTTTGATATCCTTGATCACGCCCTTTTCCTGGACCTTGATCTTAAACAGCGGTATCGGAGAACTGGCTGAGCTGCTCATCTAGGGCCTCCTTAATTTCCTCCGTCATCGTTTTTGTATCTATCAGAGATTGAACAATCTCAGGGCGGCGGTTCTTGACCTGTGCAACGAACGCACTCAATTTACGACTGACATCACGCGGCGCGGTTCCCTGCAGAAAACCTTTCTCAAGAGCATGGAGGATCATGACCTGTTCCTGGAGCGGAACAGGTTCGTTCTCATTCTGCTTGAGCAATTCTTCGAGGCATCTCCCCTTCTGAAGACGTTCCTCAACGGCCTCGGACACACCGGCCTTGATCCTGGTCATCTTCTCCAGTTCCTTGTGTCGGATATAGTCCATCTTCAGCATGCTGGACTGTTTTTTCATAGCAGGCCACTGCACCTTGCTACCGATACGAGAGACCGACAGGCCCATATCAATGGCGGGCTTGAAACCCTCGCCGAACAGGGAGGCATTGAGGTATATCTGGCCGTCGGTCATCGAAATGATGTTTGACGGTATGTAGCCGGCAAAGTCACCCTCGAGTGTTTCGACGATCGGAAGATGTGTCATGCTGCCCCCGCCACGCTCTTCTTTCATCTTGCCGGCACGTTCGACAAGCTGTGAATGAATGTAGAAAATGTCGCCGGGATAGGCGTCGCGACCCGGCGCGCGCTCGAGCAAGAGTGATATCTGGCGATATGCCCATGCATGCTTGGTGAAGTCATCGAAGACCAGCAGGACATCCATGTTTTTTTCATGCGTGAAGTACTCTCCCACGCTCGCAGCCACGTAGGGCGAAAGATACTGCTGGCCCATGGGGTCCGCTGCAGTCGCAGCGACTATGATGCCGTACTCCCATATGTTATGAGTATTAAAAACCTCGATGACCTTGTTCAGGGCCGCTTCTGATTTGCCTATACAGGAATAGATGCAGATCACGCCCTCATTCTTCTGGTTGATCATCGCATCGAGACCAACCGACGTCTTGCCGGTCATGCGGTCGCCAAGAATGAGCATCCTCTGACCTTTACCCACAGGTAGCGTCATATCGACCATCTTCACACCTGTCTGCAGGACGTCGTCAAGCGGTACCCGCTCAAGAACAGTGGGCGCAATATTGAAGATCGGCCAGCGTCTTGTTTCTTTAATGGGGCCATTGCCATCAATTGGTTCGCCGAGCGCATTGATAATCCTTCCCGTAAAGGCATCTCCGACAGGGACCTGGAACTCGTCGATTGTGGTAGTAACCTTGTCCCCTGGCTTGATGGCGCCCGTCTGCTTCACGAGCAGTACAAGAACGTAATCTGCATCGAATCCCACAATGACGCCACGTGATGATTCCCCGATAGTGACCATCTGGCCATTCATGCAGTTGGTCAGCCCGATCACGTTGACAACATCCTGCCTGATCTCTGCGACAGAGCCATGTTCCTTGAGTTGCAGGAGATTTATCTTGAACGCCATACTATTATTCCTGACCGCTGTCTCCGAGTTTCTCTGACTTGCTCTTGCCGAACCACCTTAGGAAGAATAATAGACTGACCAAGCCCAGGAATCCAAGAACGATATAGATGATTATCCACGTTGTTCTGGGATCAGGCGCTTTGACGCTCAGCATTGGTGTCGTCCATTTGGGCTCTTTCTTTCTCCTGAGCACCTCTTCAAGCCTATCGAGTTTGCCCTTGATCTTTCCCAGCTTACGCGTTTGAACGCGGAAGAAATCGACGTATTCCGGGCCCAGTGTTTCCGGCTTCGTCTCCGCTGTGATCTGGTTCAGCTCTTCGATTATGCCAGCAACGTGCAACTGCAGATCTTCGTGCCCCTCTTCGGCGCTCACGACGGCCAGAAGGTTAGTAGCGATGGAAGTAAACTCAATTATGTAATCGCCATTGATATCCCATTTGTCCTTTATCAGGACAGGGAACTCCTTCTTCTCCCTGGCGGCCAGCTCCAGGTCATTGATGTAAACGTAGGTTCGCTTACGTCTGGCATCGTATCCCACTTTCAGCATGTCCGGATCGACAACATCCTCAACGCCGATCTCCTCGGGAAGATCTCTTCGCACGGAAATGACCCTGTTGGTGAGTGGCGAAGTGTTCTCGACTTCGATCTTCATAACGGCGGATTTGTAGCCGCCGCTTGGCACCTTGCGCTCATCGCGTTCCCATTCCACTTCCGAGACAATGGGATCGATTGGCGCAACATCTATTCCCTCCATGATCAGGAAGTTTTCAAGTTGTCCGAGATTCTTGACCGCCTTCCCGTAGATCTTGCGGGTGGTCGAGTATGCCCTGATATGCTGCAGGGGCGGCACCATGCCGATGGCATTCTCTTCCTGTATTACCAGGAGCTGGTTCAGATCCATAACGACCTTGTCCCTGATATTGGTGGCCGTGCCCATGAATTCGCTCTCCTTCTTCTTGAGCTTCGTCACGGCTTCCGTGGCCCTTGTCTTCAGGGTCTCAATCTTGTCGGCAGGGAAAGTCCATACGTCCTCGAGCACAACTTCGAGATTCTTGACGCTCTGTGCGGAATTGGTACCCAGCTCTACTTCGCCCCGGACAAAATAGCGGTCTTCCTTAATGTTATAGCCTATGTTAAGACCGGCGCTGTCAGTGACATTTTCAGGGCGGATACCGACAGGCAGGTCCCGTTTGACAGACACTTTCTGCTCTTTGGCGTTGGGCCTGTTCACCACCCGAATCCGCATTATGATCTCCGCCGCCCGGGCAGGCGGGACATACCCCACAGCGAGTGCCAGGACAACGAGCAATGAGATAAACATACCGCGCTCTATCGCAGGATTCCTGCCCGATGTACGGGTACAGAACAATAGTAGTGGTCGTTTGCCTGTCATGCCAGATTCATGCTAACAGCAATTAACCCTTGAAGCAAAAGGTTTTGGGACGGTAGAAGAGGGCCGCTACTCTGCGGCTTCCAGCCAGTCCTGGATGACCGGCTGGTTGATCTGTTCGTCCATCAACATGCGCATGAGCGACATGTCTGCTTTCACACCTGCGAGAGCATTATAAAGATCTGCAAGGGATTCCTCATTAAACGAACCCTTGCCGGGCGGCGCGGTCGCAGGTTTCCCGAGAAGGGGATCTGCACCTTCCTCCTTGGCCCACTTGTTGATATTCGCAATTGCATCCTTGAGGCCATCAACAAGAGCATCGTTGTTGATACCCGTTGAGATAGACGCTACGCTTCTCTGCATCTCCTCGACCCGCTTCGTAAGCGCCTTGATATGAGTGGCCGCCTCTTCAAACTCGCCATCGCCCATGGAGGTTTTAACGGCCTGGACACCGCTGGCAGCGGAACCTGCCAGTGTCTTGGCAGAGCTGGCAGCTTTCTTCGCTCCGAAAGCGTCGTCACCCACCCCGTCCAGTGAATTGTCAACATGATGAAGCACACCGAAGACGGTTTCCGACTCCCAAGTATCGGCAGGGTTGCCTATATTCTGGCTTATGACTGTCAAGGAGTTCGAAGTGGTCTCCTGCATATCATGCATCTTCTGCATGGAGCTGGATGCTGAAGCATGAAGGGTTTTCAGTTCTGTCAGACCGGAATCCACTGTGGTCATTCCTGATTCTATCGTGGCAAGGCTGGTCTCCACAGCCGTCAGATCCGTCCCCGCGAGGTTCGTGATGGCGGCCTGGAGCTGATCGACAACATTGCTCATATTGGCCCAGTCGACGCCTGCGAGCACGGCGAGGTTGGCTGCCATATTGGTCACCTCGGTGTAGATGGTACTGACCTGGTTCGACACTGCATTAACCGCGCTGAGAATTGTTGCGATGTTGGTAACGCTGGATTCTATGGTACTTATTTGCGACGCGAGCTGCTGCAAGCTGGCCGTTGTGATCTCAATCACCATGCGGTCACGCGGCGATGTAGCTACAGCTGGATCGTCGACACATTCGATAGTGTAGTCGCCCACACCCCAGGTACATGCGATCTCGTAGTTGTAGAGTCCTCCATTGATCGTGGCCATGCTATTACTGTGCACCATGGTCCCACTGCTGTCATAAGCCGTTATCGAAGGCGTCAGGCCAGTTCCCGAC
Organism: Lentisphaerales bacterium; assembly: GCA_030622955.1. Classification (GTDB taxonomy): domain Bacteria; phylum Verrucomicrobiota; class Kiritimatiellia; order JAUXFM01; family JAUXFM01; genus JAUXFM01. The sequence goes on from JAUXFM010000004.1 coordinate 55,587, forward strand.
TTGTAGAGGATCAGGTTGGTGCTGTTCAGCATCACCGTCGTGGGTCTCGTCAGGATACGTGCTCCACGCCATTCGACCTGGGTCTCTATGCGGGCGACTATTGAACTTATGGCCGTGATCGATGGTCCGATAGAAGCGATATTGGTCACAACGCCATCGAGCGTGGCGAATGCATTGGTATAGGTTTTCACAATCGAAACAAGGTTCGTGACCTCGCTCTCCACTCGACCGACGCTGCTGGTGAGATTTGTCAGCAGGCTTGTGGCGCCTGCCCTGAACGTACCCTGCTGAGTGGCGAGAACATCAAGGTTTGTTCTCACCCGGAAGACATTGCTCTGTATTGCCGATTCGACGTTCGCAATTTGTGTCTGCAGCGTCAGCAGTTCGGCAGAAGCTGCAGCCAGCCTGACAGTATAAGAGACAGCCGAAGAATAGCTGGCACCCGAGAAATTCACGTCCACCTTGGCAAAATAAGTCTCACCAGGGGTCAGCGTTGCCGTGACATTGTCCCAGTACAACCGGAAGATGCCGCTTGCCAGTGGCGCGCTGCTGTTGAGCGTATAGATCTCTGTCCCGGCAGTGTCATAGAAATGGATCGCACAACTGTCCGGCGTAGCCAGGACATCACCGCCCCTTTCGAGCCATGCATGGATGGTAAGGTTTGTGCTGACATCGTTGTAGACAATATCCGCCATGACATGGTAATCCGGCTCAATCTCTGATTTGGCCATGGCCACATCGATCGTCCGTGACGGCCTGGATATCCAGTCGAACACGACCTTGTCATGAAAGAACTCCCTGTACCACACGGTATCGAAATGGCCATACGGATACATATGATTCATTGGCGATGTCATGCTCGACCTGGTCCATCCTGAACTGTCAGTTACGGCCAGTTGTGTAAGGTTGCTCCCCGTGTTCTGGTCATAGACATGCCAGGCAATGGTAAAGTACCGGATACTTAACATCCCCTCGATATCGTCGAACGGACCGTGGAAATCATATGCATAGTTGTTCGTATAGTTCCTGTCCTGGATTCTCAGCCAGACGGTATCGCTCTGAACGTCAGGGACAGTCATGACATACTGGTTCGGTTTCTGCATGCCACCCAGACAGGGCACAGAACTGGTATTCACCTGGGTCCAGTTACCCGGCGCTCGCGTGGGATCGATTGAGTAATAGAAATCAACATTGCTGACGTTGCCCCAGCCGTACCAGGTCACAAGCGTCGGTTCCAGCGCATAGAACACCGATCCATTGGTCGGGGTCAGGATTTGGAATTTGGGCGACAGATAGAAGACCTGTGACGTATCCTGGATACCGGCAGTAGCAGTGTTGGTGATGTATATCTTGGCCGCTCCGAGCTGGGATGGATCGGAGGGGATCCAGTTCAATGTGCGGATGTTGTTCGACGATTGGATTGCGCCAACAATAGGCTGGTATGTCAGAAAATCATTCGTCGAATATACCACGGCCCAACCTTCGCCCATGCTGCCACCCATGCTCCAGCTCACAACATTGGTCTCACTCACCCGCCAGAATTCGCCTGCGGCAGGGGAAAGGATCTTAATCAGCGGATTTGCAACAATCTCGATGGCTGCAGAATCACCGAAGTAGCCGCCCGTATCCGTGACCCTCACGATCATACTTGTCCCGACCGCATTACTCGGGACAACCCACCAGTAGAGCGAACCCGCAACATTATTCGTACTCCAGACGGGCACGCCATTGGAGAACACCTCGATGGTGTTGGTGCCATCAGTACCGACCGATGTCCATTGGATCAAATTCGTCTCACCGACAGCCCAGATATCGCTGCCGATCGGTCTGGTGACCTTGACACCACCGACGGTGAAGACAGCTGACTCTGCAAATCGCGGCGCACCAGCAACAGTGTAAGCAATACGGATCTGTGCGTTCGTTGAAGGAGTTCTGGTAGCCTCGACGATCCAATTGGTAGCATTCAGGCCGTCACTGATACCAATGTTCTGTGCGATCGGATTGGCGGTATCCCAGCTCCCGCCGCCGTCAGACGAGTAGTGAATATCACCGAGGATATCGACCGCTGCCGCAACAAACCTGATCTGTTGCGTGCTGCCAAGTTCCCAGTTATCGCCCGTTGTCGGATTGGCGATCTTGACTCCGCGCAGCGTAAATGGCTTGGAAAGTGTCTCATACCCAACGTCGACAGGATAACCCGGCGAATTCGTAATGTGAATCTTCAGCAGGGCATTGGTTGTCGGGGGCAGGTTCACGTCAACGCTCCATGCATTGGATACAATCTGGCCTACAGGAATATCTATGGCCGTAAAGCTCGGCATTTCGTATGTGGCGCCACCATTCGTTGAGATATAGAACCTGGCGCCCGCATTGATTCCGATACCAGCCTCAATCCACCATATGGTGTAAGCCTGCCCGATATCCACGGCAGACGCAGTGGTCGGATCCGTGATCTTGATGCCACGCGCAACGAATGTGCCGGAATAATTCGCGTATATGCCGGATGCCGGCAGACCTGCGGTATACCTAATCCTTGCGTTCTCGGATGGATCGAGATCAGCAGTCATGCCCGCCGTCCAGTTGTAACTGTTAATGCCCGGCGCAGTTTCGTTGTTGAAATCGGTCAGAATATTGACCCAGTTCCCCGTTCCATTGGGGGAATAATCAACGTCCATGGTATTGTCCAGGGTCCCTGCCGATACCCACGACAGGCCTGTAACCACCGGTGTGTTCACCGTATAGATGGCATTATTGGTCGGTTTCAAGCCAAGCAAGCCGACCACGGTAAAGTCATAATCGGAGATATCGTACATGTTCGAGACCGCCGGATCCGTGGCGATAATCCTGAGCCGGCCTTCCACTGTCGGGTACGTCGGCGTATAAAGATTTGTCCTGGCAGCAAGCGGGAAATTGGACGAGGTCATATCTATCCAGGGCCCGTTCGTGCCCCGGTTTGAGATCTGGACCACGCAGCTCTCCCCCGGTCCTGCGGCAGCATAGTTCCAGGAACTCGTCTGGATTGTACTCATGATCCATTTTAGCTCACCAAAAGTACCATTCGGATAATTGACCTTCACGCCCGCGATATTGAATGACTCTGAGACGCCATTCAGAACACCTGCCGTCTTCTGTATCTTGATCTTCGCATTGATCGAGGGGGCTGACGGTATATCCGACCAGACAAAAAAGTTGGTTACAGCAATGTTGTTCGTGTTGGGATAACCCACAACAGGAGTGAGCCTGTTCTGTGTCAGGAAATCGTTTGTTGACCAGAAGATATCAACCAATGGACCTGCGCCACCTGCAGTCCAGGCAATGACATTGGTCGTCCCGACCTGCCACGCTGCGTTGTTGCTGGGCGCCTTGATGTCAATATCAGCAATCGTAAAGAGATCCGATATACCCCAGGCTCGACTATTGGTGCCGGACGTGAGTTTTATGATGCAGGTCGGGCTAGGGTTACTCGCAGCTATCGTCCAGATATGACTGTTGGCGCCATTGGTATTCGGCCAATTCGTAAACGTAGACCAATTCGTACCACCATCGAGGGAAAGCTCAAATGTTGCCGAGCTGTTATCGCCTGCCGACTCCCACACAATGTTGGTAATGGTGCGCCTGCCCCATTCATCTCCGCCACGGGGGCTCGTGATCCGCATACCTGCGAGCACAAAATCCCTGTCAGATGAGTCGCCCTTGAAGTTAGGCGTTGTAGCGAGACTGATCCTCACACGTGCCTGGGTCGAGAGAAGCGAAGGATCCGTCTTGGGGATCGCCCATATGTTGACATTGTTGGTGGAGTTCACGACATTCGCAATGTTCGTGAAGATCACGTTGTAATTGTTCCCGCCATCACTGCTGAAATGGATATCTACGGCGGCAATGCCGGGTGGCGACGCCCACACGATGTAATTCGTCTCGCCGTTGTACCAGACCTCGCCACCGTTCGGCGAAAGAAGATGCAACCTGTCACGCAACTGGAAATCGCTATCTGAGACATCCCAGATCGTGCTCGGGTTATCGGAATCCTCGATCTTGATCCGCATATTATTCCTGACGCCCAGCACCCAGGGAGTAGCCCAGGGATAATTGCTGTTGTTCGGGACACCTGCTGCGATGGCCGTCCAGTTGGTCCCGCTATTCACGGAATAATAGAGGTCCACATTTGCGGCGGTGATCCCGTCCGTTACCCAGCGGATGTTGTTTGTCACGCCTGCAAGCCACGCATCATCACCAACTTCTGTGCCGTCCGGTTCGGTCAGGACAATCCTGCCGCCAGCGCCAATTGTCCTGATCTCATCAACCCCGACCTGGTGCGCTCCATCTGAATCCAGCCAGGTCTTTACCCTGAAGTTGATTCCCGTTTCGTTATATAGCTCCTCATAAAAAGAGTCGATATTCGCGTTGATCACGTTTTGTGACGAGGTATTCAGCCCATATCCCCACCCCATCGAATTCGTCCATTCAGAACCGCTCCAGTAGTACCAGGTCGGTGCAAGCCCGCTATCGCCCGAGATCTGGTACTGCACTGCCGTATTTGTTTCCGCGTTAATGATATGCTGGAAGGATATGAGGCGGCCGGAGAAGTACTTGGTAAAAGTTTGTTTGGGCTCACCGGTCGGCTGGTCACTCGGATAGCTCGATGCTTCAACGCTCACGCCCTGCAGGACCGGCGCATACTTATGATGCTCGGTCTC
>JAUXFM010000106.1 GCA_030622955.1 Lentisphaerales bacterium
GAGAATGGTCTCATTGCAGGACACAAAGGGAAGCCGTTAGGAAACCTGTTCCACGTTGATTTCGGGATCTACCTGCTCCTGGAGTGTGCGCTGGATTCCCTGCTTAATTGTCAGGGTAGCATGAGGGCAGCTGCCACAGGCACCCGTAAGCCTGAGTTTTACTTCCTTATCCTCGATGCTCACGACTTCAAGATCCCCGCCATCGGCTTGTAACATGCCGCGAAGTTGCTCAAGTGTTGATCGGATTTGTTCTTCCATTTCTCTTACTCCTTGTAATCGAGTTATCAGACGCAGTAATATGTTCTACAATTCTGTCAGATGCAGCAAAGTGGAACAAGAACGATTTGGATTCTAAACATATGGCTGGCATATCTGCGAAGGAATTGGAATACCGGAAGTCCATGGTCGAAGTGCTGAGAAGCCGTGGGATCCGGGATGAGAGCATCCTTGCGGCATTCACAGAGGTGCGGCGTCACCTTCATATTCCTGATGGCTTGACCAGTATGCGCGGGGCTTATGGGGATCACCCTTGCTCAATAGGGCAGGGGCAGACGATTTCGCAGCCCTTTATTGTGGCATATATGATCGAGCTGTTGGAGGTAGAGCCGGGAGACAAGGTTCTTGAAATAGGGGCAGGGTGCGGTTACCAAGCTGCGATCCTGGCTGAATTGGGCGCACGAGTTTACGCTGTGGAGATTGTCCCGGAACTGGCTGACTACGCACGAAATATTCTGAACGACCAGGGATATCGCGATGTAGAGGTGGTGACCACTGATGGTTATCAGGGATTACCGAGCCAAGCGCCCTTCGATGGTATCATAGGTGGCTGTGCGCCTGATGATGTGCCTGATGCCTTGATCGATCAGCTAGGCGAGAACGCTAAACTGGTCATGCCTGTTGGCCGTGAGTCGCAGCAGATCGCTGTTGTCCACCGAATTAAAGGGCGGACAAAGAGGCGTGATGATATTGCGGTACGGTTCGTGCCTATGATCCATGGAGAATCATAATGATGAAGCGTGGACATTTCTGGGTGAGCGGCCGCGTCCAGGGCGTATGTTTCAGAATGTACACGAGCCAGCAGGCTCGTGGGTTGGGGCTGACGGGGTGGGTGAAGAATCTTTCTGATGGGCGGGTCGAGGTGGTCATCGAAGGGGAGGAGTCGGCAATAGACAATCTACTCAAGTGGTGCGCGCATGGTCCATCTTGTGCCAACGTTACCAACGTCAGGTCGCAATTCTTGCCTCCCACCGGAGAGTTTGATTCGTTTAGAGTTGTTTACTGAGCGTTGTCCTGTTTCGGCACGCGCGGAGCGATAGAGCTGGTGGTGAGAAGGTTCTCTTGGTTTCTTCATGCTCTGGCTCCTGGCGAGCCCTTTGTCATGTGCCACATAACTTTAGCGACGTGGGAAGCTCGGGGCGAGCGATGCTAGGGCCGCAAAGCGAAGAATGGAGGCGGGGGGAGTCGAACCCCCGTCCGCGAGAGAGTCACAACAGCGTCTACATGCGTATTCTGTCTTTTAAGTCTCGTCCCGTCAGCTGCCGGCAGACAGGCCACTGATTGGACCAGTGCCCACGAAAAGTTTTGCCAGATTCCCCGGACACCCGAGAACCGGACTAGCCTGCTGTCGTCGCCTCATCCCGCCTAGCAGGCGTTGACGGTGAGACGTCGCGGTACTTAAGCCGCGAGGGCCAAGTTATCGTTGGCTTTTATGTTTGTTTCCCGGATTTTTAACGAGGCCAACCAGGATCCTCGGCACGCAACTGAAGCTTCAACTAGCACGTCGAAACCAGGTCGCCCCCATGTCAAAGAACAGTGATCAGCAGTTAGTGATCAATTATCATTAGCATCATAGCAGAACGGTGCTTTCAGATCAATCCCACATGCTTATCCATTTTGCTACTGTCCGGTTAACTAAAGCCGAGGTTCACAAATGCATCTATTGCCAATAGATTGACTGACAAATCCAGCAAAATGAAACGATTTCATGCAGTGCCTCACTTCAGTTGCAGCAACACCGTCTGCAAGATATACGTATGGGCATGGCCTTGATGCTGGACACCGACCGGAAAAACCTCCAGTTCGAGATCCGCAATCCAAAATGAACTACTTCACTGCTATTTGCATCGCGAGGATGGAGTAGGACGTGACGAGAACAGGATCGTTCTCCCAGAAGCGACCGGTCTCATTCACCCAGTAGCCACGCCCATTTGTGTCCTGCTTTTGGTCGCGGACATATTTTGTGACAAGCTCTCTGCGCCAATCGACGAACTTCTTCTGCGTTTCAAAGACGTCTGTTCCATAGGCATCGAGCGATTTTGCCAAGATATTGTAGAAGAAGTAAAGTCCTTCACCGCCCATGCCCGGGTTCTCTGTGAGTGTCCAGTGATTTCGTGCCCAATCGAAAGCGGACAAGACTCGAGGATCGTCGCGGGGTACTTGTGCGTAGATCATTGACATGAGTCCGGCGTAGGTCATGCTGCCGTAAGATCTGAACTTTACGGTGCCAGCTTTATTGGTGACCGTCCCAGCCTTGTTGTCGTCAGGCCTGTAATGGAAGCCACCGGGATTATCGCCATCGTCCTTAGTCTGGTCCTGTAGGCTGTCGAGGAACTTGACGGCTGCCTTCCAGTCGAGATCGGCACGCTTCTCGGCCTTGTCTCGGAGATCTTCAACACCGGCAGTCTCTACCATGGCGACAATAGCCATAAGAGTGTTAATGCCGTCGGCGTATTCCCTGGCTGTACTGGCATCATAGCCGAAGCCGCCGGCGTAAGTATCGGTTTCGAGATGCTGAGCTTTTGACATGTAGGTGCGAGCCTTAAGCACTACAGGGTTGAGTGCAGGATCACTAATACTGTGTAATGCTGTCATGCAGACGGCCGTATTGTAGTTCTTGAGTCCGCCGCCCTTGCGGCCCTCGATTGTCTTGTAGATGCTGCCATCTTCATGGACATGGGCCAGAATGAACTTGATCGCCTTGGGCATGACCTCTTTCTTTTTGGTATGATCGCTCTTGGCAAAAGCTTGCAGTGCGAACGCGGTCAGTGCGGGAAACTCCGGGTTCGACCAGGAACCATCCCTCTTTTGGTTGGCAGCAAGCCAATCGAGTCCCCTGTTCATGGCTGCATTGGCTTCGTTCAACAGCGATTCGTCCAGCTTACCGGCGGGGCGTGCGGTGGATACCAGTTTCTTTACCTTGGTCTTGGCAGAGCAGGACTGAACGGTTAGTCCGAGAGAGAGGCAGAAAGCCAGTAAAGTGATTGATATTGCGGTCTTTTTCATCGAAAGGCTCCTTTTATTTGAGAGTATGTGGCTATATATTAGAACGTCAGAATGTTACCTGTGGTTCACTGTATATTCAAAACGTCAGAATGGACAGTGGTTCTTGGAGGAAAGCAATGTATAGAGCCTTTTCCAAGTGGGTGGTGGCGCTGGTTGTGCTTGCCTCATATGGATGCAAGAGGCCGGATGTAGGTATTACACCACCAAAGGAGAATAGCATCATGAAGGAGCATCGCAGCGGCGACTGGTCACCGGATCTATCTGATGACGAGAAGAGGATCCTTTTTGCCATTGCACGCAACACGCTGGCATGGAGTCTGGCGGGGAAGAAAAGCAGTTATGATTTCTCGGATTATAATATTACCGAGAAACTGCAGGTTGAGAGCGGGACGTTCGTCACGTTCAAGAACAAGGGCGAGCTTCGAGGCTGTATAGGGTGCCTTGTGGCCACTGAGCCGATGTATCTGTCGGTTCACAGGAGCGCTGCCAATGCATCGACGGATGGGCGGTTCTGGATGAACCCGATTACCCCGTCTGAAATTCCAGAGATTGATATTCATGTGTCGATCCTGAGTCCTATGCAAGAAATTGCATCTGTCGATGAGTTCAGGCTGGGCGCGCACGGCATCTTGATCGAGAAGGGCAGGCAGGGGGCCGTCTTCCTGCCCGAGGTGGCTATCGAGCAGAAATGGACAAAAGAGGAAACGCTTGCCAGCCTGAGTGCGAAGGCGGGAATGCCACCGGATGGATGGAAGAGCGGCACAAAATACTTCATCTTTCAGAGCGTTGTGTTGACTGAGAAATGATCCTGCCGGTCATGTTCCTGCTGGGCGTATTTGCACTTATTGCCCAGATGCTATTCATGCGCGAAACACTGGTTGTCTTTTTCGGCAATGAGTTGAGCATTGGTGTAACCCTTGGCAGTTGGCTTATTGGTGTAGGCCTCGGCGCCGGCCTTTCTCGTCTCGCAGTGAAGCGGATGTCCTTTGTATGGATACGTGCTGTTCTTGCCTTGCTGTTATTGACGCTTGCCTTACTCCTGCCGTGCCAAGTGTATTTGATGCGAATTGCCAGGAGCCTCCTGGATGTTGGGGTTGGTGAATACGTGCCCTTGAATAGTATCATCATTTACTCCTTCCTGGTTTTTCTGCCGACTTGCCTTGCGATTGGTTTCTTCTTTCCTGCTGCATGCAAGCTGGTGCATGGAAAAGAGCAAGGTGTGGTCGCCGGGGCAGAGGCGGTGAGTCTTGTCTATGCGCTGGAAGCTCTTGGCGGCATGCTTGCAGGCATCCTCCTGACATACCTTCTGTTGCCCCTGTTGCAGCCGTTTCAGCTTGTTGCGCTGGCTTGTGCTGTTCTGGTTGTGGCATTTGCATTTCTGCTCGCACGGCGATGGGTGTTCCTGGTCATGTGTCCAGTTGCTGCCTGTCTCATCATGGTGGCCTTTGTGCCGCGTTTCATGGAGCCAGTCGGGGATGCTGCTAATGAGGCGAGATGGCGTGGGCTGGGGGTGTTGGTCGAGCCGGGGCCATCGGGGGCGGTGCCGGTCCGCCTGCTGGCATCAAGAGATTCAATCTATCAGAACGTAGCGATAACGGAATCATCTGGGCAGCATGTTTTGTATGGCAACGGGCAGGTTTTGTTTGTGTTCCCGGACGAGATCACTTACGAGCACGAGATTGGTTTCATCATGGCCCAGAAGCCCGCTGCGCAGAAAGTGCTGTTGCTTGGTGGCAACCCGGTGGGTGACCTACAGGAGCTCTTGAAATATGGGCTGAAGGAGCTTGTCTATGTGGAGTTGGATCCCGTGATAGGAGAAATGGTCCGATCCTTTGCCGGACAGGAATACGATGCCGCTCTCGGTGACGGACGAGTGAAATTGGTCCACCAGGATGCTGTTAGATTTGTCCAACAGTGTAAGGACATGTTCGATGTTGTGATCATCAATGCACCGGCACCGACAACAGCGGGTTCGAACCGCTTCTATACTCGTGAGTTCTATGGACATATTGGACGCATTCTTTCACCTGGCGGGTTCATGGTCACGGGGCTCACGACCTCAGAACGGCTACAGGATGAATCGACGATGCTTGGCGCATCTGTATATCAGACATTGCAAGGCGTGTTTTCTTCAGTTCTTGTTACGGCAGAATCACATAATCGTTTCTTTGCCGGCGGCCGCGACTCAGGCCTGACATTTGACAGGAATGAGTTGTATCGGCGCAGCAGCGGTGCGGGCATAAAATATCAGTATTTTCAACCGGCATATTTTTGCGTGGCAGATGAGATTGAGCCATCAAAGATCAAGTACGTTGAGGCACGATTCTCAGAATCTGGTGCGTTGCCAAATACCAGCATCAAACCCGTTGCGTATTTCTATAATCTTCTTTTGTGGAGCAGGTTCAGCGAGTCCGGTATCGCCCATGTGCTTCACAAGGTGAAGGCAATGGACCGATCAACAGTCGTGCTTGCAGTACTTGTTGCAGGTGGCCTCTGTCTTGTCGTGGGGTCAATGCTGTCTCGTAACGAGGGATCGGGACGATGGTCAAGAGCAATGCTCGGTGTGGTGTTGGGGATGAGTGGTTTCACAGCTATGGCATTGGAGATGGTTCTGATATTTGTTTTCCAGAGCTTGTATGGCTATGTCTATATCAAGATGGGTTTCATTGTGGCTGTTTTCATGCTGGGGCTTGTGTGTGGTGCGATGGGTGGCAAATGGTGCAATGCCCGGTGCAAGGCAGCGCCATGGCGGACAATGCTGTATCTTGAAGTTGCCTTGATTGTGTTAGCTCTGGGAATCCCACTGTTTGTGACATTTGTATCGGAACGGGATGCAGCAGGTTGGGTGCAGGGCATCATGGAAGGAATGATCTTTCTATTCATATGCGCTCTCGGGCTGATGGTAGGCATGCAGTTCCCGCTGGGGAATCGTCTGTTCTGTGAGGCGGGCGGTACAGTAGATGGAGCGGCGGCAGTCACCGATGCTGCCGATCATTTTGGTGCGGCGATAGGTTGCCTGACGGTCGGGGTTGTTCTTGTACCCGTAATGGGAATAGGGGCATCCTGTGTGGTGGTTGCGGCGGTGAAGGGGGCCAGTATCCTTTGCCTGCTATCTGGCGCTATGTCCAGACCCCGGGGATAGTTTCGGCACAGTCAGGGCATTTGCCATCCTTGAGGCGGTTGTGCTTGATAAGGTAATGATACCTCTCGATCACGATCTTTTTGCATGAGGGGCAGTAGGTATGTTCACCTGCCTGGCCCGGCATGTTGCCTGCGTAAACGAACTTACAGCCGGCTGACAGGGCGATTTCGCGTGCTTTCATGACAGTGTGCGTTGGCGTTTGGGGGATTTTCAATTTGTAGGTAGGATGATACCGGCTGAAATGCAGGGGGACGTCTGGCGATAGTTCTTTAACGATCCATTCGGACATCTTCCTGATCTCGTCCTCGCCATCATTCAGAGTAGGGATCAGGAGAACTACAATCTCGAACCATAACCCCGAATCCTTGAGGCGCTTGAGGGTCTCAAGGACCGGCTTGAGCTGGCCGGAGCAGACATCCCGGTAGAAGTTCTCTGTGAATGCCTTGAGATCGACCTTCATGGCTGTTAAGAGAGGAATCAGATGTTTCAAGGGTTTTTCGGCTATGAACCCATTGCTGATCACAACATTGCCGATTGTCTGTTCTTGCGCGGCCTTTGCACAGTCGACCACATACTCGTAGAAAACAGTTGGCTCGGAGTAGGTGTAGGCGACGGTTCGGCATTTGGTGATGCTGGCCTGTTTTGCGATATCTGCTGGTGCAACATATGGGGTCCTCAATTGTTCGGGACGTTTCTGCGAGATCGACCAGTTCTGGCAGAATTTACAGTCGATATTGCATCCAACAGTGGCTATAGAATAGGCCTTTGTTCCCGGGAGAACGTGGAAGAAAGGTTTTTTTTCGATAGGGTCCGCCTGTGTGGTACAAGGGTGGCCGTAGACGAGGCTGTAGTAGGTGCCATGCCTGTTCTCCCTTACCTCGCAGATGCCCCGCATGCCATGCGGTACAACACATTGTGTGGGGCAGAGTGTGCATTTGACTGCTTCATCCTCGAGCTTTGTGTAGAATGAAGCCTCGTGCAGATCGGCTTTTGCGCCACGACTAATCGGTGGTGTCAATGCGCCTGCTGCGATGCTCGTGCCCAGCGTTGAAAGGAATCGACGCCGCGAGATACAGATGCTGGTCTTATTGGAGCTCATGGTCCTAGATTTCCTTGAGGAATGATATCATGGCAGACGATGCAGGGCAATGTTGGGCAGGCCCTGGTAAAACGCTTGCCCTGAAAGCGTATATGTCAGACAATCACTGCCATTAGCCTGTTACGGATGAATTTACAATGAGTATTGGACGTCGTGAGAAAGAGCGCTGCTGTGTCCTGATCCCTGGTTTCAGGGAAGAGGGCCGTATAGGCAAGGTCGTACAGGAGGTGCGTGAGTACTGTCCTGACGTTTTGGTTGTGGACGATGGCTCGCCCGACAATACCGCTGAAGAGGCGCGTGCCGCCGGTGCCCATGTCATCGTGCATGAGCAGAATAGGGGCAAGGGCGTTGCGTTGAATACGGCGTGCGATTACGCCAATCAGCAGGGCTTCAGTGTGGTGATTACCATGGATGCGGATGGCCAGCATGCACCCTCTGACGTGCCTGTTTTCATTGGAGCCTATGTGCGTACGGGGATTCCCGTGCTTGTTGGCAACCGCATGGGCGATCCGAAGGGCATGCCTTTTGTCAGGAAGATAACGAACAGGTATATGAGTTGGCTGCTCAGCAGGGAGATGGGGCAGTACATCCCCGACACCCAATGTGGGTTCAGGCTCTACCGATGCGATGTCGTGAGTGTGATCCGCACTGGCTCAGAGCGGTATGCTGCAGAATCAGAGACACTGCTGCGCCTGGCTGATAGGGGTATAAGAATGGATTCAGTGCCTATAAAGGTTATCTACAACGATTCCACGAGCAAGATAAACCCGGTTGTCGATACTCTGCGCTTCTTTGCTATGTTGCGGAAGCATCGGCGCAGCAGATAGGAAGTATACATGTCGGTGTTAATAGCGATCCTCCTGCTCCTGCTCTGGACACTCGTCCCGGCCCTGGAGTTGCGTTTTTCAATCCCATTGGGAATCTTCACGATGAAGGAACAGCTCTCCTGGTTCCAAGTGGCATTGATCTGCTTCGTGGCCAATGTGCTGCTGGGTTTTTTTGTTTACTGGATCATGGCGCCGGTATTCGATTTTCTGAGGAAATGGGGTTGGTTCGACCGCAGGATATGGCCCATCGTTAAAAAAACGCGGGGCAAAGTTGAGCCATTTGTTGAAAAATACGGCGAGCTGGGTGTTGCCATCTTCATAGGGATCCCATTGCCCGGATCGGGTGTTTATACCGGCGCATTTGGCTCCTATCTTTTGGGTCTCAAGAAGCGGAAATTTGCGATTGCGAATGTCGTAGGTGTTCTTATTGCAGCAGTGGCCGTTACGGCTCTCTGCCTGTTGGTAGATAAGGGGATGGTTGGTGACGACAGCTGGTTTGCCAAGCTGTTTCTCAAGCACTGAGAATACGGAATGATAGGAAGAGGGACTGACCGCATGGTCTTTCCCTTTGGCCGCCCATTTTGGGGATTGAACATCCAA
>JAUXFM010000047.1 GCA_030622955.1 Lentisphaerales bacterium
AGATTCATAGATGCCTACCCCAAACTTCTCGCGGGCCCAGGACAGGCATGCATCGAGCTTCTTGGAGATGAGCAATGGATCAAATTTCGCGGAGTTAAGAGCTGATTTCGTCGCCTTGTACGCTTTTTCAGTTCCTTCGGCAGTTCTGCCTACGAACTTGATGAATCCGTCGTCATGTGCAGTGCTCTGTCCTTCAGGGGCTGTGGCTGGCTCGGGCTGCGCTCTGATGGGCTCAGATTTGTCCGCTTCAGTGGATTTGACGACAGGCTCCTCTGCCTGATTGCACTCATCAACCTTGGTGGGTTCTTCTTGCGGCTTATCTGATTTCGCAGGCTCTTTGCAGGTCATGATCCAGTCCCCTAATATGTATGGGTATGCAAAAAGACATATTCTCAACATCGAACCATATTCTGGCAAGGAAAAAGGGATGAGAGGGATGACTGATGAAACCTGAAATCTGAGGACTTGCGATGGGTAGGGCGGCTGCGCCGCATCGTATCATGCTGGTCCCTGCCCAGGACGCGAGAAGAGGGCAAATGCGCTGCAGACTAACTTAGCAATGTCAAGCAGTTGGTAGTGCGTGGTTTTGTGCTCTCTGTGCGTATTCCTCTTCCAGCTCTGCTTTTCTCTGGCTTTTGCAGCGTGATCTCGCTAAAACGTCACCTGCCATGAGCGAACAAAACAAGAACAGGGCCACCTTGGAAGAGATGCTTGCGCAGGCTATGGGCAGGGCATTTGTCGCGGCATTTCCAGACCTTACCCCGAGCAATATATCGGTCACTGCTACGACACAGCCTGAGTTCGGTCAATACCAGTGCAACAATGCAATGAGCCTGGCTAAACAGCTCAAGCAGAAGCCGCGCGACATAGCACAGAAGGTCTTGGACTCCATGACGATGCCGGCCAGCATTGAGCGAATCGACATTGCGGGCCCCGGTTTCCTGAACATCCACCTCGAATCTGAATGGCTTGCCGACCGGCTCGAGCAGGCCGGCGCCGATGACCGGATTGGGGTTCCGCCGGTGGGTTCGGGTAGGACGATTGTTATGGATTATGGGTCTCCCAATATCACGAAGCCGCTCCATATCGGCCATTTGCGGTCCCCGAACATTGGCAGTGCCATAGATCGCATGTACAGGTTCCTGGATTACAAAGTAATCGCGGACAACCACTTGGGCGATTGGGGCACCCAGTTCGGTATCACGATTATGGGCTATCGCCATTTCGGTGATCAGAAGGCGATGGAAGAAGACCCTATGCAGGAACTGGAACGTGTTTATGTGAGAAGTTACGAGAACAGCAGGGAGGACGAGGAATGGCTTGCACAGTGCAGAGAGGAACTCGTCAAACTGCAGGGCGGCGACCAGGGGAACAGGCGTATCTGGAAGAAGTTTGTTGAACTGAGTGTTGCAGAGGTCGACAGGCTCTATTCGCGAATGGGCGTGTCTTTTGATATTACGCGCGGGGAGAGTTACTACCACGACAAGCTCTCTGCAACGGTTGAGGCACTGGAATCAAAAGGTGTGGCGCGCGAGAGCGAGGGCGCACTAGTCGCTTTTCTCGATGAAGAGAAGCTCGAACCTGCCATTGTGCGAAAGAGCGATGGCGGTTTCAACTATGCGACCACCGATATTGCAACGGTCATGAGCCGGGTAGAGGAATTCGAGCCTGAGATGATCCTTTATATAACCGATGAGCGACAGCAGCTTCATTTCAGGCAGATCTTTGCGATATGTCGGAAGTTGGGTCATGATGTTGAGTTTCAGCATGTCTGGTTCGGTCTGATGCGCATGCCTGACGGCGTGATCAAGACGCGTACTGGTGGGGCAGTCAAGCTAGAGCAGATGCTGGACGAGGCCGAGTCACGTGCACTTGCTGTTGTTAAGGAGTCGAGTCCCGAGATGGACGAACAGCAGCAGAAAGAAGTGGCAAGGGCTGTTGGCATTGGCGCAGTGAAATATGCCGACTTGAGCCAGAATCCTCAGAGCGTTGTTACTTTTACATGGGATAAGGCCATGGCTCTTGACGGCAATTCCGGACCGTATCTTCAATATGCCTGTGCTAGGATCTCGAGTGTGCGGGACAAGTACAGCGAACGTTTTCCTGATACTGATCCATCAGAGTTCCCTATAGTGTTTACTGAGGATATTGAGAAGATGCTGGCCGTGAAACTTCTTCAGTTCCCGGAAACGATCCTGCGTGCGGCGCGTGGCTTCAAGCCCAGCACGCTGACCGACTACCTTTATGATCTCGCCCAGACCTACAGTACCTTCTATCAGAACGTCCCGTTCCTCAAGGCGGAGGAGGGGATCCGGGAGAGTCGCGTCCGGCTTTGTGATATCGTGGCGAAAGTCCTTCGGCAAGGTCTCTCCCTGCTTGGTATCGAAACGCCCGAACGTATCTGACAGGTGCGCTATCATTCGATAGCGATACCCCTCGTGAATTGCGCTAGTATCGGTATCTGCTCCCCCCGATGAACTCGCGAAGGAGTGAATCGGAAGGGATGGGACTGTTGTCTCTGACGGTCTTGATCGATTTGAGGAGTTCGTAGACGCGTTTGGCGCGGATATGTGCATCGAGCCGATGTGGATCGTTGGTGTACTTCTTTATGGCGCCCGGGAAGAAGCGAAACAAGCGTGGCTTCAAAACGGGTAGCTCGTAGGGGAGTGCGCTGTTTACAACGCAATCTGCGCTGCCGATATAAGGGATGATATTCTTCAACTCACTGGAGCGTACGTAGTGCCAGTGACTGAGAGTTTGCATGGGCTGGAGGTTGCGATGGTCTTTGTCGCGGATCATGCGCCGTAACAACCTGTTGTCTGACCAGCGCACGAATGTGCCGTCCTCGGAACGCATCTGGCCAAGCGTTTCGATGTAGAGCCGGAACTTGCATTCATCAGGAACGCTCTGGGTCATCTTCTTGTAGAGACCATGCAAGCTGTCGATCAGGAGAATCTCGTTCTTTGCCAGCTTAAGTTCGTGAACATCCATTCTTCGCTTTCCAGTCTTGAAATCATAGTGCGGGGTCCTGACAGTCTTGCCGGCAAGCAGCTGAACAAGATGTTGGTTGATCAACTTGAGATCAAGTGCTTCTGGGATCTCGTAGTCATAGTCGCCAAACTGGTCCTTGGGATGCATCTCAAGATCGAAAAAATAGTGATCAATGTTTATCATGCGGAGTCGCATGCCGGCTTTTTTCAGTTTCTCGCCAACCTTGATCGTGGTGGTGGTCTTGCCAGATGATGAGGGGCCACTGACGATCACGATTCGGGTCTTCTTCGAGCCTTCAAGGATCATCGAAGCAGCAGAGCCTACTTCTTCGCTATATCTCCTGTCAGTTGCGCGAACAAGATCTGGAAATTGCTTCTTCTCGATCAGCTTGTTCAGTGCCTGCACGGAATCACATCCGTGATCCATGTTCCAGAGCAGCGTTTCATAGATCAACTTGTATGGAATGAAATCCCGCGCTTCAAATGATTGCAGCCTTGCCGCACGCTCCATCGCACGTCGATGCCGGTAGATGATGTAGTTGCGCGCGATCCGGGTCTTCCGGTTCTGCATGAGATTGTTCTCGACGACATCCTGTATGTCTTCGACGCTGGGCATGCTCTTTGCGCCGTAAGTGTGCAGGAGGGCAGCCTCAACTTCAGCGGTGATTGACCGTGCCAGTTTCGAGTTCGGCTTGCCTACGGATGTGGTAGCCTTCAGGATGGCTTTCTCGATGCGATTACGATCGTATTTCGCTATGCTGCCATCACGCTTGATGATCTTCCTGATTGGGAATGATGTCTTCTTCACTGTTCCACGACAAGATAGGCTATGGTCAGCGCGACACCAAGCAGGATTGCCATGACAATGCAGGCGATCATGCTTCTTTTCAGTAATGTCCGCGCTACGACGTTTGGATCGATGGCTACAAGCTTGGATCCGCGGTCATTCCTCTTCTTTCCAAATAGTCCCATGATCGAAAAACCTCTCCACATATTAAGCAGCGTTGACCAGCATAGACGAAAAGAGCCTTCATTGAAAGACTGCTTTTTTTCTTGGAATGTTCTGTTGTATGGTGCTTAGATCGACAGATGCGAAAGGTATACATAGGAGTACTTCTGGTTCTCGGGGGCTTGAGCTTGCCGTCGGTGTTGGCTGCGGAATCGAAATCGCTCAAGAAAGCCGAGATGCTCGAGCAGGCTGCGGAGAACTGGTTGAAGGCTGGGCGTGCTTATGCTCGGCTAGCCGATAGCAACAAGGAACTGGCAGCGGCTCACAGAAATGCGGCCAGCGGCGGCGAAGAAGAAGACAGGCCATGGCACTTCAGGCAGGCAGGCGACGCGGAGACTGGAAGCGCGGCCCTGGAGATGGCTGTCGACAGGGATTTAACAAAAGCTGCGTCCAATTATGCGAAGGCTGCGCTTGAATATAGGAAGGCCGGTGGTGCTGTCAGGCATGTCGCAGCGCGAACTGAGGCGATGGAGAGAGCAGCTCAAGCTAGGGAAGATGGCGTCGGGGCATTGTCTCGAGCATTGGCGGCGCATGAATCTGCCGCCTTGGACTACGGCCCCGGCAACGCAAGTGATACACGAAAAGAAGCCCAGTCATGGGAAAGGGCTGCTGCGCTTAGGGAACGGCTCGCAAGCACCAGCTACTTTTTCAATATGGGTGTGAAGCCGAGGGAGTAAAGAAATGAAACACATTATAGCTATGTTCGCCATCTGCGTCGCCGTTTCGTCTGCTCATGCCAAGGAGAGGCACTACGTCGTAAAGATGAAGAGCATCGATAAAACCATTTCCTATAGATTCATGAAGTCAAAAGAGCTTAAGGCGCTCGAAAAAGAATTGCGTACTGAGGAGAAGTACTTCTTGAAGGCGAAATCCAGGGCGCGTGACAACTGGAAAAAAGATGAGGCGACAAAGAACAAATCCTTCTCTGCCTCCGGTTTCTCTGCAAGAACCTGTAAGAAGATTGGTACATACAAGTCCGAGGCAGACGCCATGAAAAGGGTCATAAAACTCACTGAGGACGATTGGTTTAAGGAGAAAGAGATCGACAAGGAAATTGAGGAAGAAGAGTGCACAATTATGGAGGAGATGGACGAAAGGGAGCAGGCCAAATACAGGCAGAAGAAGACCGAAGCCAAGATGCTACGTAACCAGCTTAAGAGCGCCCTCGAATGTGCCATCCAAGAACTCATGCGTGCCGACCTGGAAAAGGCGGCGGTTGCCAAGGAAAAAGAGTAGCATCACGCTGCTGTATCACTTATCCTTGTCTCGATTTCTGCATATGGCCGCGCTTGCGCGGCTGGAATCGTTACTGTTTTACGGTGTCGCCTTTGTTTCAATGAAGTGCTGTATGCCGTCCTGAATGTATTGAGAGTGTAGACAAAATGAGCGAATTCTTCGATGGCTGTGACGACATGAGTTCCTGTCGAGGAGATGGGCCGGCAGCTTCTTTTCTCAAGCCCAAGCATTTGCTGATTCGAGCATCGCAAACCAAACCCGGAATCATAGAGGAGTACATGTGCCTTGTGCAGACGGCAACGTCAGCCCAGGATTCGACGTGTCTTGTATCATGAGCCAGAACCGTATTGATAATGTTCGCATTCTTTCTGAAGAATTGCTTCGCACTCCTGCGGCGATAAAGAAAGAGCTGCCGCTGCCGGCAGAATCTGAGGCCTTTATCCTCAGAGCGCGCGAAGAGCTGTGCAATATACTCGAGGGAAAAGATCACAGGCTGTTCGCTCTTGTCGGCCCCTGTTCGATTCATGATGTCGATTCCGCATTCGAATATGCGAAGCGATTGAAACAGGTTGCCGATGCCGCTTCCGATACTCTGCTTGTCGTGATGAGGGTCTATTTCGAGAAGCCGCGGACAACCGTCGGATGGAAGGGACTGATCAATGATCCGTTACTGGATGGCTCATTTCAAATCGATGAAGGAATGAAACGCGCGCGAGGTCTTCTTCTCAAAATTGCAGAACTCGGGTTGCCGACAGGGACGGAGGCACTCGATCCTGTCGTGCCCCAGTATCTGGGTGAACTCGCTACCTGGACAGCGATCGGCGCGCGCACTACCGGATCGCAAACGCACAGGGAAATGGCAAGTGGTTTGTCGACGCCAGTAGGCTTCAAGAATGGCACGGATGGCAATATGAGGGTGGCTATAGATGCAATCAAGGCTGTCTCCAGTCCTCACCATTTCCTCGGCATCTCCCAGGAGGGGCAAGGTGCCGTGTTCAGGACATCCGGGAACAGGCATACTCACATTGTGCTCAGGGGTGGCGATCGGCCGAACTATGACGCTGAACACATCGCGGAATGCGAAGAGGAATTGCGCTCTGCATCACTGCCATTAAATATTGTTGTCGATTGCAGCCATGGCAACTCGGGGAAAAATCCGGAACGCCAACCCGATGTTCTTCGCGACTGTGTCAGCCAGATTGCTGCTGGCAACAAGTCGATCGTCGGCTTCATGCTGGAAAGCAATATCGAGAAAGGCAATCAGGAGATTATCACCGGCGGAACGCCGCTCAAAGATGGAGTTTCGATCACGGACGCGTGTCTTGATTGGGATGCAACTGAGCGTGTGCTCCGATCGATGCACGATGACCTTGTGAAAGTGTTGCCCGCCAGGAATAGGGCACAGAAATAGGAACGAATGATGAAAAATGACTCGGCACGTGTTGATGTTGAATGCCTTGAATCGTTTATGAAGGACGTCTTTGTTGGTGTAGGGGTGCCGGAGGAAGAGGCGGCAACATGCGCTGAAATCCTGATCACCGCGGATAAGAGGGGTATTGATTCGCACGGGATAGGACGCTGCAAGCCGATCTATTACGATCGCATCAAGGCAGGAATCCTGAATACGACGACCAACTTCGAGATTGTGCGGGAGACTCCCACGACTGCAGTCATTGATGGTCACAATGGGATGGGCCATGTCATCGGTAAACGCAGCATGCAGATGGCAATCGACAAGGCCAGGGGGCAGGGCCTTGGCATGGTTGTCGTTCGTAACTCGACTCATTACGGTATAGCGGGCTACTATGCACTCATGGGTATTGAGGCGGGGATGATCACCATGAACGGAACGAATGCCCGGCCGTCGGTTGCTCCCACGTTTGGCGTCGAGAACATGATGGGCACGAATCCGCTCTGTTTTGGATTTCCGACGGATGAGGATTTTCCGTTCGTAATCGATTGCGCAACGTCGGTTACGCAGCGTGGAAAGCTTGAAGTCTATGATCGGGCGAATGCTGAGACGCCTGAGGGCCTGGTGATTGGCGAAGATGGCAAGACCAGAACTGATACAGAGCAGGTTCTGAAAGATCTCGTGGCGGGCGCAGCGGCGCTGGTGCCGCTGGGTGGTCTTGACGAGGAGACCGGGAGCCATAAGGGCTACGGCTATTGTGCCACTGTGGAGGTGCTCTCGTCTGCGCTGCAGTCGGGGAACTTCATGAAGGCATTGACCGGGATGCGTGACGGGAAGAAGCATCCGATTGAGCTGGGGCATTTCTTCCTGGCAATAGATGTTGAGGCGTTCATTGACCTGCCTGTTTTCAAGAAGAACGCAGGTGCTATTCTCGGGCAGCTCCGCGATTCACGGAAAGCGCCGGGCAGGGAGCGGATCTACACTGCGGGGGAGAAAGAGTATCTGGCCTGGCAGGACAGGGAAGTTAATGGCATCCCGATCCCATCAGGCGTGCAGAAGGCCATGGTCGACATGCGCGACGAGCTTGGGCTGACGCAGTATACGTTTGCGTTTGAATGAGAGACGTGACGTAATGCGGCGGATGAAGAGTTTTCGAATCTGCCCCGCATGAGCGACAGGAGTCCTGTCGGGTGTGGCAGGCAACCATGAACCATACAAACAAAAAAGGCGCGTGGCAGTTACCACGCGCCTTTTTGTTTGAAGCTGCTTTACGGCCAGGTTACAACGGAGATGTTTGAACGCTCTTCGACGTTCCTGCGCGAGTCGCGGCATATCCCTGCGACCATGAAGTAGACCTGCTGTCCACTGACAGGTCTGAACCCGCCAAAATCCTTGCCACGGACATTCTGGCCCATGGGCATGTATTCCCATGTGTAGAGATAGATGGTCCCATCTGCTCGCTCATAACCAACAAAAGTATTCGCGTTGACGTTCTTGGCACCAAAGCCGGGGGTCCACTGTTCTGCGTTATAGCCCTCAAACACGATGTGTTCATCGGTAACGCTGGCCTGGACGCTGCTCTGGGTTATAGGCCATGACATGACATCTGCCGTGCAAGCGCCAATTGCGATCCTGGATTTGTCAACTGCGTCACCACCGGATGAGCCGCTGCCGCCGCTGCTGCTGCTTTCGCATCCACTTCCTGCGATCAAACCGAGAACCAGTATGCTTAGAACTGTTGATCTTAAACCCATCTTTTTTCTACCTCCATTGTGCTGTTTTAGGGAACTTAATGAAGTTTATTCAAAATGAGCTCAGGATGGCAAGCAATAGCGACAGAAACATACGAGAGGGAACTGATGCCCGGGCAGCCGGTCATGGCCAAATTACGCTTGAGATGTTTGAGCGCTCTTCTACGTTGCGCTGCGAGCCATCACGACAGAGTCCTGAGACCATGAAATAGACGGTCTGGCCACTGGATGGACGGAAGCTGCCGAAATCTGTGCCACGCTCATTTCTTCCCTTGGGCACATATTCCCATGTCTGCATGTGGTAGGTGCCGTCTTCCTTCTGGTAGCCGACAAAGCTGTTGGCATTGACCTGCTTTTCGCCGAAGGCGGGTGTCCAGGCGTGTGAATTGTAACCTTCGAAAATGACCCTGCCCCCCGAAACAACGGCCTGTACATTGGGCTGGGTAACGGGCCAGGACATGACAGGCTCTCTACAGTACCCTAAAGATGTCACCTGATTCGGATCAATGACATCGCCAGTTCCGTTGGTGACGGTACCTGTGTTGTTGGTTGATGTGCTGGTGGTCTGGGCCGGCGGATCCGTATCACTGTGTGAGTCGTAGACGAGTGGCTCGCAGCCAACACCTATGGCAATAGCGATCAGCAGCAGAGAGAGGAAAATGATAAGTCTATATTTACAACGAGCCCGCATTCAGTTACCTCCATCATTTATCCTATCTGATCCGTATGCTGATGCTGAGTTACGATAGCGCACTTTTCGTGCCAATGCAAGGGCCTTGTTGTATAGCGGGCTCCTTCCCGCTTGTGCGGCCGAGGCAAACTGCTATACTCACGAAGATGATAAGAACAGGCACAGGATTTGATGCGCATCGGTTTGTCAGTGGGCGTCCGCTTGTCCTCGGCGGAAGCGAAGTTCCGCACAGTGAAGGACTCTTCGGACATTCTGACGCAGATGTACTTACCCATGCAATTTGTGATGCACTGCTTGGCGCCGTTGCTGCCGGTGATATCGGCCAACACTTTCCGGACAGCGATCCGCGCTGGAAGGATGTGGTCAGCATCAACCTTCTCAAGGAAGTAGCCGGGATATTGAAGGACGAAAGAGCTGTTGTGCAGAACATCGATGCTACGATCATCGCCGAGAAGCCTGTAATGGCACCGCACATTCCGGGAATGCGCCAGAGAGTGGCCCGTGCCCTGAAGATCGAGCTGGGGCAGGTATCGATCAAAGCCACCACGGTAGAGGGGATGGGCGCATTGGGACGCGAAGAAGGCATTGCGGCCATGGCTGTCGCCACCGTTGAAATGCATTGAACCCGTTAGGCAGGCAAATCACATGAAGATCTACAATACCTTATCGCGCCGACTGGAAAAGTTCGAGCCTATTGAAGATGGCCATGTCAGGATGTATACCTGTGGCCCGACAGTATACGATTACGCGCACATAGGAAACTTCAGGGCATATATGTTCGAGGATATCCTTCGTCGTACTCTGAAATTCAATGGGTACAAGGTCACCCAGGTCATGAACCTGACCGATGTTGACGATAAGACCATAAGGGGCGCAGAGGCTGCTGGGCTGTCTCTTGCGAGCTATACGAAGAAGTACAAGGATGCTTTCTTCGAGGATCTTAAGGAGCTTGGTATTGCGGCGGCGGAGCATTACCCGGCTGCGACGGATCACATCCCTGGAATGATAGATATCATCCAGAAATTGATGGAGCGGGGATATGCCTACCAGTCCGACGATGGGTCGATCTATTTCAGCATTGCGAAGTTCGCTGATTACGGGAAGCTGGCACGCATCGATCGCAGTGGCATAAAGCCCGGTGCGAGAGTGGCATCAGACGAATACGAGAAAGAGAGCATCTCGGACTTTGCATTATGGAAGGCGTGGGATGAAGCCGATGGA
This sequence comes from Lentisphaerales bacterium, assembly GCA_030622955.1. GTDB lineage: Bacteria > Verrucomicrobiota > Kiritimatiellia > JAUXFM01 > JAUXFM01 > JAUXFM01. Next base: position 10,310 of record JAUXFM010000047.1, read on the forward strand.
GATGTTGCATGGGATTCGCCCTGGGGCAAAGGACGACCCGGCTGGCACATTGAATGTTCGGCCATGAGCATGACATACCTGGGGCCGACATTCGACCTGCACACGGGTGGCATCGACAACATGTTCCCGCACCACGAGAACGAGATTGCGCAGAGCGAAGCGGCGAATGGTGGGAAGTTTGTGCAGTACTGGATGCATTGCGGATATCTCATGGTTGAGGGCAAGAAGATGTCCAAATCGCTCGGCAACTTTTATACGTTGCGTGACATCTTGGACAAGGGCTATTCAGCACGGGATGTGAGATATGTTCTCCTTTCTGCACATTACAGACAGCAGCTGAACTTCACCTTCGATGCCGTTGATGCAGCGCATACCGCGCTTGCGCGAATGGACGGATTCTGTGCGCGGTTGAAAGAAGCTGCGGGAGCTGGCGCTGAGGAATCGGTGCCGGGCTGGGCTCTTGAGGGTCGTGCCGCTTTTGTAGATGCCGTTAACGATGATCTAAATATGCCGGAGGCCCTGGCGTCGGTTTTTGAAATTGTGCATGCAGGGAATAAGGCGATGGATAGCGGCGAACTGGCGTCTCCCATGGCGGTAGCTGCACTGAGGATCCTAGCGGAAATTGACCAGGTTCTCGGAGTAATGTCAGGAAATGATGTCGAGGGTCCAGGTGATGAGATCATGGAACTCGTGAAGAATCGCCAGGAGGCACGGAAAGCCAGGGATTTCACTCAATCAGATGAAATTCGTGACGAGCTGCTCGCAAAAGGCTGGGTGGTCAAGGATACCCCCGGGGGGAGCAAGGTCAGTAGAAAGTGATCAGCCTGCCCGAGCCGACGCGGCCTCGGGTCGGCCGGGGGGGGGGAGTAATCAGTGGGCAGAGGTTCGGAGTTCTTCATATGTCTCGTGTATCCCATGCGTTCGATGCTGTTCTTTCCTGAGCCGAGTTTGAGATGAAGGCAAAATTCATAACGTTCGAAGGAGTTGAAGGGTCGGGGAAGTCAACCCAGGCACGCTTGTTGTGCGAGCGACTTGAAGAGAATTCTATCCCTGCAGTTTTGCTGCGTGAGCCGGGTGGCACCGCTGTGGGCGAGAAGATCCGCAGAGTTCTGAAGGATTACGATCCATTGGCCGAGATATCACCGCAGGCAGAGCTTTTCCTCTTTGCAGCCAGCCGTGCGGAGCTCCTGCAATCGGTAATCCTGCCTGCGCTCGCCGAAGGAAAGATTGTTGTTTGCGATCGGTTCCATGATTCCACTACTGCATACCAGGCTTTCGGGCGCGGGATAGATATTGGTATTGTGCAGCAGGTCCACAAATTGACCCTGGGTGATACTATTCCCGACTTGACCTTTCTCCTCGATCTCGATGTTGCGGGAGGAATGAAGAGAGTTTCCTTGAGAAACGAACCCGGCCGGCCGGATGATCGATTTGAGGCTGAGAAGGAGGAATTTCACAGACGGGTACAGAGCGGGTACCTAGCGCTTGCAGGAGGAGAACCGGATCGCTTCAAAGTCATCCCGGCAGAGGGGGCAATTGAAGAGCTGGCCGATAAGATATGGAGAATTGCAGGAGATGCAAATGAGCAATAGAGTTCGCGAACTGCTGGAATCTATGCGCGCGAGCTTTGAGGCCGGGCGCCTGGGACAGGGCTACGTCGTGGTCGGAGAACCGCGGGGTGAGGGGATGGCCTTCGCCGAGGGACTGCTTCAGATCGTTTTTTCAGAGGAACTCAGTGCCGGCAAGCTCACCGTGGGGTCGCACCCCGACATTCTTTGGGTTGAACCCAAGAAGAAGTCGAGGCGAATCCTGGTTGAACAGGTTCGTGAAGTGCAGCGACGGACCTACCGCACTTCTTTTACCGGTGGATGGAAAGCCTGCATTATGGTGGGTGCCGATCGCCTTGGGGATGAGGCGTCGAACGCATTGCTGAAAACACTCGAGGAGCCGCCGCCAAGAAGCATCTTCCTATTGCTGACCGATAGTCCGCAGGCGCTTCTGGATACGATAACATCCCGTTGCCAGAAGATAGTGTTGTCAGGCGAGGGCGACTCGCTGCCCGATGATATCAGGGCTCGTCTCATAGCAATGCTCAAGCAATCAGCGCCTGCGAATTCGATTGCGGGTCTTGCGCTCTCGAGTGAAGTGCTTGCTCTGTTCGCGGAAGTGAAGCAGTCAGTTGCGGAAGAACAGGAAGAGTACGCAGATTCGGAAAGAAGGGAAGAGGATAGCGAGACAATACAAGCCAGGATAGAGAGTCGGTACAAGGAGGTCCGAGCAGCCATTATGCGTTTTCTTCTGCTGTGGCATCGCGACATTCTGCTTTGTGCGGCCGGTGCGGGAACAGAGCAGCTGCAGTATGCTGAGCATGCAGATTTCTTTGTGAAGCATGCGGGGGACTTGACATACAGGGATGCACAGCGCAATCTTGGACTGATTGAGCGAATGAATAGTCAACTCGAACGGAACCTGCCGGAAGGCGCTGTATTTGAACTTGGATTTGCGGGGATAAGTGCTGCCAGGCAATAGCGTCGTTACCAGTATCATGTATCGTACAGCAATAGTCAGGATTAGCGATGATTTGAGCGAGAGGTGCGTGAGTCCGTCGGATCTTGCAATTCATGTGGATGACGAATGCATCATTGAGTTTGATGGCATTCTGGATCATGGCCATGTTGCGAGCATCGCCGAAATGCAGGGCGATGTGCCCCAGGATCTGCTGCCCAAACTGGTGCGGCGCGCAACATTGCAGGACCAGGCTAAGATCAAAGAGAATGCACTGCGGAGCAAGATGGCCGCAGACAGGGTGTCCATGAAGGTCGCTGAGCAGGACTTGACGGTGCACTTAGTTGATGTCAAGTATAGCTTCGATATGGCGCTGCTCCGTGTCTGCTTCACTTCCGACGACCGCATTGATCTTTACGATGTCATATCCGAACTCTCGAATGAATTGCATGCGAGAATCGTGATCAAGCAGATAGGGGTCCGTGATGAAGCGGCTATCGTTGGGGGGATGGGGCCCTGTGGTAGGAGACTGTGCTGTTGCAGCTGGTTGAGTGATTTCAAATCGATAAACGTTAAGATGGCAAGAGCGCAGAGAATGGCTGTGAATCCGGGTGCGATTACCGGAATGTGTGCTCGCCTGAAATGTTGCCTGCGGTATGAGTATGACTGTTACACTGAGCTGGGAAATCAGCTTCCTCGTGATGGTGCGCACGTTGAGTGTCCTGATGGATGCGGGCGTGTTGTTGATAAAAATATACTTGCCCAGCGAATAAAGGTTCGCATGGAAGATGATCGCCTGTTAGAGTATGGGCCAGAGGAAGTGAGGGTAGCTAGAAGTGCAGAACGAACTAAGAATACTGGTGCTGAACGGCCCGAATCTAGGCCTGCTGGGGACTCGTGAGCCAGGTGTTTATGGTAGCAAGCCACTTGAGCAGATTGTTTGCGACCTGAAAGAGAAGGGTCGGCAACTCGGGGTCTGCATTGAAGCATTTCAGAGCGATATCGAGGGCGAATTAGTTTCGAAAATTGGTGAAAGTGCCGGCAGGATCGATGGGATTATAATGAACCCGGCCGCCTTCACACACACGAGCATAGCGCTGCGCGATGCGTTGCAGGCGGTTGATGTTCCCTGCGTTGAAGTCCATCTCTCCAATACGCATGCCAGAGAAGAGTTCAGGAAAGAGAATATGACTGCTGCTGCCTGCGTAGGACAGGTGATGGGGTTTGGTGCGACCAGTTACATGTTGGCTCTTGATGGGCTGGTAAACCACATCTCTGGTGGCAAGTGAGGCTGGAGACGCTATGAAAATATTGCATGTTATTGCCTGCTTGATCCTGATGGTACTCGTGGCTTTCTGTGCAGGTTACGTGGCGCTGGCCGCGGGGCCAGGATCAGAGGATGCATGGAATTCGCTGACAAAACTGATCGACGGGGAACGCTTGATGGCTTTCGGCTTCGCAGTGGCGGTTCTCTGTCTTGTCGCGATCATTATTCTCACATGCCTGCCCAGGCGGCGGAGGGAGCAGTTCCTCTCGTTTGAGAATGAAGGGGGGGCGCTGAGCATAAGCACGATCGCAATAACCGATTTCCTCGCGAAGCTCAGCACAGAGTTTTCTGCAGTCGTCAGTATGAAGCCGCGCGTGATACCCGGAAAGAACGAGGTAGACATTGTTCTGGACATCAAGATCAGGGCCGGTTCAGAAGTGCACGAGCTTTGCCAGCTGTTGCAGCAGAGGGTGCGCGAAAGCATGATTAACGGGCTTGGTATTCTCAGTGTCCGCAACGTCCAGGTGAACGTTGTCAAGATCGCGTCCGAACACAAATTTGCATGGCAGCAGCAGGAAGAATAGACCATTTCTGTTTGGGGATTTCTGATTGCAGGATCGACCTCATGAGTAAAGAAGATATTAAGCTCGTTATTGTTGGCTCATTGGCGCTGGACACAATTGAGACAGTTGCGGAGATGCGCGAGGAGCTGCTGGGTGGTTCCGTGAGCTACGCCTGTGCAGCTGCGTCCTTCTTCATGCGCTCCGGCATGGTGGCTGTTGCCGGCAGTGATTTCCCGCCTGAACATCTCGAGCTCTACAAGACATTTAACATTGACATGGAGGGGCTGGAACAGGTTGAAGGCAAGACTTTTAGGTGGTCGGGACGCTATGAACAGGATATGAATCAGCGTAGCACGATCTCTACAGAGCTGAATGTCTTCGCAGAGTTCAGCCCGAAACTTCCCGAATCGTATAGTGTTAGCCCCTTCATTCTCCTGGGCAATATACAGCCCAGTCTTCAATTGAACGTTCTTGAGCAGGCACGGAATGCAAGATTTGTCGTGGCCGATACGATGGATATCTGGATCAACGGCGCCAACGAGGAACTGATGGAGCTGATAGCGAAGGTGAATATGCTGACGCTCAATGATTCCGAGGCAAAATTACTTACCGGGAAGGGCGATTTGTTGAGCGCTGCTGCCAGCATTCATGAGATGGGGCCCGAATATGTTCTGATCAAGAAGGGCGAGCATGGCGCTCTTCTGAGTTCAGGTGCCGGAATCTTTCTTTCGCCGGCTTTCCCGCTTAGAGCGGTGAATGACCCCACTGGGGCAGGGGACACTTTTGCTGGTGCCATGATGGGGTACCTGGCGGCTTGTGGTGAGGTGAATGATGCCAATGTGCGCGAGGCGATAATGAGGGGGACAATTGTTGCATCGTTCGGCGTCGAGGAATTCAGTCTTGATCGTCTGGCCAGACTTGAGGTGAAAGAAATAGCCGGTCGACTCGATGATTTCAGGAAGATGTTGCCCTAGCGCATGGCGGGTGGATCATGAAAAAAGCGCATCTGGTTTTATTGCTGATGAACTTGGCGCTGGTGCTTGGCTTTGGGACCTCTTTCCTTGCCCGTCAGAACTACGAGTTCGTCATCTACGTAGGCGTTATTGTTTTCTTCATGTGTGTGATCGGCGCCACGCTGCCTAAGGTTGATTATACCCTTAGCGCATTGATCGGATTGAGCATCTGGTCCGCAATGCATCTTGCTGGGGGTGGGATCTACATTGGCGGAGTACGTCTGTATGACGTAATGCTGATGAAGCTTTCGGCGCGATATCCGATCTTTCGATACGACCAACTTGTGCATGTGTGGGGATTCGGTGTCGCTACAGTCGTGATGTACTGCCTGCTTCGCAGGCCAATATCAAGACCAGGCGCTAATCCGGTGGCGGTAGGAGTGGTCCTGCTCATGGCCGGACTCGGTGTGGGTGCTCTCAATGAGGTAGTTGAATTTGCCGTATCTGTATGTGTGCCGGAATCGGGCGTTGGTGGCTACATTAACACGTCACTGGATCTTTGCGCCAACCTGCTGGGCGCATTCCTCGGGTTGATCTATATACGGCTTTTGTATTCCCGGCATCCATGAGCAGGGGCGGGGCTGTCGGCCTGGACGATGGAGCGTGATATCAACCGCGCGCCCAGTCATGTCGGGCAAGGGTCTTAGCCAACAGGAGATGCTAAGACCTAGGGGCAATGCATGGATTTCGGAACCGGAAGATGTAAGCCTGACAGGCAGAGATCGCTCCTCGACGATGTTGTGAAATAGTCCTGACTGCGCAGGTGTATCGGGATGAGTGTTCGATACCCAGACTTGAGCTAGAATGCCGCCGAGACTAAAGGAAATGTTGGTAACTCCAAAAGATACAAAAGATAAAAGATAAGGGACACACAATATATATATTGACTCAGCCCGCGAGGGTTTGATAAGTTGCTGATACTGCATAAATGAGGAGGGGGTCGATGCGAACAGCCAGAGTAAAAGAGGCAGGAGGAGGGTACTATCACTGCATGTCCCGAGTGATAGAGCGGCAATTTGCGCTTGGCCAGCTAGAGAAAGAAGTATTCCGCAAGATGATGCGCAAAGTTGAGGGCTTCAGCGGCGTGCAGATCCTTACCTA
>JAUXFM010000039.1 GCA_030622955.1 Lentisphaerales bacterium
ACGTGGCATCCTGTTGGCAGGCGGTTCCCATACACTCGCGGTAGGATTTGACATGAATGCAAATAAGACGCTTGAGGCAGATGAGAACATGCAGACGTGTAAGGTTGATGTTGTGAGAGTCAACATCGTTACGACAAACGAGTATCCTGAGATCCCCATATCCCCAGTTTACGGCCTAGTTGGCGGAGAGAAGTGGGTTATTGCAACTTTCCCCGAGCCGGATCAGATCAACGTTGATTGGGATGTGCAGATTATCGGAATGTCGAATGCAGAAGTTGACATCAAGTATCAGCGTGGCACCGGATCTGAAGCGGAGATCGCGTGGTTAGGAGAAACTCAGAGCGTGCAATTCACCAATGGATGGCTGAATGCCGTTGTTCGTCTGAACGATGGCACTAATGCAACTCCAAGGCTCTCTCTTTCATCCAACGTGCTCACGATCTCCAGCGTGGAACAAGGCGATCAAATAATTTTTCAGGAACCCCTAAGCGGGGCACGTGACAAGATCAGTGTAGTAAAGAACTTCTCATGGAATGATCTTCACCGATTGGGACAGGACAATCTCAAGATGTCGTCCGATTTTGATGGGCTGACAAATGCCGTGAAAGAAGCCATTATTGACACCATCGTGTTTTGTCTCGACAACACAGTTGGTCGAGAACAGAAATCGCAATTGACAAATGATTTCTTCCCCGATTCGGGGCTCTCTTCGATTGTCTACACTGACTTCCACGCAATCCACACGAATCTACTCCAACTTGATATACCGAGTGCCCGGAGTATCGGATATTACCCCAATGACTATCAACATTGGCACATGGGGATTGAAGTGGCTTCGATCCCCGTGAGCATCGCTGGCGAACAGAGCGATATGGAGAATGCGGCCAATCAGGAAGTAGATACGTTTTTGGAATTTCAGGCCAACACCGCAGCTTCGTTGGTTAAACTGTTGAATGTGACCTACTCAGCAACAAATGTCACATTCACATTGTCTCATACGTATGAACACGGTGAAGGCTGTGACGCGAAATATGTTGACATGGATCGAGTCAAGGTATTGAAACCGGGGGACCCGATAAGGAACATACGATGGGAATTCGGAACAAATGCTACGGCGGTGCTTTCATACCCGGCCAAGAAGACGCTGCCGCATGGGAGAATGACACCAACGGGCCGCCCCGAGACGTATGGCAAGTCGGGCTATTCGTCAGCAGGAAAGGTGAAATCGAGTTGATTGGGGCTGGTTCAAAAGGGTGGGAGGCATGGGCCAAAACGATATGGGGTATGCAGTCCGATGCCGTGAGAGAGGAATAGGAGATCGCAGATATGAAGAAGTGCTCAGGTTTAATCTCATTCGTGATCGTCATCGTCGCGTGTGGATTGTGTCGGGCCACAGTTGGGATGACCTATCGAGCAAGGGTGATGGACATCGTTGACGGAAATACAATCGCAATCGGAAGCAAGATCGGACCGCACGGAATAACACTACGCCCTGATGGCCCTTTAGTGCTTGATGCTATACGGGCTCCAGAACTTGATGAACCAGGCGGACCGGAAGCCAAGAGTTTCTTGGAGGCGATGCTCAGGGGCAAGGAAATCTCGGTTTCCGAATTGACCGATTGCGGGAAGTCGCGTGGTGCTTGGATCTTTTGCAATCATAAAGGGCGCAAACAAAACATCAATCTTCTGATGGTGCAAAAAGGATTGGCTAGATGTGCAGAGTTACATGTGCATGCAATGTCATCCGTTCCCATGAAACAGGCTCAAAATGAAGCCATTCGCCGAAAATTGGGAATTTGGGCAAAAGCAAAACCTCAAGGCCAATCGAAAGACAGTACCAGTAGCGTCAAATATGACGCCAACGTGGCAACTGATGCTGCAGTAACATCTTCGCAAAACAGAGATAGTGCGAAACCAACAGAAGTTGTTGAAGGCCTCAACCCGGAAGGAGTTTCTTCCGTCATATGTGGTAAGGCAAAGGAAGATTGCCGCAGGCAAGTACTTTTCTGGAGCATGCTTGCAGCAGGAATTGCCGCATGCCTGGGCCTCTGCTACTACATTCGACATCGAAGAACTTCTATGCGATGGTAGTGAAATGATACTTAAAAATTAACCACGGAGTGGTGCACTTTGATCCGCCCACAAGTGGTGCATTTTATACCGCCCGGTGACAATTAACCTCATCTTGTGTGGCAGCGGATGATGTCGAGAAACGTGTGTCTCTCGAGGCCAAGGCAGCAATGAAATACCAAAAGGAAGGGAAGGAGGGTGCTGCGAACACCTCCTTTCAGCGATGGCACTACCCGTCATGGTTATAGTGCTGGGTCTCAGAAGGGCGGAAGCGCACATGCAAAAGCTCTACAATGGTTGCGACAAGCAGAACCAGAAATCGACGAAGATAAACTAGCGGTGATCGTAGCCCTGTCTGGCCCGCATACAGGGAGTGGATATCGGGAAACGGACTACAGGAAGCATGGTGTTGGCGATTTTCAGAAGATGGAATCTCTCCTGAAAGGTATTGACCCAAAGAAGGATAACGGATGGTTTGATTTGTTTGCCATCACGAAAATACCCCATGAGGTCAAGAAGCCCGACTGGTCTGAGCTTAACGTAGGATTGTTAAAGAAATACCGAGAAACAAAATACTCGCCTGGCCTCAAGACGCTGAATGACCATCTCCACTCGTATCTTATCACTGTTGCACATTGGACTGAGGGGAAGCGTTATGCGAAACATGAAAAGATCCTTGTGAAAGCCATGAAAGCAACGCAACAGAAAGACGGTTCTTTCTCTGTGGAAAACACGAATGATCAAGTTGCGGTCACTGCTTTATCTGCAATGCATTTTACTCTGCATTACATCACCGCACACCGATTCTTTGCCCCGCCGACTAAAGAAGAACCCAGAAAGACAAATGACACAGAAATCGTGGTAGAAGTTGATGAATAGGCATCATATCACCGTTTTGAACGGAAGAAATGGGCCATATCCCTATTTTGCTGTTTTGAGTGGCCGTTGAAAAAACTTATGATTTCTGAAGTGCGACAGGGAATCGCTAAGGTGCCCCAGAGAAAGGTCTCTTCGTTATCGTTCCTCATGAACATGGTTACTTTCTGTCATTGCTGTTTCGCGCAACTCCGCGTTCTTTTGATGCGAACTTGAATGCCTAGTGGAAGATAATCAATACACTACGCGTGGTCCGGGTGCGAACGCAATCCGTCGCATTGACAGCATCAATAAGAACCTTGTCATGGGGGATCTTGGCGAGAGCAGTTCACTCGTGCGTGTCAGACCATTTCGGCAGGGAGAACTGGCTGACCAACACTTGCATCATAGTGGGGCGGCAGGCATATACATAAACGGCACAGAGGCATCTGACGTGCCATCGCCTATTGTTGTTCCGGCGCAGGCAACAGCCGTGGAATACAGGATCACGGCCGCGAACTCGGCGCGTGGGACGAACATCCTGTTCGAGTTGAAAGACACTAATGATGTGCAGGGGGCAAGTTGTTCTGCTCGTTTCTATGTGCCCGATATTCCCAAGGTAAAATTTTCGGGGCCAGATGGATATGTTTACGCCAGCAGTGAAGCAACGTTATGGGTGGGTATGCCGGATGACACGAATGCTTGTCGAGTCTATATGCGGCCTTATCAAGAGCCGGGCCAGGGATACGGGATTCCGTTCTTCAACCGAACAGACCGGGTACTCGTAAAGGTTACTGGAAGTGGAGCACATCCGAGCGAGACAACTCTCAATTATTACGATTATCTTGCTGCATACGGTGACAGTTATGCTTACATGGATTCAAGCGCACGCACTCGTGGAATACAACTTGCGGCAGGATCGTATGCCTTTATGGTTGGATTTGACATGAATCGAACAAGACGCTTGAGGCGGATGAGAACATGCAGACCTCCAAAGTGTATGTGATTGATGCCAATATCAACGGTGACTATAATCGCAACGGAAATCCTGTGGACCACACTAATGAAGCTGGCGAAGTGGATTTTCTACACGCTGGGCAGAAGCCCAGCTGCAGATTAGAAACCTTTTTTCTTCAGCTCTGACTGGAGAGTAGACTGGAATGCCTGCAGATCATCCTCGGTAGGGCGATAGTTTGGATCGCTTGGCGACAGACCCAGCCTGCCCATCTGATCCAATGACCACTGCGATGTCACGCCATCACTGAAGGTCACCGTACCACTGATAATCGCGCCGGGCTTCTTGATTCTGTCGAGTTCGACCGACACGCCGCCTGCGCCACCGGGATCGACGGCATCGCCTTCACTGTCGACAAGCTGTGCAGGTGCGTCCTGCTGTAGCGCGTCTAAACTGAGATCGTCTGAAATCGGACTATCCGATTCCTTGTCCTGTATCTCAAGCCCGAGATCAATGACAAGAAACCGTACATCCATGTATGTCATTGCAATATCGAATTCACTCGAAATGCGCTTCTGTATGGTCGAGAGGTCATCGCCTTCGGCAACCCATTCCGATACGGTCTTTTTCTGGTCGTCAGTCAATTCCATGCGGCAACTATTGCAGATTAGACAGCCACAAGAAAGCACAAAAAGGTTAATAAGGGCCGGAGCCTGAAGACCGTAGGCTATAGGAACGAGAAACCGAGCGCACCATGCATCTGCCAAGCAGAACCCAGGACTTGACGGAAGGCAGAGGGAGGAATAGAAAGGGACATGGGGCGAATCATTGGCGACAACCCACCAGACCTGCCGGAACGAAAGTACGGTGCACTGGGGCTTCACATCAACGGCCAACTCTACACCAACAGCGCAGCACAATTCTGGTCAAACCTTCTCGACGAAATCCACGAGGATTTCGATAGCTGCAATTCTGTCGAACTGATCGCGATGGGCAGCAGCACACTGACCCGCGCCCAGCTGCATCCGGCAAACTCCCTGCAGGACGAACTCAAAGCGCTTGCAGGCATGGACATCACGCAAGTCCTCAAGGATGCTGTCAGTGAATTGGAGCTCATTGGCCCGCCCGGCCCCATCCGTATTCGCATCCTGAACAATGGCAGGGAGCTCATAGCGAAGAACCTATCCACCGATTGCGTCGATGCAGAAATCTTTCCTTTCCTGGCAACATGGTTGCTCGAATGGGGCCAGGTACCTGACTTCTACTGGAACAACGCATCAGTTGAGAGTCAGCTCAAGGCTGACGACTGGGGCCGCGGATTCGTCTACACCATCGACATGCGCCTGGCAACAGAGCATGTGAGTGAAGGACTTCTGAGTAGGACGCTGCAGATTACCTTTGAGAGGACGAAGGCGCATTAGGTCCAGAGTCAACGTGTGTGGGGAGGCCTCTGCGGACGGCTGGGCCAGCCGTCCCTACCCATCTCTAGATCAGAAGTAAACGGCGTGTTGCCCAAATCTCGCGAACCGCAGATAGGCCGAGCACATGCTCTGGCACTTCGCGCGTGCAACCGCAAGCTTGCCACGCCATAGGCATGGGCGGCTTCCGACGAGCCTTCCGTTCTTCACTATAGGGCTTATCGGCCTTATGCTGAAGAGGAGGCCGCGATTGGTTTTTCCGCCCAATTCGCCATGCATTCCGGACAGTGCAACACGGAGAACAGCACTCATTCAGCAGTGAAGACGACGGCGCCATAGCCTACGACCCATTGACCGCGGCTTTCTGGATAATCATCGCCGCTATTGCGATAATGCAGTACAGTGCCTTTCTTGCAGCCCCTCTTCTCCGCGTATCTCATGGCCGCCAGCACAGGCATGACTCCGCAGAAGGTCTGACGGCTTCCGTTCCATTCCCGCTGGATCTTCGCATGATTCATCCTCTCAACAAGTTTCAGCGTCGCCTTGTCCGTCTCGGTAACGAGATTATAGTTGGCGTCGTGCAACATATCGGTGCTTGAGACCACAAGCGTCTTCTTTAATTCATCCAGCTTGACCATGGCCTTGACCAGTTCATCCAGCGTTCTCGGGTCGTGATCACCGATTATGGCAACAACGAGTTTGGCATCCGGCAGCGCAGCCTGGACAAACGGTATCTCATTCTCTGCCGAATGCTCTCCGGCATGGGGGTTGTAGTTGCACCTAATCAATTCGCTTGAAGACTCAAGGATCTTGATTGCATCCTGATCCAGCGGGCTCTCGCCGAGCGGCGTCGAAACAGCGTCGCCATCCATGAGTGCTACGCCCGGAAAGCCTTGTCTGTGACTAAACCCGAGGATTACTACCACGTCCGGCTTGTGACCTGCGGCCGCATTGTCCTTGATTGCGCGGAAAGTATATCCGGCGACGGGCCCAGAATACTGGTATCCCGCATGTGGAGCCAGCACACTCACAATTCTGCCATTGACCTTCTTGCTGTCGGCTTTCTCGATATAGCCGTCAACGGCCCCGCGCAATTCTTCTTCTGAGCCGGGAAACCAGCGACCAGCCCCCATCGCTTCTCTGACAATTCTCGCAGTATCGGCAGTCATCTTCTGTTCTCCATTATTTGAATCCACCACGCAGCCGCACGGGGCGGCCAGGCACAGGGAAATACACATGACGGTTGGCCAGATCGTTCTCATTATCAACACCCTTCCTATTATATACAGCCTCTTCACAGAACAAACGCTTTTCTGGCCTTTTGACCAGGGTTGGCCCAGGACAGATATGCTAAGAGCCCCGGGTGGTCATTGTTATTAGCTTACTCCAGGAATCAATCAGTCTCCCCCGAGCCCTGCTCGCCCGGGATTATGCAGGACAAGTGAATGATGAATTGTTCTTCGTCGCCCGGCGGCCGCCGTGACAACAGGGCAGATTGCGTAAAATCGACAATGCCCATGATCCCCGAACGTACGCCATCCTTCAACTGACAGCCCAGCAAGCGCAGATCAACAAAACGGGGAGATAGACCGCAGCTTGGTGACAATAGCGGGCATATGCTGCAAGACGTGATCGACGTCTTCTTCCGTATTGTACCGACTCAAGCTGAATCGTATCGAACCATGTGCCGAAGTAAACGGCACACCCATAGCGCGGATCACATGCGAGGGCTCCAACGAACCCGACGTACAGGCCGAACCCGACGAGGCCGCAATACCCAAGTCGCTCAAGTGGAACAGGATCGATTCGCCTTCAATATACTGAAAGCTGATGTTCGCAGTGTTCGGCAGCCTGTTCTTCCTGTCGCCATTCACTATCGTATCAGGACAGCTCTCAAGCAACCCTATCTCCAGCTTATCACGCATGGCGCCAACACGCGTGATTTCCTCGCTCATCTTCTCACGTGCCAACTCGCAAGCCTTGCCGAGCCCTACAATGTAAGGCACATTCTCTGTGCCAGCACGACGCCCGTTCTCCTGGTGCCCACCAATAAGGAACGTCTCAAGCTTCGTGCCCTTGCGAACGTAAAGGGAACCGATTCCCTTCGGTGCATGCAGCTTGTGCCCTGCCATTGAAAGCATGTCTAATGGTGTCTTCTTCACGTTAATGGGAATCTTCCCAACCGCCTGGATGGCATCAGTGTGAAGAACGCAACCTGCTTCCTTCACGGTGCCTGCAATCTCCTCCATCGGAAAGACAACGCCAGTCTCATTGTTTGCCCACATAATACTGACGATCGCTGGCCCTTCAGCCAATGCTCGCCTGAGTTCCGCAAGATCCAGCTGGCCCGCAGAATCCACGCCCAACTCAATGAGCCGCACCCCCTGCTCGCGCAACATCCGACATGGTCCGAGTACGGCCGGATGCTCGACCCTTGTCGTGATCAAGCCTGTGTCTTCGTCAGCCGCATCCATTGAGCCACGTATAGCCATGTTGTCGCTTTCAGAGCCACAGCCGGTGAAGACGATTTCTGAGGGTTCGGCATTGATCAGCGCGGCCACCTGTTCTCTCGCTTCGTCCAAGTGCTTCTTAACCTGCCCACCGAAATGATGCATGCTTGACGGATTGCCCCACAGCTCGTTGAAGAATGGGAGCATCGCTTCGGTTACTTCAGGTGCAACGGGGGTTGTCGCATTGTTATCCAGGTAAACGTTCTTCACACCTTTTCCTCCTCAACGCTGATACTCTCGGAGACGAATTCCTTTAACTTGGCTTCAACCACATCCTTCATTGTGAACGGCGCAACCTTGCACTGCGCACACATACCTCTGAATGAAATGATGACACGGTCGCCAACAACATCGACAAGTTCAAGATCGCCACCGTCTCGCTGAAGCGCCGGCCTTATCTCACGTTCCATCGTCTCTTCTATCAAGCGAATCTTCTCAAGGTTCGACATCTTCCTCGGCATTTTCTTCCGAGATGCCGCTTCCCTCTCTTTCCTGAGACGCTCAATGATAGCCTCTATATCGCGCTTGCAGCCGCCACATCCACCACCTGCCTTGCAGTAGTTGGTCACCTGTTCAACAGTCGTCAGGGTGCCTTCGCGCACGACCTTTTCGATCTCTTCCTCGGTAACACCGAAACAGGTACAGACAACTTTGCCTTCAAGTATCTTCTTGCTGGTTTCACCGGTGCGATAGTTTGCTATGGCGACTTCCAATGCTTCGCGCCCCATGACAGAACAATGCATCTTCTGCTCCGGCAGCCCGCCAAGAAAATCTGCGATGTCCTGGTTGGTAACAGCCGCAGCCTCATCAATTGTCATGCCCTTGATGATCTCTGTAATGGCTGAGGATGATGCGATGGCACTCGCGCAACCAAAAGTCTGGAACTTCGCATCGGAAATCCGTTCATCCTTGTCTAACTTAAACGTCAATTTCAATGCATCGCCACAGGCGAGAGACCCTACTTCGCCAACCCCGTCAGGATTTTCTATAGCGCCAACATTTCGCGGGTTCTTAAAATGATCCAGTACCTTGTCAGTGTATTCCCACATATCATACCTCACTAAGTAATTCCACATCACCACTGCCCGGCAGAACCGGACAGAAATGCCTAAGTTCGAAACACCAAAATCCGAAAGAAGCCCTAATGACTAAACATTGAGCAAATTAACCCCGAGATTTGGACTTTCTCATTACACCAATGTTATCATCGCTCGACCTGCAATGGCCACCCCGAAGTGTCCTTCATCATCATTCGGTACTTGCTTGGCGCCATCCCGATCTGGTTCTTGAAAGTCCGGCTGAAAGAATAGAGTGATTCGAACCCGCAGGCCTCACTGATTTCGGTCAGTTTCATCTCAGACGTGGCGATCAGGCGTGCGGCGCGAATCAGACGCATATTGCGCATGTACCTGCCAAGGCTTATCCCGAACCGCTTCTTGAATACATTTCGGAGATGGCTCGGTGACATGGAAACTTGACACGCCACGTCGGCTATATCGATGTGCCGTTGAATGTTCTCCACAAGGTAGCGCCCTACTCTGCCTATCAACTCGCTCTTTGCTGGCGCCCCTCGCCCCAACCCCACCAGGGGCTCCTCCCTCAGCTGAGTGCATATCATCTCGTTCAGCACCAGACCCAGACGGAGCAGAAGCTCTCGGGCGAATTCATCGCCCGGTTTCGATGAAGATACGTACAGTTCGCTCATTCGCTGCACCTGTTCGAGGGCATCCGAATTCAGCGGCAGGGCCGTATTCCTCAAATGAACCAACGCTTCCGGATCCTTCATCTCGAAGGTTATGAAGAGCCATAATATGTTGGAGGCAGGAAACTCAGAAAACCCATGGTACTGGTATGGAAAGACCAGGAGTGCATCGCCCTCTTTTAACATGGGGAAGAAATCATCAACGACCAGCGAGCTCTTGCCCTGCAGGTTCACCATCAACACGAACCTGTGATGCACATGGATGTCGGCCTTCGTGGGCAGCTCATTCCTGCTGAACATCAGAAGATTCTCGGGTACTCCCAGGACCCGCGCATCCACACCGGAAAACACATCAACCGGCGACTGAAGCGAGGCTACCGTGCGTTTGAACTCTTCTGGTATTGATTCTTCCACCTGTCATCTCCGTCGGTTTTGTTAAATCAAACAGCAGATCCGCCATTTGAATATACAGCAATATCCCCCTATAATAAAGTCAAACAGCAGATTACGAGACGTTTTGCCAGTAAAGCTGGTTAACCTTACCGTTGGGATTGGTGCGCGAAAAGCATGAATAATCGTGAGAATTTCATCAGTAATGCTTCAATGGAGGGGCACGAATGGATCCCACAGGAGGTTCATATTTCGTCCGCTTACTGGTATGAGGCACGAGAAGGGATGGAAGATATCTGCGAGCGCTACCCCGTCCTCTTCCCCGATTTCAAGAAGGGCCAACGCGATTTCAACGAAGGGAAACCACTCGAAGAGCCACTCCGCAAGACAGACAAGTGGGGATGCGAATGGGAATGCGAGCTTGGTGGACTCGAAGGATTGGTCAGGAAAGGACCGCTCGAAGACTGGGATAATTTCAAGAATTGGACGCCGCCCGATCCTGAACCTCCAACAGAGGAAGAACTTACCGAATTAAAGGAACAAGCGGCACACGGTGAGGTCGCTTCCTACACAACCGAACACGGTTTCTTCTTCATGCGACTCTATTACCTGCGCGGATTCGAGAATTTCATGATGGATGTTGCCATGGAAGACGAACGACTCGATCAGCTCGTAGAAATCGTCGCATCGCACTGGGAGCGGAAATTCAAGCCGTATATAGACGCGGGCGTAGATCTGCTGGCCCCGGCCGACGATCTCGGGACGCAAACTGCGAGTGTGCTCGGACCACGCTACTTCAAACGCTGGCTCCTACCAACGTATAAGCGTCTTTTCCAACCGGCTCGCGACAAGGGTATTCAGGTCCAGATGCACCATGACGGTTACATTATGGACATCATGGATGACATCATCGAATCGGGTGTCAGCATCGTCAACCCACAGGATCTCGTCAACGGAGTCGACAACCTGGAACGCGAAGTCAAGGGGCGGGTCTGTATAAATATCGATATCGATCGACAATCGGTGCTTCCGTTCGGGTCGCCGGGGGACGTGACCGAACTCGTCAAGGAAGAGATCATGAAGCTCGGCTCAGCGCAGGGCGGCCTCCAGATGATCGTGGGCATCTATCCCCCCACCCCACTCGAGAACGTCGAAGCTCTCTGTGATGTACTTGAGAAATACAGGACTTATTGGATAGGAAGATGACCGGCGCCAGAACTTGAACCCGTAAGTTAAGAAGCACCTGTATTAGCAAGGCGAGGAAGAGGATGCGTGCGGACGGCCCGGCGGTCCGTCCCTACCATATTGAATGATAAGCAATGAACGGGCATAGGTAGGGCGCGATCGCCGAGCGCGCCGCAGAGAAGAAAATGACAGCTTTGTGTCAAGACTTGACGAATATGACAAACTAAGGACCAACACAATGAAAATGACACCCCCTCTCGATCCCGGGTACCTGCCTGCCGTAATTGTGCGCCGCGAGTACCAGGCAGAAGTTGATTCAGCATCAGAGAAACTCACAATGGGCGTAGCCGTTGAACGCGAGAACGGTTGCATCTGCAGGCATGACCTGAAAATCACCGCACCCGATACCCCGCAAACGTTTCAATACGTTGAGCGTCACATCAAGTTCCTGCTCTGGGCAAAAGGCGGCAGCAAGATCTACATCTCGGGGCCTGATGCACTCTCCAGAAAGATCGCCAACTGCTATTCCAGCGACGGCACTCGCAACTTCGACACCGACCTGATGGCCAACAAGGTTTATGGCCGCCGGTTCGCCGTGGAATCAATGCCGCTGGAGTCAATACCCGCCTCTTCAGAAAACAGTCTTGCGGTCGGTGGGCACCTCGATGGATGTCGAATCGGATTCGATCTGGGTGCAAGCGATTACAAACTCGCGGCCGTAATCGATGGCGAGGCCGTATTCAGCACAGAGATACCGTGGGACCCCGTTCCTCAAAAGGACTCGAAATACCACTACGATAGAATCGTGGGCGGGATCAAAGATGCCGCATCGCACATGCCGAGGCTGGATGCCGTAGGCGGAAGCTCAGCCGGCATATATGTCGACAACGAGGTAAAGGTTGCGTCGCTCTTCCGCGCTGTACCACAGGACGAATTCAAGTCGGTAGTCCAACCAATGTTCCTGAACATAAGAAAAGAACTCGGAGTGCCGCTTGTCGTAGTAAACGACGGCGACGTCACGGCCCTTGCCGGCGCTATGTCACTGGGCAAGAACGCACTACTTGGCATTGCAATGGGCTCAAGTGAAGCTGCCGGCTACCTCAACCCCGAGGGCAGAATCATGGGATATCTCAACGAGCTGGCCTTCGCACCGGTCGATTTCAGCAAATCGGCAGCAGTTGACGAGTGGTCAGGAGATGCGGGTGGCGGTGCACTCTATTTCTCACAACAGGCGGTCAATAAGCTGGCTCCGGCCGCCGGCATCACCTTCCCTGACGAGATGCCGCTTCCTGAACGACTCAAAGTTGTCCAGGCGAAAGCCGATAATGGGGACACTGCCGCACTTCAGATCTTCGAATCGATTGGCGTATACCTGGGCTACACGCTTCCGCATTATGCCGACTATTATGAATTCGAGACCGTGCTGATCCTTGGCCGCGTCACGTCCGGGCGGGGTGGCGAGATTGTGATCGAGAAAGCCAACGAGATACTCAAGAGCGAATTCCCCAAACTGGCGGAGCAAATGAGCATCAATGTTCCCGACGAAAAAAGCAGGCGAGTGGGACAGGCGGTTGCAGCCGCCAGCCTGCCACAACTCTGAATCCGACAAGAAGCAAAGATGATCAAATAGGAAAACGTTCTGAGACATGGCAGATCAGAGCCGCAACCGTTCAACAAAGATAGGCAGGAAATGAAGCTCACAAAAGACAAAGCAGAAATACTGATACCGGATGGAACTGATGTTGCCACTGCGCTGGCACAAACCACCCATCTCGGCATCGGCGCACATCAGGACGACCTGGAACTGATGGCACAGCATGGGATACTTGAATGCTTCGGGATCGCAGACAAGTGGTTCACGGGCGTTACATGCACCGACGGCAGTGGCAGCCCACGTGCCGGAGTTTACGCAAACTACACCGACGACCAGATGGCATCCGTTCGCATTGAAGAACAGCGGACTGCAGCGCGGATCGGCCGATATTCGGCAATGATCCAGCTTGGATATCCCAGTAAGGATATCAAGCAGACGGGCAATGCTGAGATTCAGTCGGATCTCTCCACCATACTGGCGGCCACCTGCCCCAAGACCCTGTATCTCCATAACCCGGCGGACAAACACGCAACACATATTGCAACGGTCATCCACGCGATACGAGCTATTCGAAAGCTTCCACTGGACAAGCGGCCTGACAAAATCTACGGCTGCGAGGTATGGCGGTCGCTGGACTGGGTGCCGGATGGCATCAAAGTCGTCCTTGATGTGAGCGGACGGGATAACCTCAAAGCCGCACTTGCGGGTGTTTACGATTCCCAAATAGCGGGCGGCAAACGCTATGATTCCGCATCCATGGGGCGCTCACAGGCGAATGCCACCTACCTTAATTCGCACGGGGTTGACAAGATGGAATCGGCAGTCTATGCCATGGATCTGACAGCATTGATCGACAATCCGTCACTTTCGGCAACTGATTTTACAATGGATTTGATTGACCAATTCAGAAAAGATGTAATAGAACGAATCGCTGCGCTCGCAGAATAGCGAAGCCGCATTCACAACAACAGGAGGAAACAGAAAATGCAGGTACCTTTCTATGGACACGTGAAGCAGTACGAAAACATCAAAGATGAAATCGATGCCAACATCAAGCGAGTGCTCATGAGCGGCAAATACGTGCAGGGCCCCATGCTGACCGAATTCGAAGAACAGGCCAAAGAGTATTTTGGCAGCAAGTACGCAATCGGTGTAGGCAACGGCACTGACGCCATCTGGCTATCTCTCATGGCCTTGGGCATTGGTGCAGGCGATGAGGTCATAACACACGCGAACACCTTCTTTGCAACTGCGGAAGCCGCATGGATCGCTGGAGCAAAGGTCATTCTTGTGGATTCAGACCCCAAAACGAAATGCATTGATCCCACAAAACTCGAGGCGGCCATTACTGACAAGACAAAGGCCATCATCCCCGTTCATCTCTATGGTCAGTGCGCAGACATGCCGGCCATTTGGGACATTGCCGAGAAACATAACCTGCTAGTGATCGAAGATAACGCACAGGGCATTGATGGGGCCGGCGCGAACTTCAAGCAGGGCGAACGAAGCGCAGCGGTGACCACCAGCTACATCATACAGAAGAACCTGGGCTGCTTTGGCGATGGCGGCATGGTCTTCACCGACCGAGAGGATCTTAACTCCACGATCCGCAGGTTGCGCAATCATGGCTCCGACAAGCGCGACAAGCACAGCTACGGCTTCAACAGTCGACTTGACGACCTTCAGGCAGGTGTGCTCAGCGCAAAAATGAAGCAGATCACGAAACTCACAGACAGGCGCATCGAACTGGCGATGAGATATAACGAGGGCTTGAAAGATGCAAAGGCAATTAACCTGCCTTATGCCACACCGGGTTATCGGCACGTTTACCATCTCTACGTCATCGAGACCAAGGATGCTTCCAAGCGCGACGAGCTACTCAAATACCTCAATGACAACGGAGTGGATGCGAAGACACACTATTCGGTCGCAATCCACCAGCAGGAAGGGTTCCCCTGGGGCAAGGAAGTTGAGATTCGCGGATCCCTCGAGAATGCCGAGAAAAATGCCGCAACCTGCGTGAGCTTGCCCATGTTCCCGGAACTGACCGAGGAAGAAATTGACTACGTGGCCGAACAGGTGCTTGCCTGGGATGCGAAACAGAACGGCTAGAGGAGCTATAATGAGCAAATACAATGTAGTCGTTGCCGGAATGGGCAAGCGCGGCAAGCACCATGCTGCTGCGTTTGAAAACAATGCTGCGTTCGAGGTCACAGGCATCTGTGACCTCGATGAGAGCCGATTGAACGATGGCAAAGAACTGTTGGGCAAGGACCTGGAGACTTCTACAGACGCGGCCGCACTCATCGGTTCGCTGAAGCCTGACGTCTTCTGTTTCTGCACGATGCCGGATCTTCGCGAGCCGTTTATCAAGCTCGGCATTGAGAACGGTGTCAAGCTGATCGCCTTCGAGAAACCCGTTGCTGATTCGAGTGAAGCGGGCATGCGCGTGCGTGAGCTGGTTAAGGGGAGCGGTGTCAAAGCCGTTGTGAGCCACCAGCATCGTTACGGCGAGCATTACACCAAGGTGAAAGAGATTGCTGCAAGCGGCACGCTGGGCAACATCCACACCATATATGCCTCAACGCCGGGCTGGATGATGCACATGGTCACTCATATGATCGACTATATGCGCTGGTATAACGGTGAAGCTGAGGCCGAATGGGTCATGGCGCAGGCAGCGGGACGCGGCAAACTAACCGATAGACACCCGTCACCGGACTACATCGCAGGTCTTATCCAATTCGCCAACGGCGTACGCGGAATCGTGGAAACAGGCGCAGGCGCACCGAACATCCCCGAGGTCCAGAAATGGTGGGGTCGCAATAGAATTCGTGTCATGGGCGACAAAGGATTCGCAGAGGTCTTGACCAATGGCGGCTGGCGTTCGGTAACTGCTGACGGCGGCGCGCAATCCGGCGAAGGAGCCATGAATTATGAGCAGGACATGCCTCCCTATATTCAGGATATGGCCAACTGGCTCAATGACAACAGCAAGATCCATCCCTGCAATTTCGACAGCGCGTATAAGGGCTTCGAGATTGCAATGGCTTTCTGCAGATCAGTTGTGGAAGGCGGCCAAATCGCATTGCCGCTGACCTCTGGTG
The DNA here is from genome assembly GCA_030622955.1 of Lentisphaerales bacterium. GTDB lineage: Bacteria > Verrucomicrobiota > Kiritimatiellia > JAUXFM01 > JAUXFM01 > JAUXFM01. The sequence continues at coordinate 15,787 of JAUXFM010000039.1, forward strand.
CGGACGAAATCAACGCGCTCCGTGACAAACTGACAGACAAGCCGGTCCTGCTCGCATCTCCGGATCACCTTGAAGAATTCAAGTAGCATTGTTATTGGGTTGTCGCCAGGAACAGCACCCGCAACGACAGGTTTTGCTCGCATTGTTCGGGGAGATATCGTTGAATCCCCGGACAAAGGAGCATCATGAAACTGTCTTGCGAAGAGATCCTCACGTATCATCTGGGTGGTAAAATCGCCCTTGATGTCACAAAGGAGATCGATAACCTCAGGGCCCTCTGCATGGCCTATACGCCGGGCGTCGCGGTACCGGTCAAAACGATCAGCGCCGAACCGGCCAGAGTCCGTGATTACACCGCCAAGAACAACACGGTGGCCGTGGTTACCGATGGTTCAGCGGTGTTGGGTCTCGGGGATGTAGGGCCCCTGGCCAGCATTCCCGTTATGGAAGGCAAGGCAGTGCTTTTCAAGGCATTCGCAGATATAGACGGCTGGCCCGTCCCACTCGCCAACTGCCGCCAAAACGCTGGAAACACCGGCTGCACCGATCCCGGCCGCGTGATTGATGCGGTCTCTGCACTTGCGCCCATGTACGGGGGGATCAATCTCGAAGACATAGCTGCACCGGCCTGCTTCGAAATTGAAAACAAACTCGATGCTGCACTCGACATACCCGTCTTTCACGACGATCAGTGGGGAACGGCTGTCATCACGCTCGCGGGCGTGACGAACTACTGCATCCTCTGTGAGCGCGATATCAGCGAACTCAAGATAGTGGCCAATGGAGCAGGAGCTGCGGGCATACGTATTGCCGAGATGCTAAAGGCTGCCGGCTGTAAAGAGCTCATATTGTGCGATTCGAAGGGTGTTGTGCGAAGTGATCGATCAGATCTAACAGAAAAGAAACGAGAACATGCGACGGATGCAGCCTGCGAAACCGTTGGCGACGCGATGAAGAATGCTCATGTGTTCATCGGTGTCTCGGTTGCAGATTGTATCAAGCCCGAGGATATCCGGGGTATGGCCTCTTACCCGGCCGTCTTCGCGATGGCCAACCCCGACCCCGAAATCCTGCCGTCGGCGGTGGCTGAGGTAATGAAGGACAAGCCGTATGTGATGGCAACAGGGCGCTCTGATTATCATAATCAGATCAATAACGTGCTGGGCTTCCCCTTCCTTTTCAGGGGCGCACTTGATGCCGGGGCCACGAGCATCAACATGGCGATGAAGATTGCCGCATCCCGTTCGCTTGCCGCGGTGGCTCGCGAACCGGTAACCAACTATGTTCGTGACCTGTTCCATGAAGATCTGACCTTCAGCAACAACTACATCATCCCAAAGCCTTTTGACAAGCGACTCTTCACGGATGTTTCATATGCAGTGGCCGAAGCGGCAGCCGCGTCAGGCGCAGCGCCCGAGTTCGACCTGGCCGCTTATAGAAAGCAGCTGGAAACACGGCGAGACAGCCTTGGCTCTACCTGAGAAAGGGGCTTCGAGCTTTGGCTTCAGAAACTTCGAGAACTACAGGCTGAGGGTCAGAATAATGTGTGCTTAGGAATCCGGGTTGCCCCCGTTAATGGTGTTGACCCGTTGACCCGGGGTTGCCGGCCCATGGGGTGAGTGACGAGATTTGAACCCGCGACCTCCAAGGCCACAACCTGGCGCTCTAACCAACTGAGCTACACCCACCACGAATGAGACACCTAATGTATCGACAAAACCACATATATCAATCACAAAAGACCATTGGAACGCAAATATGGGCGTTCTTGACATTTGGTGGCGGCTGCGTTTAGCTCAATTCCACCAATGAAAGATTCAAGCAACATAATCCTTGTGGGCTTCATGGGCACAGGAAAGACGACCGTGGGCAGGATCCTTGCCAAGCGGCTCGAGATGGAATTCCTGGATATGGACAACATCATCGAGGAACGACAGGGCAAAGCTATTTCAAATATTTTCGCCGAAGAAGGCGAGCCCTACTTCAGGTCTCTGGAGCGTGAGCTGACCAAAGAGCTTTCGCAGAAAAAAGGACTGATCATAGGCTCCGGTGGCGGGATCGTATTGAATCCGGATAACGTAAAGGATTTTAGCCGTACAGGGATGGTTATTTGCCTTTCCGCAGATCCCATGAAGATCCTCGAGCGCGTTGAAATGGAAGCGCACAGACCGCTGCTCGAAGGCGATAAGAAGCAAAAGATCCTTAGAATCCTTGAGAGCCGCTGCGAACTATATGGGGCTATCCCGCTCCAGGTCAATACCACTGAGCTGAGCCCTACTACCGTAGCCGATCGAATCGTAGAGATGCGTCCTACTCTCTGACCGCTTTGAGCCACGTGTCGGAAAGCAACTGATGCCCCGCAGGCGTGGGATGTACGCCGTCGGTCGTCCAGTGTTCGAGTGGCTCAAGTTCGAGAGCTTTGTCGAACGCGGCCTGGAACGGCACGAACCTTGCAGAAAACTCATCGGCCATCCTCCTGACAATGGTGCTGCGCTGCGCTACATCATCGACCCATTCATCCGTCACGGCCCCATAGACCTGCGGCTTGCAACAACTCGAGACGCTCGGCAGGACCCTAGGGTCCTGGGATGAAGAGATCGCCGCCATGTGGCGCTTTACCAAGAACAATGGCATTACAGAAGGGTTCCACAACAAGATGGAGATGATCTCCAGGAGAGCCTTTGGCTTCAGAAACTTCGAGAACTATA
>JAUXFM010000001.1 GCA_030622955.1 Lentisphaerales bacterium
GCAGGCGTCGATGTGGCGTTTCTACGGGGCTTCCGACCAAAGCAACGCACCAAGGACATGTGTGGTGCTGGGACTTCATCCATGACCGCACCGTGCGAGGAGGCCGACTGAAGATGCTTACTGTGGTGGATGAATACACAAGGGAATGTCATCTGATTCATGTCGCCAGGAGCATTCGGGCCGCTGATGTCCTCAATCAGCTCTTTCGGCTGATCGGGCAGCAGGGGATGCCGGAATATATTCGCAGTGACAATGGCTCTGAGTTCATTGAGAAGTCACTGCGCCACTGGCTCAGCAGGGCTGAAATTAGAACGCTTTACATTGATCCTGGCAGTCCATGGCAGAATGGGTATATCGAGAGTTTCCATTCCCGCTTTCGAGAGGAGTGCCTGGAGCGGGAGCAGCTGTGGACATTAACCGAGGCTCGCGTAGTCCTCGAGGACTGGCGCCGGGAGTACAACGAGGAGCGACCACATAAAAGTCTGGGGTTGGAGACGCCAAAGGCTTTTGCCTTGGCGAAGCAAGCCAGGCTCTCTGGTCGGGCTACGCCCTCCCTCCGAGCCCGGCTTGACAATGCACCCATAATGGAGAGATACTTAACCTACAACCTGGTGCCAATACTAACATAACGACTGGGCCAGTTTCGTGGGCCCGGCCAGGATGACTATGAAAATAAACATAAAATGGAGTTGAATTATGAACTATACGGCAAACCTTATTGTAATGATATGTATCGGTACAGCGGCTATCAGCCATGGTTCCAAAGAGGATACGACGAAAACCAGAAAAAATGAGTTTAGTTATGTTAATGTATCGGGCATCGGACCGGAGAAGGGCGTGTGTCGTCGCGACCCGAGCGATATAATCAAGATCCAGGAGTCCTGGTATGTGTGGTACACGAAAGTTCCTCAGAAGGCGCACCTGTATCCATCTGGTTACAATGGCGACATTTGGTATGCCGTCTCGCTCGACAATGGAAAAACATGGGAGGAAAAGGGGCTGGCCATTCCGCGTGGAGCAGACGGTGCATTTGATGCGTTCAGTGTTTTCACCCCAAATATTGTTGTGTGGCAGAACAAGTATTACCTCTACTACACGGCAGTCGCAAATGGATTCAAAAATCGAGGCTACAGCGAGAGCGGAAAGACCAAGATTGCAGTCGCCGTGTCTGATAGCCCGACAGGCCCATGGACAAAACCGGAAAATAATGTGGTACTGGAGCCATCCACCGACCATGCGAAGTTCGACAGTTACCGAGTCGACGATTCCTGCGTGATTATTCGCGAGGGGATGGTGCGGCTCTACTACAAGGGCAGGAAATGGGAGCGCACGCCGGGAGAGACACATATGGGTGTTGCTGTTGCCGACAACCCGTTGGGACCGTTCGCGAGAATGAACGATGGTAATTTCATTCAGGACAGCGGCCATGAAGTTATGGTCTGGCCGCAGAGTGGTGGGGTCATGTCATTGGCATCGAACGTTGGCCCGAATGGGAACTCGCTATTCTTTGCGCCCGACGGTCTCGCATTCAAGGTGGTGCAGTCAGGATTACGAAACTTACCAATTGCTCCGGGAAGCTTCCGCGCCGATCTCTCCGGTGAAACCAACAGTATAGCCGGCATTACCTGGGGCATTTCCATGGTGACTGGTCGCCATCCATATTTATGCCGTTACACTGTGCATACCGAATAGGACTAGCAAATTTACACGGGGAGAGTAAATATAGGGTTATAGGGGACGCCCATTGTGGCGCCCCCACCCGTGAACGCTTACAAAACGGAATTAGGGTCAGCCCTCGAAATAATAGTTTACAGCGTAGCGCGGACGGAAATAGGGTCCCGGAAATAGGGTCAGCCCTCGAATTAATACTTAACGACTATCCTCCGGGTGGATTGTTCCTGTCTTTCTTTAGTTCTCCAAGCCTTACTTCTATCTTTCTGACAAGGCGCTGCAACTTGCGGTCCTCTGCATTTTATTCAAAACGGTGTCGTGTAAGGCTGAAAGCCAGGGAACAGGCGCGAAAATTCATCCGTTTTGGGATGGATATTGCATTCCTGTTCATTCTCCATGGCAAACCCTTCCTGTTGTGATAATCTTACCGAAATTGTGAGGCTATGCGAGGCAATGTGTTTTGCCAATGAAATCAGGGTAGATGAATACTTTTACAATACACCCTGCCCCGCATCAGTTGTAACCAACAAACTAATGGAGAAAATCAGATGAAGAAGACGATAGGCATCCTAGCCGCCGCCCTGCTCACCATATCCCACCTGGCCGCTGCCGAAGACATGGCGAGCTCAAAACCAAACAGAAAGCCCCCACCTCCCGTCCACACGGGATTCGCGATCGATATCTACAAGCAACTGACTAAAGAGCACAGTAACATCTTTTTCTCACCCTACTCCATATATGAAGCCCTATCGATGACCACAGAAGGCGCTCGTGGCAAGACCGCGTCAGAAATGGGCAACGTTATGCACTACCCGAACATATCACATCGTGAGAACAATGAAACCCAACCATGGAACATGTCAATGATCCATGAGCGTCTGGCCGCATTTCGCAATTCCCTCAGTAGCCCCAATAAAGCTGCAACTGCAATGATCGAGAAGAGAATCAAAAGACTCAAGCAGAGTCATGCAGCTGCACAGGCAAAGACAAAAGAACTGCAGAAGAAAGGCGATTGGAAAGCCAGTCAAAAAGCAGCCGAAACCGAAAAGAAACTGGCGGATGAGCTGAACGCCACTGCTGCAAAGGTTAACCAGTTCGATCTACGCATTGCGAACGGGCTCTGGGGCGAGAAGACCTATAAGTTTCATGACTCTTACAAGAAAACGATAGACACCTATTACGGCACGGGCTCAATGAAGCTGGCTGATTTCAAGAACAACTTCCCCGACGAGCGCGCACGCATTAATGGCTGGGTCGAAAAACAAACAGAGAACCGAATCAAGGACCTGATCCCGAATCTCTCGCCGGCCGAGGCTAAACTCCTGCGTCTTGTCCTGGTCAATGCCATCTACTTCAAGGGCGAATGGGCCAATCCATTCAAGAAATCCAACACTAAACCACGAGAATTCATTCTCGCTGACGGCGCCAAGAAAAAGATCCCGATGATGCATGGGAACGAAATGAAAGATTGTCGCTACGGCGTCTTCGGAGTCGACGGCAAGGAGATTGACGTTCCCATTCGCGTCAAAAGAGACCAGTCGCCAAACTTCCCAAAAGATGGATTTAGTATGCTGCAAATACCGTATAAAGGCAGCAAGCTTTCGATGGTTCTAGTTGCACCAAATTCGCCGAACGGTTTAGCCAATGTCGAAAAACAGCTTACCTTTGAGAATCTCGACAAATGGATCGACAAACTCAAGGGACGCGATGTACACGTAACGATGCCGGCGTTCAAGATGGAGACCGACTACAAACTCCATGAAACATTGAAGAAGATGGGCATGGTCCGGGCCTTCACCGATCCGCGCAACCCCAATGGTGCCGACTTCTCAGGAATAAGTCCCGCCATTGATCCAATGCAGAAACTCTACATCACCAAAGTGCTGCACAAAGCATTCCTTGAAGTAAACGAAAAGGGAACCGAGGCCGCGGCCGCAACCGCCGTCATGATGTGCAAGGCTACTTGCGCTCCAATGGACGTGGAATACACCCCACACTTCAAGGCAGACAAACCATTCCTCTTCCTGATCCGCGATAACACCACAGGCACCGTACTGTTCATGGGCAGGATGGTGATGCCGGAATAGGCACTGGCTCCGCCTGCAGTGGCGAACTCAGAACTTGAAACTTACAACTCCTTGAACTTTGACAGGTAAGCCTTAAATCTTCTCCCCATGAACATCATTTTTGACGTGGGCGGTGTACTGATTACATGGGAACCTGATGCGATCCTGACGTCACTTTTCGATGACGCTGAACTGCGTAAGCGCCTGCGCAGCGAAGTCTTTGAGCATAACGATTGGATAGAGTATGATCGCGGCGTTTCGAGCTGGAACGAGGTTACCAGTAGAATTGCCGAACGCACAGGCATCGGCATCAAGAATGCGGAACGCCTGATGGCCGCAACTCTCGATTCTCTTGAACCTATTGCTGGCATGGTGGAGTTGATAGAAGAGTGCAAGACCAAGGGACATCGCCTGTTCTGCCTATCAAACATGAATGGCATCACCTATGCCCGACTCAAAGAACGATATGATTTCTGGGCCCCTTTTGAAGGTGTTGTAGTTTCGGGTCATGTCGGCGAGGTGAAACCCGGTCCCAAGATCTTTCAACACTTGCTGCAGAAGTACGATCTCACGGCCGGGGAATGCGTCTTTATTGATGATGCCCAGCGCAATGTTGATGGCGCCATGAGAATGGGCATCAATGCAATTCTGTTCGAATCCCACTCCCAATGCCGTTCCGAGCTCTTCCCTCTTCTGCAGGACTAGAGCGCTTGAAGAAATACTGTAGCCGCAGGGGTGTGGCAAATTGTTTTGAGCTCATGTCGCGCGGGCCCAGATGCAAAACCTGCTGCTGGCAAGCAAACAGTTCAAAGATCAAGTCTCCATCCTGACTCGCGGCGACCCGCTTTGACGCGTAGTCCCCCAGCTTTCGGATTGCACTCGCCATGCTGGCGGATCACATAGCGTCAATCCTTATCACTTAATACCCCTTGCATCACCTGTTTCCACTTGTTAATACTCATATGCATTACACACATATTGTTAATTCTGAAGGGAAGCAACATGCCGAAAATTACATTGCTGGGTGCCGGAAGCGGCTTTACACGCCCTCTGTTCACAGACATTCTCCTGATTAAAGGTATCAAGCGCGGCACAATCGGACTCGTCGACATTGATGCCAAGCGCCTACAGGTGAACGTTCGCCTGATAAAACGTATCCTGCAAATGCTCGGAAAAGAGAAGCAGTGGAAGCTTGAAGCATCGACAGACCGCCGCAAGATACTCAAAGGCACCGATTACCTGATCAGCACGATCGAAGTTGCCGGCGTCAAGTGCGTACGAGCCGACAATGATATCCCCCTCAAATACGGTATCGATCAATGCATCGGTGACACCATGGGCCCGGGCGGCATCATGAAATCTCTCCGTACGCTGCCGGGTCTTCTCGCCCTCATTGCCGATGCCAAGAAGTACTGTCCAAAAGCACTGATCATGAACTATACCAACCCGATGTCGGTCATGACGCTCGGAGCCCTGCGCTCTAGTGATATGCCGTTCATCGGACTCTGTCACGGCGTACAGGCCACGTCCCGCGAGATCGCCAAGCTACTCGACATCAAATACAATGACCTGATCTGGGAATGCGGCGGCATCAATCACATGGCCTGGTTCACCAGGGTCTCACACAAGGGCAAGGATCTGATCCCTGCAATACAGGCACTGGCTGACGACCCTGTGGCTTTGAAAAGGGAACCCATCCGCCTCGATATGGCCAAACATTTCGGGTACTTCTCAACAGAAACTAGCGGGCACTCCTCAGAATACGTCCCCTACTACCGCAAACGCAAGGACCTGATCAAAAAACACTGCGGAAAGCGCTACAATGGCGAGAGCAGCTTCTACGCAAACAACTGGCCTCGCTGGCGAAAAGAATGCGACAAACAACGCCGCGAACAGGCAAATGGCAAACAGGAGATCAAACTCACACGCAGCGTTGAATATGCCGCCGAAATCATCGAAGGCCACTTTCTCGGTCAACGCAGAGTCATTAATGCATCCGTCGCGAACACCGGCCTGATCCCAAATCTGCCGCAAACGGGCGTCGTCGAAGTTCCTGTAGTGGTCGATCAACACGGTTTCACCCCGACCTATTTCGGGCCCCTGCCGGAGCAGTGTGCCGCACTCTGTCGCAGCAATATGGCACTGTTCGAGCTCACGGTGGACGGCATCCTGCGCGGCGATCGCGAAGCGATCATCCATGCAATGATGCTCGACCCTCTCTCGGCTGCCGTCTGCTCGCCCGGCGAAATCCGCAGCATGGCCGAAGAGCTGTTCAAAGCGGAGAAGAACTACATTCCGAAATGGACGGCAGCAAAACGAAAAGCCAAAGCCGTTAAGAAGAAGGCGAGCAAGAAAAGAGCGTAAGCTGCAAGAACGCGCTGGCAGAAGCATCTTCGCGATTACGCAAAGACCACATGTTCCGAACAGCAACGCAAAACAAATAGGCTCTGGCATGCTCAACTGTGCCGCATATGCCGTGCTTGCGTTCTTGATCGAACCTATTTTGATTGCTATTATCCTCTGAACCGACAGGGGGTACATGATGTTCTTGTTCAACAGAAACCAGGTCGTCCTTGCAAAACTAGACGATTTCTTCACTTCCAATATCCAGTGTCTCGACCTCTTTTCCGAGGCAATTGATCACCTTCTGAAGAATGGTATTGATGACGTCTTCTGCGAGAAGGTTGCGTCAACGCATAAGAAGGAATCGAAAGCCGACGATGTACGACGCGAGATCGAAGAGGTTCTGTACAGAAAAGCGCTACTCCCTGAATCCCGTCGGGATATTCTGCAAATGGTCGAGCTGACCGACCACATCGCCAACCGCTGCGAATCGATCCTTAACCAACTCGAAACTCAGCGGGTCATGCTCCCCGAATTCCTGCACGGGGATATCAAGGAAGAAATTCGCATTTCCGTCAAATGCGTAGATGCCCTTGTCGCTGCCGCTAAAGGCGTACTTGGCAGCATGGCCCCTAAGAAAGTACAGGAACTTGTCGCTGCGATTGATGCTTACGAAAGCGAATGCGATACACTCGAGCGGAAGATGATCAGGGCCATTTTCAAGAGCGAGCTCGAGCTGGCGGAGAAACTCTTGCTTAAAGAGATCGTTCTGCAGGTCGGCGGCATAACTGACCATTGCGAAAACGCGGCCGACTTCCTCATGATATTCCACATCAAGCGCCAGGTGTAGTCATGCTTCCTTATCTTGGAGCCGTCTTTCTCGGTTGGAGTCTTGGCGCCAACGACTCGGCCAATACCTTCGGCACGGCCGTGGGAACAAGGATAGTATCGTATCGCAATGCTACCCTTCTCATCGCTCTGTTCGTCACCATAGGTGCATACATGCAAGGCAGTGGCGGCATAGAAACACTCGGTAAGCTCACGCCTCAAACGGACCATACCGCAGTAATCTGCCTGTTCGCGGCAGCCATTACTGTGGCTGCAATGACCCTGTTAAAATTACCTGTCAGTACATCGCAAGCGGCCATTGGCTCCATTGTCGGGGTCGGCCTGATGCAGAAATCCCTGGATCTGTCCCGACTCACGAAGGTCATCGTCTGTTGGATCGGCACACCACTGGGCGCAATAGTGATCTGCTTTATCATCTACCATGTGTTACGCATTGTTATCCGTATCTGGCAACCATCTATCTTCGTGTATGATCCGGTGATGCGCTGGGCATTGATTGTCTGTGGCTGCTACAGTGCATATGCACTCGGCGCAAACAACGTCGCGAACGTCTCTGCGGTCCTTATCAGCGCAGAGATACTCACTCCGATCGATGGCCGCCTGTTCGGCGGGCTGGCCATTGCACTCGGCGCACTCACATTCAGCCGAGGCGTCATGACAACTGTCGGCAAAGGCATAATCAAACTTGATGTCTTCTCATCGCTTTGCTGCGTACTATCCCTTGCCATTACAGTTCATATATATGCCGTGGCAGGTGTCCCGGTCTCCACGTCACAGGGGATCATAGGAGCAGTGCTCGGGATAGGGTTCGTGAAAGGGCTCCAGACAGTGAATGGCAGAATGCTCGTGCGCGTTCTTTGCGGATGGCTTGCAACGCCGTTCATTGCTGCGGCAATAGCAGCGCTACTAATGTTTTTGTTTCTGAACTGACCGTCAGGATCCCCGGCGCGTGCCAGGGCATTGCCGGCTACTGGCTCCTGACACACCGATGGGAGAACATCATCACTGGCACGGCTACCTCATCATGTTGTGCCGTGAATCCCAGTCAGACGGATTAGCCGGACCTTGTCGCCCTTCCACGATTATTAAGGTAGACCCCGACGATCACCATCGCACCACCGGCCAACAGGGAAGGATGAAGACCCTCGTCCAGGCAGGCAACCCCGAATACAACGGCAAAAAGCGGAACCGTATTGATAAAGATCCCGCTGCGCGATGGACCCAGAACCCTGATCGCCTTGTAATACCAGTAGTAGCCTATGGCCGTGGCAAATATGGCAAGATACAGGATCAGCAACCAGTCGAAACCGCGTGCATCAACTATCTCCCCCGCCAGGTCCCATCTGATCGCACAGGGCAACAACATGAATGTCCCAAAAATGCAGGACCAGGTCACCGCATGCAGTGGCGACATGGTCTTCATGACCAGCTTGCCGGCAAGAGAATAGGTGGTCCAACTGACAACACATCCGAGAATCATCAGGTCGCCACGCTGTATCCCACCTCTCATCAAGTCAAATGGGTTGCCGCTAGAGATCACGACCGCCACACCGGAAAACGACAGCAGCGCACCCAGAATGCCCAACACTCCAATCTTCTCTTTCATGAAGATCGCCGAGACAATTGCGATACAAACGGGTGTACATGCAACGATCAATGCAGCACGGTTAGATTGGATCGCTTGCAGTCCGGTGAAGAAGAACAGGCTATACGCAAAAATACCCGTTGCACCCAGAAAGAACATGGCAAAGAACTGTCGCCCCTTGAGGCGGGGGAACCTGCCGTCAATAACGCGACACATCAACAACATGGCAACAGATGCAATTGCGAATCTCAGGAAGGCAGAATTTACAGGATGAAGCGACCGGCCAAGCACGCGGCCCGCCGACCAGGTAGCACCCCATAGCGCCATCGCACTGATAAGCATCAGGTAGACAAGAAGCGATGATCGCCTTCTTGCTGCCCTGGTTTTGCAGGTTTTCTGTTGATTACTCATAAGGCAATAGGGAAGCGTAATGCATGCCAACTCAGGTGGCAATAGAGAGACCGCGTTGTTTTTCCGTCCCATTTGCCATGCTCAGGAAAAAACCCTGTGCAGCACCCAGCTTGGTTATGGCTCAAACTTGTAGCCAACCCGCGGGACGGTTCTGATATGCTTGGTGGGCTTGATCTTCGTACGCAGACTGGCAACAAAGTTATCAACGGTCCGCTCGGTGCCTTCGTAGTCCCATCCCCAGACCTTCTCCAGAATAGCCTCACGAGTAAACACCTGCCCCGGCGAAGATGCAAGCAAGTGCAGAAGATCGAATTCTTTTGCTGATAAATCAACTTTCTTGCCAACCACCAATACCGACCTGCCAAGAGGATCGATCGCGACATCACCTATCAACAGCTCTGGTGCACTCTGCTGCTCTGTGCGTTTCCTGCGCAGCATGACCTCTATCCGTGCGATCAACTCCGGCAGATCAAACGGCTTGGTCATGTAATCATCCGCTCCCAGATTCAGCCCCTCTACCTTGTCAAGGGTAGCGTTTCGCGCCGACAGGATCAGGACAGGCGTATTCTCGCCGCGCTTACGCAGTTCCTCGAGAATATCGAGCCCGGTCCAACAGGGCATCATAATATCGAGAACGATAAGATCCTGCCGAGAATCGAACGCCATCTTCATTCCCTGCTCGCCATCGGCCGCCTTGAGGACTTTATAGCCTTCAAGTTCAAGATTCATCGCCAGCCCTTCGCGAAGCGATGTGTCGTCCTCAATGATCAGAATCGTTGCCTTTGCCACCTCGCTAGTCATGGGGTCTCGATCTCCGCCGGAAGCCGTATGGTAAAGATGGTGCCTTTGCCCTTGGAGCTCTTCACGGCAATCGTACCTTCATGGCGCTTCACAAGGTAATGGACAATTGCAAGGCCCAGCCCCACCCCGCTTGAACCGACGTCCTCACCTTCTGCTCGATAGAATGGTTCGAAGATCTTGCACGCGTCCTTCTCGCTCAGACCAATTCCGTTATCTTCGACCTGAATCACCACTTCGCTCTGATCATCATGAACAATGACCCTGATCTGCTTGTCACCACCTGAATACTTGTGTGCGTTGGTGAGCAGGTTCAGTACAATGCCGTTCAGCGCCCTGGCATCGTGCTTCACCTTCAACCGACTTTCGATCGAGGCGGTCAACGACCACTCGACTGGCGGAATCATCGACTTGAATTGCTCCACTGCACCTTCTACTGCTCCTGTAACCGTTGCCACATTCATGTCCAGTGGCATCCGATCTCTTGAAGATGCACGCCAGGTCAGTATTCGGTCGATCATGACGTCCAACCATTCAGTTTCGCGCAAGATAGTAGCGATACATTGTGCAGCCTTTTCCGGATCGCCCTTGAGTTTGTCTGACTGCAGTGTTTGAGCGTAGAGCCGTATCGCACTGAGCGGCGTACGGAACTCATGTGATACATTTGCAACGAAATCCGACTGCAATCTTGCCAATCGTGCTTTGCGCCCCGTCAAGACCACCGCTGTCAGACCACAACCTGCCGCGGTGGCAGCGAACGAAATGACCAGTATCCCCGTGACAATGCCACCAGCGTCTTTTGCGAAGACAAGCGCAACGATCCCAGCAGCACTCGACAACAGGACGGGCAACAGTACGCCTACGGCGATGATGACAATAACGCTCGTCAGGTTAAGATGCAGGTTAAGATGTGACCGTTTCATACGCCCAAACTCCTGCCGCCATTCTGCGCGATATCTGCCCGAGATTCAACCGAACAATGCCAGAGGTTGAAGCACGGAGCCGGAACGAGAAGGCTCGAATCCAGAAAGACGATCCGTCCGATCGGTCAGATCCAGCTAATCTCTGATGTTCAGGAGCCCGGCACAGGAAAGGCTGTAGGCTGCAAGATTGCAGGGGAATCCGCAAGAATACTCACTGCCTCGCGAGTACCACCGCGTGGCGTATTCTGAGACGAACACCTGCACAGCATGCAAAAGGGACAACAGGCACAGCAACTATCAACGTACATGCAATTCACAGACACGTCGAAAATGATAGCCTGTGATCGCGAGGGTGACGGCGAGCGGCAGAAGCGCCGGGCGTCTGAACGACGTCCATAAAACCAGCTTCCAATACTGCCAACGCTCCTTCCCTGCGATGCCCAGCTTGAACATCGAACGAAAGAACGCCTTGATCTCGCTCCAGGGCGTCGGCGCAACAACTGTCGGCCCACGAAACTCCCGCAAAAACGTTCTTACCCTCTCATAGTAATGTCGTGGCGCATATATATGGTTAAGGATTTCCCTGTAGCCATGGTGGAGTCGCTCCAGATCCATCGCCGGAATGATATTCGTCGTCCCTTCGACATTGTTGCCCGACCCGGAACCCACTATCCGCCCCTCCTCCTCCAACCTCTCATAGAGTTTCGTGCCTAGTGGCGCCTGCAGCAGACCGACCATCGCAGTGGCGATCCCGCTCTTCTGGATGAACTCTATCTGACGCTTGAAGATCGACGGCTTATCGCTGTCGAATCCGACAATGAATCCGCCCTGCACCTGCATTCCGGCACGCTGGATACGTTTCACGTCCTCTATCAGGTCGCGATTGTTGTTCTGTTTCTTATTGCATTCTGCAAGTGAGCATTCGTCAGGTGTCTCGATACCGATGAACACCATGTCGAATCCCGCTTCCGACATCATGTTCATCAGTTCCTGGTCATCTGCAAGATCGATCGATGCTTCCGTATGAAACGTGATGCTCTTCTTGTCTTTGCGCCATTTGATCAAACGTGGCAGGAGATCCTCCTTGAGTAGACGTTTATTCCCAATAAAGTTGTCATCGACAAAGAAGACTCGTCCGTGCCAGCCGGAATCATACATCGTATCCAATTCATGCAAAATCTGGTCCGTTTGTTTTGCACGCACACGCTTTCCAAGCAGTGAAGTGATATTGCAAAAATCACAATTGAACGGACAGCCACGCGAGTACTGGATAGCCATCGCCTGGTAACGTTTCTGGTCGATCAGGTCCCAATGCGGTGCAGGAGTTTGCGCCATGTCGGCAAACTGGTCCGACGTATAGATTCGTTTTGCGCAATCGTCCTCAAGATCTTTGAGGAACATCGGCAATGTTATTTCCGCTTCGTTGAGGACGAGGTGGTCGATATCTTTAAACACATCCTGCTCCATCGTGAAGAGCGGTCCACCGCCAACAATCGTCAGGTTGTGTTCCCTGCAGCGTTCGATGATTCTCTGTGCGGCAGCTTTCTGGACGATCATTCCGCTGATGAATGCGTAGTCAGCCCATTCCATGTCGCTGTCCCGCAATGCGCGGGTGTTGAGATCAACAAGGCGCTTATCCCATTCTTCAGGAAGCAGCCCTGCGACGGTCATGAGACCGAGTGGTGGAAATGCGGCCTTCTTGCCGACAAAACTCAGTGCATGTTTAAAACTCCAAAAAGTGTCTGGAAACTCTGGGTAGATAAGTAGAATATTCATAGCGAACCCTCCCTTTCCTGTTCAATGGTTAACGTGCATTGTTGCAGGCCCATGTCACCGTTTTGTCATGGGGGATTGGAAATGCGAGATATATTACATACATGCGTGTTCTAAACATTAACGGACACGGGGAAAGCGATCGAACCCAGCAGTCCGGCAGAAATCACACCCACCTGGCCTGAGCAAGTCAAAGGGCCCAACCACATCTACAGCGTTTAGTCACAAGAAAGAAGAAACATTCAACTTGCAACAGCTCACCCTCCGAAACCTCTTGACCTGCACAGCCTTGCGACACAAATTGGCGAAAGAATGGTTGGGCTTGAAACTAACAAGCAGAATCCAGGAGAAGTCCAATAGGTTTGAAGTTATGACTTTCCCAACCTGTTGTCCGTGGTTTGGTCTTCCAATCAAGCCAATGATCCAGCGATGGCTTATTACAGACTGTTGCGATAGGCAGATGGTGACATGCCTACACGTTGCTTGAACTGGCGTGAGAAGAAGTAGATATCTTTATAACCCAGTTCTTCGGCAATCTGACCAACCGGTAGATCCGACTGTCGCAGCAGTTCGCGTGCGCGCGTGACGCGAGAATCTATTACGTAGTTATGGATCGATATGCCCGTGACCCGCTGAAAATCGCGCCGAAGCGTGCTGACTCCTATCCCCATGCGTTTCGCAAGCTTCCTGTAGTCGATCTCAAACGAAACCGAAAAGTCCAATTCGAGCAACACTCTATCGAGCCATTCATCCTGCTTCTCTTGCATCGCCCTGCGCTCGGCCAAATCAATGAACAGACGCTCCAAGAGATTGACCGTGCGTGCATTTGTCCATCGCCCCCTGGCCTCGGCCGCAGCAAGTACTTCGTCGAACATCGCTTCATGTACTGATGCATCGCCAGGCTGCGGTTCGTGGAAGATCAGGCCCTCTGCAATCCAGTGCTGTACCTGTGGACCCGTGAATGCAATGTAACGATGATGCCAGTACTCGTGACCAGGCGCACAATGAAAGATCGTATGCGGCCCAGGGTAGCTCGGAAAGAACCAGCATCCCTCAAGGCGATACCTGCGCGCATCATAGGAGATGTCTATGGCCCCGGCAGATATCATCTGAAGCACGTGATATCCCTCAAACCTCTTATCCACCCGCGCATCACAACGCGGCCGTTTACTGTAATGCAGTATGTTGAGCCCTATCATATAGTGCAAATGATATAACAGATATTCCATTGCAGCAATAACAATGGCTTGTATAGCATGATTGGCGAGGTGACACGTTATGCAAACTGACGCATGTGCAATATTTGATGTCGGAGAATTGCCGGAGCTGTACCGGGTCGATCAGGAAAGGATCGAACTGGCGAAGGCGAGGCAGGCGGCTGTATTTCGTGGCGAGAAGCCTGACCGATGGCCTGTCCTGCTGGGGGGCGATCGAACGGAAGAACAGAAACGAATCCCTTCACCCAATCTACAGGAAGCCTTCAATGACATAGAGCTCATGATCTGCCAGCAGATGCGCGCCGCATGTGGAACCGCCAATTCAGGAAGCGATGCCGTGCCGTCAGTGCGCGGGAATTACGGTGTTGCCGTTCTGCTTGCCACGCTCGGACTGGAGCAACAAACATTCCCGGATAAGATGCCTTGGCCCAAGGACCACCTGACCAAGGAGCAAATCGCAGATCTTACGCCGGATGCTATCAAGATCCAGGGCACATTTGAGCGTGGCCTGAACTTCATGCGGCGTCATATGGAGATCATGAAGGAATCGCCTGCAATCTATTGCATGGATACGCAGGGCCCCTTCGATCTTGCACATCTCATCATGGGCGATGAGATCTACTATGCCCTCTACGACGCGCCCGATCTCGTCCACCACCTGCTCGAGTTCTGTCTCGCACTCAACATCAGGGCACATGAGATGATGAAGGAGATCTCGGGCGAAGCAATGAATGAGTGTTATCACAGTTGTCAGCTTTACTCTGATTGCATGGGTATCCGCATATGCGAAGATACAACAGTCCTGATATCGCCTGATGCAATGCAGGAGTTCGCCCTCCCCTACACGCAGCGGTTGGCTCAACACTTCGGTGGAGCATGGGTCCACTACTGTGGCCGCAACGACCACTTGACGCGTGCGGCATGCGCAATGCCTGAGATCCGAGCGATCAACTTTGGTCATATTCCGGGGCACCAGCACGACCACCCATTCGAAGAGGACATGCAGTGTTGCGCGGAAACCGGCACGGTTCTTTTCGGCAACTGGCCCCGCTTCGATGACGAGAGCGGTAAGAACTACTTGCGCCGCATGTATAAATGGGCGTCAAAGGGCGTTCTCGTTACAAACGTTGGCGCCGCACTTCATGGCGGCGATCCGCTCCCCTCGCGAGAGGCGGTGCTTGACTTCTGGTATGGGATGTAGCCCGCCCTACCTAGCCATCGCGCTTTGGTCGCATATAGGCAGGGAGCCCCAAGCCTATCGCATATCTCGGCGATCATCTGGCCTTCGGGAACAATGCAGGTTTTGTTCATAACTGAGATCCTGCCTCGATCCCCTTCCTGCTCCTCTACTTGAAGCATCCTGCGATCCAATAACCGATGGATCAACATACCCTGCGTCGCACAGTTATTCAGTACTGCTATGCCGAAGCGCTTCAACACCACCAATGACATCAAGCAGTTCAGCGGTTATGCTGTCCTGGCGCACAGACTGGTATTGCCCTGTGAGCCTGAGAAGCCGCTCCTCAATGTTACTGCCTGCCGATGTCATGGAAAGAAGACGCGCGCCGTTCTCACTGCAATGACTCTCAACAAGAGCACGGTACAACTCTATGAAAAAATACTCCTCAATGAACGATCCGATCAGCTCCTCAGGCGGAGCCGTCAGTAGCGGCTCACTACGAAAGGCATCTGCTCTGCCCTCATTGAGCATGTCCCTTGTCGGTGGCAACACGCGCCGCACGTTCTCACGAAATCGGCCCATGCCATCATACGCATTGTAAACGAAGTGCAGTTCAACGCTGCCAAGTTCTACGTATTTCTCGAAGACCTGGGCAGCAAGTTCAGGAATTTGTATCTTGATGCCCTCTAATCCAGTTGGTGACGGAGCCGACAGAACCGGCTCAATGTCACGCATGGCCAGGATTTCAGAACCGCGTCGACCAATCACAATGAAATCGACCTCGCCATCGGTTTCTTTCTCGAAAGCCAATGCGGCCTGGACAACACGTTCGTTGTATGTGCCACACAACCCCTGGTCACTCGCAAAGACAAGAGCCATGCGCCGCCCTTCGGTCGCCAGGCCTGCCCTCATGACATCAGACCTATTAAGCAGAACACCCAGACAGGTTTCAACCACTTCACTGCAGGGTCGAATGGCAGCAAGCGCCGACTCTGCCCGGCGTACGTAAATGGCGGCGAGATTGCGCATGGCGTTAACGATCTCGCCCAGCTTCTTGACGCTGTCCAGCGTGCGCTGTAATTCCCGCAGTTCAGCCATGTCTATCCCTTGAACCGGGCTCTCACGCCCTCCGCGAACGAGTCAATGGCCGATGCATCCGCAACTGCGAGTTTCTCGCCGGCCTCAATTCGAGCCAGCAATTCCGACAGTTGTTCTGGGGCCTCCCGGCGCAAGCTCTGTTCAAAAGCACGCACCTGTTCGACATCCAGTTCGTTCAGAATGTCGCTGGAAGCTATCTTAAGGATCACCACCTGCAAAGCAAGAGAGATCGGATCATTCGCAAGCTGCTTGAGGATTTCTCTCAACCGCTTCCCCTTTTCCAGGGCTGCTCGGGTATCTTCTTCCAGCGTTGTGCCGAACTTCGTGAACTGCTCAAGTTCAAGGAACTGGGTATAGGTCAACCGCAGTTGCTGGGCAAGACTCTTCATGGCAGGAATCTGCGTCTTGCTGCCAACACGACTGACGCTCAACCCGATATCTACTGCCGGCAAGAAACCCGATTGATAAAGCTCTGGGCTGAGATAGACCTGGCCATCAGTTATCGAGATCAGGTTAGTGGGTATATAAGCAGAAATGTTCTGCGCCTGCGTCTCAATGATCGGCAGAGCCGTCTGAGATCCCCCGCCATGCTTCTCGTCAAGCTGTGTTGCGCGCTCCAGCAGGCGAGAATGAATGAAAAATACATCGCCTGGATAGGCTTCACGGCCGGGTGGCCTTCTCATTAGAAGACTGAGCTCACGATAGGTTTGCGCGTGTTTCGTCAGGTCATCGTACACAACAAGGGTGTCACGACCCTGCTCCATGAAGAACTCGCTTATCGTGCAACCGGCGTAGGGCGTGATGAATTGCAGCCCGGGGGATGAGTCGGCGTCGGCTACAACAACCACTGTATGGTCCATGGCGCCGCATTCGCGCAGGGTTTTAATGATGCGGGCAACCGATGATGCTCTCTGACCGACCGACACGTAAACGCAAATCACACCCGTCTTCGCCTGGTTAATAATCGCATCAATCGCAATAGTAGTCTTCCCCGTGCTACGATCGCCGATTATCAGTTGTCTCTGGCCACAGCCGATAGGAATCAAGGAATCGACGGATTTCAGACCCGTCGACAGCGGCTTCACGACGGGAGAGCGGGCAAGAATCGCAGGTGCTTCTTTCTCGATCGGATCGTAGCGTTCAGCTGCTACGGGGGAACCCCCATCGAGAGGATTGCCCAGCGGGTCAATAACACGTCCCACAAGGTTGTCGCCCACCGGCGTACGTGCAACTTCCCCCGTACATTCAACAGTCTCACCGGCCATGATATCCGTATCATCGCCGAGCAGGACACAGCCGATCTCGTCTTCGTCGACATTGAACGCCATGCCGGTGACAACGTGAGAGAAACGTATCAGCTCAAGCGACCTGGCGCTCGGCAATCCCGAGATCCTGGCAATTCCGTCACCTGCACTGACTATTCTGCCGATCTCGCTGGTACGTGGTTCAACAGGAGCCGCGGCCGCGGATTTCTCCAGGCTCGCCAGGGCCTGCCGGCTTGTTTCAAGAATACTCACTTGCTGTCATCCTTTTCTTCAGCAACATCGACGGACACCATCTCACGTACACGGACCAGTACATCGGACAAGCTGGCATCAACGGCCGAGGAACTGAACTCCACACGCGCACCTGCAATCAGGTCATCGTCTGTCTTGAATTCGATCTCTACAGATGTCCCGGCCACTTTGTGAATTCGTTCGGTTATCTTCTTGCGATCGACCTCGGCAAGTTCCAGGGCGCTGATCACACGCACAGGAAGTTCTTCATCGGACGACGTGTCTGCTGGCGCACCAACCTTGTCAAGTTCTGCGAGCAGACGTTCCTGTAGCCGTGATTGCAGATCCACATCGACCAGCTTGCGCAGGATGTCGCCAGCAACGGCCACTCCTGTGTTTACAATATCCTGCTGCAGCGTCTTCCTGGCCTCGCGGGATTCGCGTTCATAGACGCGTTTCAGGTTCGCGATCTCTGTCTCTGCACCTCTAGTCGCCTTCTCGAGAAGCTTGTCGGCGGCATCTGCCGCTGATTTGCTTGCTTTAGCCCGGATCTCATCCGCTTCCTGTGCGGCGCGAGCCAGCTTACTCTCGTACTCCTGTTTCGCCTGTTCAGCTTTCTCGGTCTCTTCTTTGGCTTCCTGCTGCGCATCCTCAATGGATTTCCGACGCGATTCCAGAACGCCCAAGAGCGGCTTATGCAGTAACTTCCACAAAAGCCCCACAAGAATAATGAAGTTGATAACGGCAAATCCGAACGACAGCCAACTGAATTCCAACATGACGAATATCTCCGTTGGGTCAGACTACTTCACGAATAGGATAATGAACGCCATTACCAGACAGTATATTGCGGTGGATTCCACCATCGCCAATCCGACAAACAGCGTACGAGAGACCGTACCGCCGGCGTCAGGCTGTCTTGCTATGGAATCGAGGGCCTGGGCCAGGGCTTTCCCTTCGGCGAACGCGGGACCAACCGAACCAATAGCTATAGTGGCACCTGCCACTATATATCGAACCATTTGCAGGAGCGTTTCCGCCTCCAATTGGGCTACTTCCATACTCTTAGCTACTTCTACTGCGACTTCATTCATTCTTCGTATCTCCTTTCGGGGATGTGGTTGCGACTTTCTCTTTGACGGTACGCCGCTCAACCACTGCCCCGATATAAACAAGAGCCAGTACCGTAAATATGTATGCCTGGATAGCTGCCGTGATCAGGCTGAGAATGGAAAGAAAAAGTGTCAGCACAAAGGCTACTGGCATGAAAACAACCGCATAGCCCTTGACTACCGTTGTCACAACACCCACAACAACCAGCAGCAGAAACTCGCCGCTCATTATGTTGCCGAAAAGGCGAATCGCCAGCGACAAGGTCCGCGTGATTTCACCAAGCAGATTGAATGGAAGCATGAAGGGATTCGGCTGAAGATAACTGCGCGCATACTTGCTCATACCTTTCGAAGAAATCCCATAAAACGGCACTGAGCAGAATACGATCATGGCCAGTGCCACAGTAACACTCAAATCGCCCGTTGGACTACTCAAACCCGGAATCATGCCCACCAGGTTAGCCGTAAACACGAACAGGAACAACGTGCCAGCGAGAGGAATAAATGGTTTCGGGTCACTGCGAACGATTTCCCTGATCAGCGAGCAGAGCTGTTCCATGAACATTTCGAACATACTCTGGAGCCTGCCCATCCGACCGAGACGAATACCACGCGAGAGAAAGAGGGAGAGCAGGAGCAGAAACACCATCACTCCCCAGGTAGCATATGCGCTCTGCGGGACATGTTGCAGAATTAACACCAGTTTGTTCATTACTTCAGGCATCCTGTTTGTCTTCTTCGACTGCCTCTCTCTTCACCATGCGCGATACGAGGAGGCGCGCAACTATAGCGCCGACAGTTCCTGAAAGCATGGCTGCTGCTATCTTCTCACCCGGCAGGTTGACAGCCACCAGCACCAGGATCACGCCGACAATCAAAATACGCGCGTAGAGAGCTGCCGGTACAACCCAGAGCGGCCCGCTCTTCTTCAACACATAGTTAACCTGGAGCCGGATAGACAGAAAGAACAATCCGCCAAACACAAACCCCACCACCAGGGAAACCAGCCAGCCAACAAACCCCATACCCATCAGTTCTTTCATATCTTCTCCTTAATCATCCGCCAGGCTGTGATGCAACCTATAATGACCCCCACAAGCAAAAAAAAGACCGTGAAGATCTGCGCGGAATCTAATCGGCCATCAAGCCATCTGCCCAGCAACACTCCCAGGGCAGCAGGAACAGAAATGGACCATCCGACTGTCCCGGCCATGCCGACAGATCGCCAGAACGAGGAATCACCATCTCGCACATGCTCTTCGTGCCGTTCCCGTCTGCGCTGGACCTCTGCCAAAAATGCATCCCTTCCTCTTCCGCGCTCTGCCTTCTCCGCAGTCATTGCACCTTCGCCTTATCATATTCAATCACGCCACGCATGAAGCTGACGCGAAGCTTTTCGAAAGCGACCCGGTCAGTCTGGTCTTCACGAGTTTCTTTTTCGAAACCTGCAATAACACTGCTTTCCAGGTGATGGCGATCGTTGCCTGCAACGGCCTGGCGAGAGACTATCTCTACCCTGTCGCCGGCAACCAGCATTACTCCACCATTAACTGCAACAAACTTCTCCTGCCCGCTGCTGCTCCTCGCTTGGACGACACCCGGAACCAGCGGGGTCACCAGTGCGGCATGGCCCGGTCGAATACCAAGCGATCCCGTAGGATCCTCTGCCGTGACGTGGGTAACGTCCTGTTCCAGGATGACTTCCGTAGGTGTCAGAACACGCAGTTTCATGATGTCTTCTTCTCGTCAGGCTCCGCCTTCTCTTCCGGATCCTCGTCTTCCTTCTCAGGATCTCCCAACTTGCGCGCCTCATCGATACCACCAATCATGTAAAGAGCCGATTCTGAGACATCATCGAATTCACCTGCCAGTATGGCTTCGCAACCGGTCAACGTTTCTTCTATCGGTACTGACCTGCCGGGCTTACCCGTGAACTGCTCTGTCACGAAAAAAGGCTGCGTCATGAACCGGATAAGTCTCCGCGCCCTTCGTACGATTCGCTGATCGTCTGCCGACAGCTCTTCGAGCCCAAGCATGCTTATGATGTCTTCAAGGCTTCGATAATGAGCAATGGCCTCACGAACCTGCCTTGCCACTTTGTAATGGCGCTCGCCGATAGTCTCGGGATTGAGCAGCTTACTGTTGGAATCCAGTGGATCCACTGCCGGGTAAAGACCGTTACTCGCCATTTGACGGCTGAGCGTTATGGACGAATCGAGATGAGAGAACGTTGCCGCTGCGGCGGGATCCGTGAAATCGTCGGCAGGCACATATACCGCCTGGATCGAAGTGATGGCCGCACGATGTGTCGAAGCGATACGCTCCTGTAGGTCGGCCACTTCACTGGCAAGTGTCGGCTGGTAACCAACGCGTGAGGGCATACGCCCGAGCAGGCCGGAAACCTCTGACCCGGCCTGAACGAAACGAAAAACATTGTCGATAAGCAGCAGGACATTCTTGCCCTGCTCATCCCTAAAATGCTCCGCGATAGTAAGAGCAGATAACGGTATGCGGAATCGGGCACCCGGAGCCTCGTTCATCTGTCCAAATACGAGAACGGTCTTGTCCAGCACGCCCGCCCCAGACATCTCCCGCCAAAGATCGTTGCCCTCACGTGATCGTTCTCCGACACCGGCGAAGACAGAGTAGCCCGCATAATTGTCAGCCGTGTTCCGAATCAACTCCATGATCAAAACGGTTTTACCGACACCTGCCCCGCCAAACATTCCGGCCTTGCCGCCCTTTGCAAGTGGCGCCAAAAGGTCTACGACTTTCATGCCCGTCGCGAACACTTCATTATCCGTGAGCTGGTCGACAATGTCAGGGCCCTTGGCATGTATAGGCTTGCGCTGGACCTCACCGGACGAGCCGGCACTGCAGATATCGCCAGCGTCGTCAGAGGCATCACCCGTCACGTTCAGGATGCGACCGAGCACAGCATCGCCGACCGGCACGGTGATAGCCTGGCCCGTTGCACGTACCGGCGTCAGTCGCGCCAGTCCAGCAGTAAAGCTCATGGCAATAGCCCGCACACGAGTGCTGGAAAGATGCAACTGGACTTCGGCAACGATCCTGCCGACAGGGCCATCAATGTGGAGGGCCTCATGAATACCGGGCAGGCGGTCTGGAAACTCCATGTCTATGACCGACCCACGTATGCCGGTAACGTGACCCATCATACGTTCGGATTCGATCTGATCGGTAGATGTCTTCATGCTCATCATGCGCTGAAAGAATAGCACAGCGGCACGATATCGCAAGGTCGTTCGGATCTGCCGGGTGGCGGAGGCACCGTCTTAGTTTCTGGCTTTGCGGCTCAAATTGTGACATCTGGCCAAACGCCCATGTTGGCTCAATGGACGAGCTAGAGCCTTGAGATTTCTGGATCGCATGATCAAATCTGCAAGTCAATCCTCTTTGTGAATTGTGAAGACGTGCGCCCCCCCCCTTCTCTGCAAATGCACAAGAGGTCGCGATTGCGGTTATAGCCTATGGATAAAAGGTGTCATCGAGATGGCGCGCCCACGGGGAGTCGAACCCCGCTTACCAGGATGAAAACCTGGTGTCCTAAACCGATAGACGATGGGCGCACTGTTCTGCAAGCATGCGGAAGATACCATAAACAGGACTCCGCACAACAAAAAAACAGCAAATCTCCCGAAATACCGGGCATTTCAAAAGACTTGCCCAAATTGCCATTCAGTTTTATCATTTAAGGAGCTCATGCGCAAATATCTGTCGGTTAAGAATCTTGAACAGGCCCTGATATTGGCGAGTGTCTGCACCGTGATGTCGATACCACGCATGTCAATGGGCAAAATGCCGTTGCAGTGGTGTATCCCTTCCGCCGTCTGCTGCCTGACACTTGTTGCCGGCGCTGCCACCGCATGGGGGAAGTACGCAGGACTCCCGGGCATCTTTCCGACTTCCCGGAGATCGCTGGTGGGCGTACTGGCGGCTATCCTGCTGGGCCTGGTGTTCGTGCCCGTCAGAATGATGATGGATCCAACAGTGAAAGAGATCTTCGCCAGGGATCTTACGCCTGAAGCGATGTCTCTCATCTATCCCACAACACTAACGGGCTGCGTTGCGCTCGTGCTCTGGGCCGCGAGTTTCGGGGTGCTCTTCTTCCAGGCAGGCACGATCTCTTTCCTCGCACGGCTGACAGGCCGTAGGTCAATAGCCGTCGCCGGATCGGTTGCACTGCGGCTCTACGTGATGCACATGAAGATGGCCAGCAGAGAAGTGGAGTCCCTCCCCTTCATGCTGGCGGGGACCACCATAGTCGGACTGGTCACCGCCATGCTTTACATTAAAGGCGGGCTACCGGCAGCAATGGCCTTCGCTGCAACAGTTGATAGCAGACATTTCCTTCTACTCGCCGGAGAAGAATAGGAGCGGCGTGAAAGCAATGGCGGCGGGCGTTTCTCTCCTGGAAAGTGCCCCACCTGAATATCTGTCCGTGCGCGGGGAACAGTGGGCGCTTGGCAATAGCTTTGCCAACGTTGGAGATCGCAGTGGCCACCTCATCACCGACCCAGGTGATCTCTTTCGCCTGCTCTTTGAAATAGGGGGGGGGCAGCCACTAGTGCTCGAGCGACTTGAGTGACCGGATCTGGTTCTTGAGCGCTGGATGTTATATTCATCACGCTGGGAATTCCTATTTTCTGCGCAAGGCGCTGAAATGTTTCAGAACGGGCTCAAGTGTCTTGTAACTGTCAAGCGTTGTTGACACTATCAGGCGGCCTGCACCAAAATCATAGCTTGCAAATGCGCCTTCCGGAAACTTCGCACCTAATCCTTCGAAATACGCTTTGGCCGTTGTCTTCTTGATGCCCTGCACGCGCCACTGCTCTATGGCATAGGTCCTGGTGAACAGACGCGGCGTGTCTTCTGTGGTCTCCCTGGCAAGGAGCACCGAGTTATTGCGTATCTTCACGGACAAGCCGCTCACCATTGCAATTGTATTAAGCAGCTCCTCAAGGGTCATCGTCGACCCTGAGAACGTAATAGCGCCAACATTGTCATCCTTCTTGACGTTCAGGATGATGTTGACCCCTGTCTTGTCGGGATCCTGCGCCTTGGACTGATACCGGAGAAAGGTCACAACATCCTGCATGTCGGCCGCTCTGAAATCGATCTTCGGGATCTTTATGATCTTCAGCTTCTGCTCAACGGTCAATGTAGATTTCTTGATCTCATTCTTGGCTCTAACCAGCACGTATTCTTTCTTATCGACCAGGACCTTGGCGCCAGTCTTGTCACTGAACGGACCAAAGATCTTGCCAGTGCTCTTCTCCTGGAGGTAGAAGAGTTCAGCGCTCGCGAGTTGCGTGAAAATGACAAAAGAACAGACTGCAAACAGTAAACATTTCTTCATAGCGAATCTCCCACGAGACAGTAATTAGTTATAGCACAGGAAAGGTGAGCAGACAAGAGAGACGCAGGCGGTAGAGAATTTTTCAAGCGGCAACACACAAGTCGGAGCCAAAAGAAACTCTCGGCTCTTCACTGTAGGCCCCTATAAGGCATATTCGCCCTATTATGAGGAGAAGGATGCATCAGCCACTCAAGTCACATCCCACGCCCCAGGAAGTCAACAGTGATGATCTCGGGCTTGCAATAGACGCGCAGCGGGGGTGATGATGCACCCAAACCTGACGTCACGAACAAGTGCGTATCATCAAGCTTGAAATGACCATGACAGAAACGCCGCCCGTACTTGGACGGTATCACCAATGGCCCAATGAAAGGTAACCGCCCCTGCCCACCGTGAAAATGTCCGGCAAAAACCGCATCGGCCCCTGCCTCGCTCAAGTCGTAGATATTATCCGGCGTATGTGTCAACGCCAGCAGCAGATCGCCATTCGTTTTCTGAGGTAAACGGTAATCCTTGCAACCCCATGGTGCATCATACCCGCAGATGATCGCATTATGGTCACTCGAAATCGGCACTTTTGCCGTCTCTCCGCTGAGCAATATCAGCCCACACTCTCGAAGCGTCCGGGCAACATCATCGCCCCCTACCCAATGGTCATGATTGCCCAGCACGGCAAAGGTCCCGCATTTTGCCTTCATCTTTGCCAGAATCCCCGGCAGCAACGGAATCCAATGGTGTTCTGAAACAAAATCCCCGGCCATGAATATGACATCGGGCTCTGCCGCCACAGCACGTCGGAGCGCAGCCTTGTAGTAACTGATCGGAAACAGGTCATTAACATGCAGGTCGCTCATGAGCACAACCCTGAAGCGATCGAACTGCCATTTCTCGTTCCTGATCTCGTATCGACGTTCTGCGAGATCGAAGGTCGTAAAAGGTTTCACGAGAGAGATGTGCGTGTTGCTGCTTTCGACAGGCGCCGGCGCTGCGCACTGCCGCCCGAGCATCGCGTCGCGAATCTCGTTCAGGAGCAGGATGATCACTATCGCAATCGGGGCCCCGAGCCATGCAGAAAGCCCGAGATAATACCCGCCGACCACTGGCGCAAGTACCAGTGCGGCAAGAAACGAGAGCAAGACCCAGCGCTTGGCATTACCATCGCACATGTGCAACAAACGTCGGCTGAACAGGACCATGTAGACGGTCATCCCGCCAATGCCGTACAAACCGGCCGCAAGAATGTTATCCCAATTTAGCATCATTCCCGTTCCTGTAATTTCCTTCTGACCACATAATAATCGAACAGCACATGGCCAATCCTTGCCAGTATCATACCGGGCAATGCCAGGGCCACCATGATTCTAACCAACAGGAAGAATCCTGCCAGCAAGAGGGTAGTCCCTGGCACATGCTCGCCAGCGGCGAAGATTACTGACATAACATTGTTCGCCGCAAGATAATGAATCAGAACAACGTGCAGGAAGAGCAGGCCAAAGATCTCAATGCAGCTCACAATCATCGTTTTCCGCCAGTTTCTCATTGGCCGGTTCCCGCAGTTAACATGGCAAACATGATAGCGTCCCCCAGCGGACCGCCGACAACAAAATTGAATTTGTCCTTCTTCTTGAATGGTGCACCACAGACATACGCAGTACCGACCAACTTGGAATAGTAAATCTGATCGCCATGGATCCTGCTACCAGAGATCAAGAAACCCGTGGGAGAAAGGCCCAGCCCACAGACAACTGGCCCGGAATCAATATCGCCGCATTGTTCCAACGGTTCCGCCGAGCCCGAATACTCCCTGACGCCACCAAAACCAAATATCGTTCGGGCAAGTGAACGACTCGTCGCGTCATAAAGATCCTCCGAGAATTCCATATCCGCGAAAGAAAGAAAGTAGAGTCCAAGCGCCGTACCTGATCCACGCGGTTCGTCAACCGGCCTTCCATCAGACAGAACGCACTGGTAGAGCAAACCACTTTCCTTATCGACATACCTCATCCGGCACGTCGCGACCCATTCGGCAAGGAACTCAGAGTGATCAACGCCACTGGCTTTTCCATGCAACCCGATAGAGCCTATGACTGCACAATTGTCCACTGGGTAATATTCAGAGGGATACGATTCTATGAGAGAGATATCACTCTGCTCTACCCGCTTCCTCAGAGCCCCGGTAATACTGTCGTTCAAGTCTGCGTACTTGGAATCCGGATCCACGAGCCTATGAAGTCCAAGCACCATGTTGAAATAACCCAGGTATGCAGCATGCGCCGAGTCCTTTGATAGCGAGTCGATCGGATCATCACCCCACATCTCTCTATCGAACTTCCTGACCTCTTCAGAAAGTAATCGCTCAATACAGGCGTCCATCAGTCGCTCATGTTTCTCACGTAATTCAGGGTGCGCTAGAGCAGTCTGGCCATACCCCATTGCCGCCATCGTGTAGGTGCCGAACAACCACTCGCCATTGAATTGGGATGACCCCGTCGTGAAATCGTTTCTGGAAAGATCGGTCAGCAACCATTCCGCTACGCCATTTCCGAGCGCTCGATGTAGTTCCAGTTTGCCGTCATACCATTTGCCTGCGTCGCGACGTGCCCAGAAGCGTGGGAGCAAGCAGGAACCTATGACAAACAAGAGAATCCCGACCATGAATCTGAGAGCGCCAAGGCGCAGGCGCAGACCCAACGGAACAGGGCTCTTACCACATGTGCTTTTCTTGATCATTCACATTTTCCGCCGTAACCCCTCAATCCACAGCAAGCTTCCTGCGATGACAAAGATGGGGGCAAGAACAATGCCGCCGAGATACGCGACGACATAGGTAAGGCCTAATATAGCCGACAGATACTGCCCTGATCCTGCCGCACCTACGGTGCCGCAGAGGATGCTCGTGTAATTCCTGAGCCCGAACAGGTCGCACAGGACAAGGAACAACACCAGTAGCACAGCACGACCGAGAAGGCCACCTGTCGACATAAACTTGCTTCTGCCCGTCTTCATCTCGCCCCCCTTGAACTCAGATCACCATCGCACCTGCGCTCGATAAGATCCCACAATGGCCCCATCACCATTGCGTAGAGCATAACCGCGTCGCCAACCTGATTACTCGCGCAATAGCGAAGTTGCCCCTTCTTTTCGATCGGGAACCCGCCAAACTCCAGGGATGTGAGCAGATCCTGGAGATACGAGAAATCACCAAAAGCACTCGCACCAACGAAGGCCAATCCACTAGAACCGGCACTTATCTCTACAATAGGTATTACAGGACCCGAATCAATATCCACCGGGCTGCGCCATGATTCAGGCCATTCCTTTGCATAGCCACAGCCGAACAACGTCTTGCCAAGTTCTTTCTTCGCACGCCGGTACTGATCTTCGGCAAATTCTCCGTCAACGAGTTGCAGGCAATGAGCTGCCAGCCAGATAGATGATCCTTCGGGCCCATCGAACGGTGTCCCATCGAACCCATAACTGGAGATGAGCAAACCCGTATCTGAATGTACCAGTTCCTGTTTTGCCGCCTTGATCCATTCGTCCAGGAACTCGCTGTGATCAAGCCCATCGAGAGCATCTGAAGCCTTGATGGCTGCCAGTGCTATGGAATTGCAGAAGACCCAGCATTCGTTGGGATAGCTCTCACCTGAGAACACAGGACTTTGCTTCATACATTTCACCATGAGCTCAACCCGTTCCTGGAGGAGCGGCTTGTATTCCGACTTCTCTTCGACAAGTCTGCGCGCCGCCAGCATCAATGCAATCTCGCCGTCTTGAAAGATGCTTCGGCCGGGTTTTGCAACGAAATTGCCCGTCCTTGCGTAGTCCAGGAGGAAGTAATAGATACCATGCTCCTTCTCAAGGCGAATGGTCTCGTCGATTATTGAGTCCATAATATCGAGGTAGACGCCTTTTGATGACGGCTCACGCAACGCCATGTTGCTCAACGACAGAACGAGGAAGGTCCGCCCCATGAAATCCCACTCAGCATTGCTCGCCCGCATCCTGGTTATCTCCTCCTTGCGCAGTGATGGATTCGACCATAGCTCGATATGTCTCGATGCGAGCGCATGCGCTTTGGGCGGGATGTTCTTTCCTCCAAAGTACTCATACACATCCTGCTTGAAGAAGATGTGAAGGCTGGGCAACCAGATGGCCGTAGCAATCCCCAACGCCAACAGCCCTTTCCCAATCCGATGTGCCCTCTCCGAAAAGCTCTCTTTCTTTGCATCGGCAGGCCGTAGAGTTTTCGCCATTCCTGTTTTTTTGCAAAAAGCATCGCATACCAATTCTGCGATCACCGCGCATTCCAATCCAAACGGCAGGTAGCCGGCATAACCGAGTATCGGCATTTCGAACAATGTGAGCTTGTGCACGAACGGTACTTCGTAGATCCATTTCGCGACACTGAAGAAGTTCCACATCTCCCACAAGAACCCGCAGATCAGGGCTGCCATGGCAAGAAGGTAGAGCTTACGCCACTTCCCTTTACTGATCCGCGCAAAGATCGTGGCTTCACCGCAGATGCATCTGAGCGCGGTCATGATGCATAGCGGCGAAAGCCAGAGCAGGGGAAATAGATAACTCGGGTACAGCCCGATCAACGCAAGACCTCCAGCAGAGATGCTAAGTATCGGCCATGCCAGCGTGCGTGGATCCCGAGCTTCGATCCTTGCAAAATCGTCCAGTCCGGCCCCGATACGCGGATAGGAGTCGAGCAGTTCGTATGTCCCCATCACCGCCGGCAGGACTGTAGAAAACGGGAGTGTCGCGAAAAGGAAGTATTGGAGTGATGACAGGTCCTGTATGCCTTCGTAGTACCAGTTCTGTACGAATCGATTGAGATATTCGAAGAACCACCAGAACACGGCGCTGAACAGGAAGAGCAATATGAAATATTTTGGGCGATCCTTTAGCATACAGCGTCCTGTACGCCGGAGCGTCAGGCCGTTGATTACCAAGACATAGCCGAACCAGATCGGACTAAACGTGAACTGCTGGAACGGGGCGAACCATGTGAACCTGTTCCACGCGAGCAGCCAGGTCGTGACTATGAGCACCAGGCCAAGCCAGCCCCACCAGGGAAACGCAATCTTCAATGAGCTGCCCGGATCAATGTTCTTCCGCCATTTGTAGACTCGTATATCGAATGGCAAAATTACCGCCAGCAGCATGACCGCGAGCGCAACGAAATGGATCCAGGAGAAATCCGCATGGGGCACGTACCAGGTCAAAGGCGGAAACTCGGCATATTTCGAGATCGACACCCCCTTGATCCAGACCCCGATGAGCGGCAATCCGATCAGCATCGCGAGTGAGATACCGAGCCATAGAGCTCGTCTGACTCTTCCACTCATAGCAAACCCTCTGTCAACGACATGAAACAGGACATGAATTAGTCATCTTTGCTTTTCTTCTTCGCCCACCTGGTACTGATTGCAGTCACGAGCATGCAGAAACACATGACCCCCGCCCCGATCAACAACCCTGCGAGCAGGCCCGTTGCGGCTGCATATCGCACGATCTTAGTTGCGCCGGTGAACAGGCACTCACTGGCGAATTCCGGTGAGATCAATGCGAGTACAACTCCAAAGATCGAACCCAGCAATGCCGAGAACAACGCCGCCCCCAACACGTACAAGAAACCTATTACTGCTTTCATTTCTTCCCTCCTTCTTTCTTTATAATAGATCAACCTATTTGTCTTACTCGCGGGGACCCGACTACGCTCAGACATGGCTTCATCGCGGCATGCCGCCGTCTCCATCTTGCATGAGATTAACCGAGAGCGCCACACCATGCGCGCCACAAGTATTCATAGAAGTTACTGCTAAATGCGTTCGGGTTAAAGAACGGGACCGGCATATCCGGGCGCGCCAGGTATGGACTCATCAGCCATGAGAGTTGGCAACCGGCGAACCCGGACACCAGTATCCACGCCGCCAACACTCGCCCTGCGAGAGCGCGCGAACCTGTCAACAATCCCAGCAGCTTGTATAATCGAACGTTCCCCACAATGCCGCAGGCGCCAATTACTCCGGCATGCAGGGTGAGTAATGTCCTATAGACAATCATCGCTGATGGCGCCGTGTGATCCGGCACCTGTGTCACTACGAACAGCGCCACCGGACTCAACCCACCAAGAAGCATGGATGTGATCGCAAATGCTACCAGCATCGCCACAAGCACTTTCTTCATGGAAAGGTCCGCGCCCATAACTCTTGCCAACATGTAATTGATAAGCGTGCTTACGATCACGACCGCGACTATAAGGAGCGGCATCTTCAGTAATGAATAGCAGGCTTGCCTCGCCGAGCGCCAGATACCAAAGACAGCTCCATACGGGATGGTCCCGGCAGCGATCGCAAGACAGCATCCCGTGATAATCGATCGAATCTGATTTTCAGACTTGATCCCCTGAAGCAGCCGATCGTCCATGCGACAGATAGGGCCGGGCCCGTAATCAGTCCAGCTCTGTAGAATACTTATCATTCGAAACTTCTGAATATGTGCGTAATGAATGATTTCTTCCCCTGCAATCTGAACCCATCGTACTCACCAATAAGCGGACGGAGCACAGTGCACATCTGCAGGGCTACCAGCACAAAGATGATGCTCCACAACCTGACAAGTTTCAGGCTGCGCTTGTTGAGGAGCAGAAATGCTTTCTTGAGGAGCTCCAACCCGAAGCCCATGCCGACCAGCCAGAAAAGCAGGTGCGTGAATCCCATGAAGCCGATGGTATCGGTCGATTGCGAGAAGATCCATGCGACCGGCGCAAACCCGATCAACAACAACGAGCTGAGCGCAAGCGTCGCCAGGAGCAGATTCCAGACCTGCGAGAATGACTGATCGCCTCCGCAAATGCAGGAGAAGATGTACAGGCTCGGCAGGCATATGAGTGCACTCGCGTAGAGCCCGATGGTCACCTTCAAGGGTGCCATCCATAGCTGGTGTCCCCCTGAAAAGAATCCCATCACCACACCATAGCCGATCATGCAAAGCGATATGATCAGAAGCAATGAGGCACAGACTCCCCGCGAGTTGCCCTTGATGATCTCGTAGATCACGCGTGCAGGACGCTTGAGGATTTCCTCGATTACTGAGGTGGTCGCCGTGCCTTTTTCCATCGGCTCGAAATTGCTCTCGAAGCCCTTCTTGTCACTCGGAGGTATCGATGGCGGCTTTGCTGCAAAACAATCCCCGGCCTCTTTCATCGTTCCGCGTATCTTCTCAACATAATCCTCGTCCTGCATCGCACCCTCCTTTTGCGGCTACCCACAAAGTGCTTTGTTTCGCAAAGCCATCAAGCAACAAATATCTCGTGATGTCATGATTGGGTTCCTTAAGCTTTCACTGCCCTAGTCAAAAATGCGGTGAGGTCTTTCTTCTTCTCCGCTGGCATTGCAGCGGCGGCACCCTTCAGAACTTCGGAGAGAGCGCTGAGGTATTCACTGAAGCGATCCAGTCCTTTGTCTGAGAGGCCAACGGTCGTTCGCGGTTTCGAATCGACAAATGATTTCCTTATCTTAATCACCTTCGCTTCCTCGAGGACCTTGAGATGGCGGTTCAGATTGCCGTCGGTCAGGTTGCACTGCTCTTTCAATTCCGTGAAGGAAAGTCCTTCCTGCGCTCCGCAGAGCGCTGACATGATCGAGAGTCTATTTGGTTCATGGAATATCTTCTCAAGCGCTTCATATGGATTCTGATTATCTTCTTTGCGTTTCATGATCTTCGCCCTTCATTTCTTGTTGAATTGTTTTTCAAATCGATTCGAACCGTGCAGGACTATGCCTCCGATGGTTTCGCCGGCACAGAACGCTATTCCCATCGGCCAGGGATTGAGAAAAGAGACCTGCGTGGCGAGACAGAATGCGCCAAAGAGAATGTAACCAAGCCCAATAATGTAGATAGGCCGTGGCAGTGAGAGCCGGTACGCCACCTGGGCAAGTCCATACAGGCACATCCAGATTCCTAAAAGAAGGTCGTATTGCCCCGCAAGGATAACAGCCACGCTCAGCACGGCCCCTACTACAAGAGCGGGGATGGCATCAATGGCAGGTTTCGCCTGTCGGAAATCGCGCTGCACGACAGGATTGAAGAGGAACCAGTATGCGAGTGCTCCGTAGTTAAGAACGAGCGCAAGGGTGAGGATGATACCCCACCCGATCAGGTGTGCGTTCGGTATTGCAGGCACTTCGCCAGAGTCCAGGACGGCTGCGCCAGCTAATGCTCCGAGTCCTGAAATGATGCGTGCCGGACCCGAATAGCCTTTGAAAAACCTCTTTTCGAGCACGTATTCCTGGACTTTTCTGACCTGTGCCAGCGCATCATGTATATGATTAGCTATCATCTCATCCAGATCGTATCCCATCGCAAAGTACTTTGCAACACAAAGTTTTGGCTTTTTTCAAATTGGCCAGCAAGCAAGGATATTGCGTGATTTCCCCGCCTTTGGG
Organism: Lentisphaerales bacterium; assembly: GCA_030622955.1. Taxonomy (GTDB): domain Bacteria; phylum Verrucomicrobiota; class Kiritimatiellia; order JAUXFM01; family JAUXFM01; genus JAUXFM01. The sequence continues at coordinate 32,362 of JAUXFM010000001.1, forward strand.
ATTGATTGAGATAGGGCTGATAGGATAGGCTTCCGGCCATATGCGATCCCCCGGAGGGCAAATGTGCCCCTCTTGGTTAATTTTTTCGCATATCTCAAGATTCACTTAATAAGGGAGGAAACGATGAGAACTGATCTGATACTTGGCTCACTCGCCGCAGGTGTTGCGGCCCTTGTCTTCGCCGTATGGAAATCAGCATGGGTCAACAAACAGGACGCGGGCACAGATAAAATGAAGGAAATCGGCGCCGCAATCCGTGATGGCTCTATGGCTTTTCTTTCTCGCGAGTACAAAGTACTTGGCATATTTGTCATCGCAGTCGCCGCCCTCCTTGCCTGGGGCAACTCATCATGGGTTAGGCTGGTTGCAGTTTCTTTTGTTGTTGGTGCGGTCTGCTCGGGTATTGCCGGCTTCTTCGGTATGCGCGTTGCAACGGCAGCCAATATGCGCACAACCCAGGGCGCACGCTCCGGCCTTTCCAAGGCGCTCCTCGTTGCTTTCTCAGGTGGCGCGGTGATGGGAATGTGCGTGGTCGGACTCGGAATAGTTGGCTTGGCCACTCTTCTCCTTGTCTACACCCGCATAATTCCTAACGGTACATCGATTGAAGTCCTTCAGAGCACCGTTCTTCCGATCGTCAATGGTTTTGCCATGGGTGCATCATCAATCGCACTCTTCGCACGTGTTGGTGGTGGCATCTATACGAAGGCCGCAGACGTTGGCGCAGACCTCGTCGGCAAAGTTGAAGCCGGCATCCCTGAGGATGATCCCCGCAACCCGGCCACCATCGCTGACAACGTTGGCGATAACGTGGGTGATGTTGCAGGCATGGGCGCTGACCTCTTCGAATCGTATGTTGGTTCGATAGTAGGTTCAATGGTGCTCGGCGCCGCCGCCGGCTCAGTAGAACTTGTGGTCCTCCCGCTCGTCATAGCAGGCGCTGGAATCATCGTTTCCATATTCGGCACTTTCTTCGTTAAAGTGAAAGAAGGTGGCAGCCCACAGGCCGCATTGAACGTAGGAACGTTCGGCGCAGGAATCGTAATGGCGCTGTTGACTTATCCCCTCGTCCTGAAACTTGCACCCGCAACATTTGAGTATGCCGGTGTGACCTATCAGGCCATCGGTATCTTCTGGGCAACGATCGCTGGCCTTGCTGCTGGTATTGCAATCGGTATGTTGACGGAATACTACACGGCGGAGAATCGTGGTCCGGTACGTAAGATTGCCAAGGCAGCAGAAACTGGCGCCGGTACCTGCATCATTGCAGGGCTCGGCACTGGAATGCTTTCCACTGCACTTCCGGTGATCTGCATTGGTGCGGCCATCATGGTTGCTTATCACTTTGCCGGTCTCTACGGCATAGCGATCGCAGCGCTTGGCATGCTGGCAACCACCGGCATCCAGCTCGCAGTTGATGCCTATGGTCCAATCGCGGATAACGCAGGCGGCCTGGCCGAGATGGCGAAACTGGAACCCGAAGTGCGCAAGCGCACCGACAAGCTCGATGCAGTTGGCAACACGACGGCAGCTATCGGCAAAGGGTTTGCCATCGGCTCAGCCGCGCTTACCGCATTGGCTCTGTTCGCAGCGTTCCGCACGACTGTTGGCATTGAGACGATCGATGTAACGAAGCCGACCATCATGGCTGGCCTGTTCCTCGGTGCAATGCTTCCCTTCCTGTTCTCATCATTCGCGATGGGCGCAGTTGGACGCGCAGCTTTTGCGATGATCGCTGAGGTCCGTCGTCAGTTCAAGGAAATCCCCGGCCTGCTGGCAGGCACAGGCAAAGCCGACTACGCCAAGTGCGTTGACATTTCCACGGCAGCAGCTATTAAGGAAATGATCGTTCCTGGTCTAATCGCCATACTCACACCGGTCGTCGTAGGAATCGGCGGTGGTTACTTCCTTGGTTACAGGGAAGGCGCGGAGATGCTCGGCGGCGTGTTGGCCGGTGTTACAGTATCCGGCGTTATGATGGCGCTCTTCATGTCCAACGCAGGCGGCGCATGGGACAATGCCAAGAAATATATCGAAAGTGGTGCACTTGGCGGCAAGGGCTCAGAAGCGCACAAGGCAGCGGTGACTGGCGACACAGTCGGCGATCCTTTCAAGGACACCGCCGGTCCCTCGCTCAACATTCTTATCAAATTAATGAGTGTTGTTTCGCTGGTACTGGCCCCTATCCTTGCACGGTTGGCGGCTGCCGCTGCTAACGGAATGTGATTCCGATTAGAGAGCAGTCATGAAGGCAACTTTTCTCGGCACGGGAACATCAATCGGTATTCCCGTAATCGGGTGCGACTGTCCCGTCTGCCGCTCTGAAGATCCCCGCAACAGGCGACTTCGTACGGGGCTCTTCCTCGAATCCGATCATTTCAACATCCTGATCGATACCCCGCCCGATTTTAGGGAGCAGGCGCTCACACACAACATCAGGCGCGTGGATGCCGTATTATTCACACACACACATGCCGACCACATCTTCGGGTTCGATGATATCCGCAGGTTCAACACTATCCAGCAAAGCGTGATCCCTGCTTACGGCTCCAGAGAATCGATTGCCGACCTGCTGCGAATCTTCGATTATGTCGGTACCGAGAAGGTGCCGGGCCTTTATCGACCCCAGATCGAATTCTGCGAGATCACAGGACCGTTCAAACTTGGCAACATCAATATTGAGCCATTACGCGTTGAACATGGGCCTGGATTCGCGCTCGGATTCCTTTTTCGACATGGTGATCAAACCTTCGGCTATGTTCCTGATTGCGGCGCGATGCCCGATGAAGTGGTCGAAAAACTCAGCGGTGTCGATGTCATGGTTCTCGACGCACTGAGACACAAGCCGCATCGGACCCATCTAACGCTTGAGGACAGCATCGGGCTTCTTCAGCGAATCGCTGCAAAACGCTCATTTGTCATCCACATGTGCCACGATCTCGATCATGAGGAGTTGTGCCGCACACTGCCAGACGGCATCAAACCGTCGTTCGACGGGCTGGTTGTGGAACTGTAGCCAGCAGCTCCAGGATTTCCCTGCTTCGCGCTCGCTACACTCGTTGCTACGAAGGCCAAGCAGTGTTCAGCAAGGAAAGGCCCTTCTCATTTCATCAACGCCTCGATGGTGTTCGACGTACTGCGACCTTCGACAATTTCGCATGTCATCAGCTTGCCGCCCCAACTCTCCACGAGTTCTTTCTCCTGCTTTACGCGATCCGCTTCGTAGCTACCGCCTTTGACATGAATCTCGGGCCGAAGCTCCTTAATCAATTCCAGAGGATCATCACCACTGAACGGACGGACACCCGCTACAGTCTCGAGCATGGCAAGCGCATTGCTGCGTAGCGGAAGAGAGAAGATCGGGCGCTTGTCACCCTTGTAGGCCCGGACAGATTCATCGTCATTGATCAACACAACAAGCTCCCTGCCCTGCCCCGCAGCCTGTTCGAGGAATCGCAAATGCCCGATATGCAAGATGTCGAAACACCCGTTAACGGTGATCAATGGACGGGCATGTTCCGCCGCCTGCACCGGCGGAGCAATGTCTGCACTGATCGGCGTATGGCCCGCTCGCAGCGACTGAAGAATCATCTCAGTAGAGCAACCTTCAACAAGCCCCACTTCAACAACCGCATCAGCATGCGCCTGCGCTGGCTCGAAGCATGGATCGGCATCTCGCAATTCTTTGCAGTGCACAAAAGTGTAGGGCGCAAGCTGAGCGAACAGTTCGGAACCCGGAGCTCCCTCAATGACCAACGCCGCGTCGCGCAGATGGGCCACACATTCCATCCGCTCATCAACAGTATGCCGCGGCCGCCCGTTTCCAGTATGCCCGCTTACAGATTCATCAGGCTCAACAATCACACACACAAGATCGGCATGCAGTGCCGCAGTCCTAACAGCTTTCAGGTTGCCCGGCTGCAGAAGATCAAAGGAGCCGGCAACAACTGCCACGGTCCGCCCGTCCTGCTGTTCAACAAACTGGTCCGGCGTAATGATCTTTTTTGATGAAGTGGCCATTGGGGTGCGAGCTACTACTCAAGTGCTTTGACCGCGCCCATAATCGCGGAAGCGTCGTTAGAGAGCAGAACCTTCTTAATGCATTTCACATTGCCGTAACGCTCTTTTACTTCTTCCTGTTCCGACAATGTTTCGTCGTAGAGAACAACTGGGATAGCGCTGATGCTGGGCATCACGGCTACCAGTCCGGCAACAGCGCTACCATTCAAGCGGGGCAAAACTTCTTTCACAATGATGACATCGGGTTTCTCGGCAGCCGCCTTCTCAAGAACTTCGGGTCCGCTCTCGACTATCTCAATGTCATACCCGGATTCAGCTGCAGCCTTACTGATCTGCGCAGAAACTGCTGCATCATCCTCTGCAAGCAGGAGCTTCTTCGTTGTTCGCTCCTTCTTCGCAGCCACGGCTTTTCTGCGTGACAATATTTCGCGGATCTTCCGAGCCAGTTCATCTTCCTGGCAGGGCTTGCCTATGAATCCATCAACATCAATGGTATCGAAGAACTTCTCCATTGCCGAGCGAGCAGTCAGGACGAGTACGGGATACTTCGGCTTGCCGTCGGAAGATGATATACGCCGCAGGAATCCGAGCCCACCCATGCCGGGCATACTGATATCAAGCACGATAAGGTCTGGCGTAATGGTTTTCAGTTGCTCGAGGGCTTCCTCACCGCTCTGCGCAACAGTGACGTCGAAGTTGTCAAAGACAAGGAAATCCTCGAGCGAAATCAAGAGGTGCTTCTCGTCATCGACCAGCAGAATACGATCTTTCTTCTCATCACTCATTGTATTCTCCTCTAACGTTCCACCTACTTCTTCATATGATGTTTTGTCTTCATCACAATCTCCTCGACCTGGTCGAGGAGATTGTCCTGCTGCCAGGGCACACCCAGGGCGGGTATACCCATGCCGTCAAGGATCTCCTGCTTGACGCCCTCTGCACTATCACCTGTTATGGCAACAAGCGGAATCTGACTCAAGTCAGAATTGCTCTTAAGTTTGGCGACCAGGACCCCGCCATCCATTCCGGGCCTGCTCCAGTCGAGACAAATGGCATCCATGACTATGTTGGGCAATATAGCCAGGGCCTCATCTCCGTTATCGGCCACATAAACCTGGTAGCCCTGCCCCGCGAATTGATTGACAAGCTCGTCTTTAACCGAACTCTCATCGGAAACTACGAGCAGGTTCGATGGCGGAACGAGCGGCACGCAGATCGACACCAATGTTCCCTTGGTTCTGTTCGGTGGCGGGCTCTTCAGCTCGATGCCGCCCCCGTGACGTTCCAGCAGTTCTTTGCATATTGCCAGCCCAAGCCCCGTGCCGCTGACATATTCGCCGACCCTGAAATAACGCTCAGTGACCCTGTCCAGGTATTCTGGCTCGATCCCGATCCCATTGTCCTCGACCTCGAGAAAGAGAAAGTTCGGCACATCCGGATTCGCGCAGAGCCGGATCTCTACGGTGCCGTTCTGAGGCGTATACTGGATAGCGTTCTTGATTACATTATATGCAATACGTTCCATCTTCTTGGGATCGCACTCGACGAAACCCGCGCCATCTGGAAGATGAACAACCAGTTCCTGATGCTGCGCCATGGCCTGGATCTTCAGCCCGTTAACAACACGCCTTATGAAACGGGCAAAAGGCAATCGCACAAGGCTCAAAGTAAGAGTATCTGCATCAAGCCTGCTCATATCCAGGATATCCTCAACAGCGCGGGTCAGGCGCTGGCAATCCTCTTTAACCATGTGCAGGTACTCAAGAGCACGATCCGGAATATCCCCGACAACCCCCTTGAGCATATTGTCGGCCATATAACTAATGGAGGTGAGAGGAGTTCTGAATTCATGAGAGACATTGGAGACGAATTGCATGCGCGCTTTGTCGTGCTCCTTCAACTGTACGATTGCATGCTTGAGCTCTTCCTCGATGCGAGTACGCTCAGCTATTTCGAGGTGCAGGTTCTCATTTGCCTTCGTGTGCTCCGCGACCTCACATTCAAGTTCATGGTGTGCGCATTGCAACGCTTCTTCTGCGTTACGGCGTGCAGTGACATCGCGGATGAAGAAACAAAGGTACTCGGCATTGGCCAGGCTAATGCGGCTGGATGAAATCTCCGCCGAAAAAAGCGTGGCATCCTTTCGCGCACAGTGTGCCTGAATCAGTGTGAATTGGTCATTCTCCAGGTTCCGTGAAATCGTCTCCAGCATGGACGGGTTCAGCCCAATAATAATATCGGAGATATTCTTGTTCCGGAGCTCTTTCTTGGTGCGTTCGAAAAAGAGGGTGGCCCTCACATTGGCATCGTTGATATAACCCTCTAGATCCGTGATGAAGGCTGCGTCATAGACGCCCTGGAACAACTCCTTGAAATCGGCTGTTTTTGTGGGGCCGAGCATCTTCTTCTTGTAATGATCGACTGCCAACGATCTGGCGGTTATGCGCTTGGCCTGCTTGTCGACAACAATTGGCTTGGCAGCGCTGCCGTCCGTTGGCAGGCACGGCGAAATATCAATCAGCATTGTGCTGGCATGTAAACGCTTCGCAGCCATCAAAGACCCTCTAATACTGGGTTCACGGAAGAAGAATCTTCGTTCCGCTTCCGCGAACATTGCGCCACAGAAAGGCGTGAATGTCAAGTGCCAGTCAAGAAACTCAGAGGGCACTCAAGGTTTGGCTCGTAATGACCTGCAGGAGTCTTTCGGACACAACCGGACAGCGACGACGACAACCGCCAGAAAAGGAATTGGCTTAAGAGAGGTTTTCTGGGAAACTTGCCTGCAATAGGCGGAAAGAAGCATGAATATCTTCGCTGCGAGCAACGCATACATTTCTGACAGTGTTTTGATGGCATGGGCTGTGCTCATTTGCGCATTCATCGTTCTCGCCAAATGTGCCGATGTCTTTGTCGATAGTTCCGTGGGGCTCGCCGAACGGTTCAAGATTCCCAAATTGATCATCGGCGTGGTACTCGTATCTCTTGCTACCACTGCACCTGAGCTGTCGGTTTCGCTTATCGCGGCTTTCGGCGACAACCCGGAAATGGCGATGGGAAATGCTGTTGGATCAGTAATCTGCAACAGCGGATTGGCCATGGGTCTGGCAGGACTGGTCGCTGCTTCAGCAATTGTCGTAAAGCCCAAGGAGCTCAAGATCTCAGGACTATTCCTTATTATAGTAGTCGTGGCATTCTCAATCCTAGTATTCCCTGACCATACCCTCAGCCGGTGGGAAGGCGCGACACTGGTGGCTCTCTTCTTCGCATACATCATCTTCCTTTTCAGACAGTACCGGGGCGGCCCTACCGAAGAGGAATCCAGGGAAGCCGACAAAGGCAAGGAAGCAGCCTGGCCAGGAAAGCTCGCTGCCATGTTCGCCATAGCCCTGCTGGGGATCCTTCTCTCCAGTAAGTTTATCGTTGTCTGTGCCGAAACGATCGCGCTTTCGTTCAATATCCCGCGCGCAGTCATTGCCGTGACACTGGTTGCGTTCGGCACCTCAGTGCCGGAAGTTGCCACCTGTATTTCCGCTGCAAGGAAACAGGAAGGCGCCATTGCCGTGGGCAATATCCTGGGCGCGAACATCATGAATGTCTGTTGGGTGGCCGGTGCTTCGGCGATTGTAAATGCGCTTGCGATCGGGACAAATGAGTTCTACTTCATGTTCCCGTCGATGTTTGTGCTGGTAATCGCGATGCTGGGAATGGTTTGGGTGAAGTTCCGGCTGACCAAGCGCAAGGGCCTCGTTCTCCTCCTCATCTACCTCACCTGGGCTGTCTCTTTCTTCTTCCTCTTCCCTCCCGGCTCATAATCGTTTGCGCTGGTCGCTCTGCCCGGAATGCACGACGCAAAGCGGTAGAAACAGTAATGAATGATCCTAATGGTTCTTCCTTCAGTCTACGGCCTACAGTCTTCAGCCTCTCTTCCGCCATGTTGGGTCACTGCAACGTGTCCTTCGCAGCCAAGAGCGCAGCGAGGGCGAAGCAGGAAGCGGGAGATATGCTGGTGGGTAATGCCGCAAGCTCCTTACTCGGATGTTGGAAGTCGAGCGCGTTGGGTGTTCGATGTCTTCTTCATAACAGGGCCAATAGACCCTATAGTAGAGAAAAGAGAGATTCTTCCCTGAACACTGACACCTGAAACCTGTCTTGCCAAATCACCCCTCTCCCCACTACAGTGCCGCCATGTTCAGAATGCTCATGGTTGCGATAGGCGGGGCAGTTGGCGCTGTTCTACGATACAAGCTCGGGGGACTGGTGCTGCATCATACCACCGCGTGGAAATTCCCGCTCTCTACGTTCGTTGTGAACATCGTCGGCTGCCTCGCAATAGGCATCCTCGGCGGGCTTGCAGAGAAGCACCACTTGTTAAGCCGCGAGTTGGAGCTTCTGTTGATCACCGGTCTCCTCGGCGGATTCACCACCTTCTCTGCCTTCGGACTTGAAACGGTCTGGTGCCTGCGGCGCGGGCTCTGGCAAATCGCCATCGCGAATGCAATGCTCAGTGTCCTTTGCGGCGTCGGCGCCGTGTGGCTGGGCATGATCATTGCCGGCGCTTCGAAAAGCTGACAGAATGAGACCAATGTGCAGAATACGGCGATCCGACAATGCTGAGGACCCGCTCAGACACCATATCCCATAGGTCTAGTACGTCCCATAAGCCCCATCCGCCATTGCAATGGCTCGGGGCTTGATGTACCATCCGACCATGCTCGACATTAAGCAGATCAGAGAAGACCCGGACGCTATCCGCGCAGGCATTGCCGCCCGCGCAGAGGACAACTCTGTTGTCGACAGACTCCTCGAACTCGACGCGAGCCGTCGCGCCATGCTCACGAATGTTGAGGAACTGAAGAGCAAGCGCAACAAGGCCTCAAAAGAAATCGGTGCCCTCAAGAAACAGGGCAAAGACACCACCGATACACAGGCGTCTGTCCGCGACCTAGGCAACCAGATCGACAAGATCGACGGGGAGATCAAGCAAGTCGACCAGGATCTCCGCGAACTGCTGATCCGCATCCCGAACCTGCCGCACAGCAGCACACCGCGCGGCGCCGACGAGTCGGGCAACGTACCAGTCTGCGAACATGGCGAGAAGAAGACATTCGACTTCAAGCCACGCACACATATCGAAATCGGCGAACACCTTTGCCTGTTCGATTTTCAGCGCGCTACACGTATGGCCGGCTCGGGCTTCCCGCTGCTTACAGGGCTCGGAGCACGACTCCAGCGCGCGCTCGTCCAGTTCATGCTCGACCTGCACCGCGAGGAACACGGCTATACAGAGATCTCGACGCCAATCCTCTGCGGCAGCAAAGCAATGACAGGCACCGGCCAACTCCCGAAACTTGACGATGATATGTATAAGCTACCCGGTGATGATCTTTACCTGATCCCTACCGGCGAGGTCCCACTGGTCAACATCTTCCGCGAAGAAATCATCGACCGCCCCATGCCCCTCTACCTCATGGCGCACACACAATGCTTCAGACGTGAAGCAGGCGCGGCAGGCAAGACAACGCGCGGCATGCTCCGCTTACACCAATTCGAAAAAGTCGAACTGGTCAAGATCGTTCATCCGGACAGCTCTTACGACGAACTTGAAAGCCTGCTCAAGAATGCGCTCACCGTTGTCGAACGACTCGAACTAAACTACCGCGTACTCGAGCTCTGCACCGGCGATATGAGCTTCGCTGCTGCGAAGTGCTACGACGTCGAGCTTTGGTCGCCGGGCCAGAACGACTGGCTCGAAGTCTCGTCCTGCAGTAACTGCGAAGCGTTCCAGGCACGACGCGCAGGAATCCGCTATCGGCGCGAAGACAAGAAGGTCGATTTCGTTCACACCCTTAACGGATCGGGTGTCGCCCTGCCCCGCCTAATAGTAGCCATCCTGGAGAATGGACAGCAAGCAGACGGGACCGTTAAGCTGCCGGCAGTTCTTGTTCCTTATATGAATGGTATAGAGAAGCTGGAATTGCCTTCGGCTTGAGAACGTTTGACGGTTGGGGTTGCGCAGCTCGAAAGGGGCGCCGTCTTACGAGTGAGGAAAAAGAAGCGACTCCAAGCGCGCAACCGATCAACGCAGCCCAATGATCAAACAAATAGAACAATCCATAGAAGAGAATGCTCTCATCCTGCCGGGACAGCACGTCCTTATCGGTGTCTCCGGTGGCGCTGATTCGGTAGCGCTGTTGCTCATGCTCAAGGAGCTGACCCCGAAGATCGGCTTCAAACTCACTGCCGCCCATCTCCACCATGGGATACGTGGTAAAGATGCCGATTCCGACCTGGAATTCGTCCACAAGCTAACCCGCAAACTGAAAATTCCTTTCGTTTCAGGGAAGACCAACGTCCCGGCCCTGGCCCGCCGAAAAGGGATCTCACTGGAGATGGCAGCACGCGAAGCACGCTATACCTTCTTTGCGAAGCAGGCCAAGAAATGCGGGGCCGATCTTGCCGTAACAGCACACAATGCCGATGATCAGGCGGAAACGATCCTGCTGAAGCTCTGCCGTGGCGCAGGCGCACGTGGCCTGGCCGGCATCTCGCACGAAACAGCCCTGAACGGCCTCCGGATCACGCGGCCCATGCTCGATGTCACAAGGGCCGAGGTGATCGCTTTCCTGAAGAACAGAAAGCAGTTATGGCGTGAAGACAGATCGAACAAGGATCTTTCTTTCCTGCGCAATCGCGTGCGCCACGAGATATTACCCCTGCTGCAGAAGAATCTGAACCCTAAACTCAAATCCGCGCTCACACGTACTGCCGACGTTCTGCAGGCGGAGGATGAATGGCTCGATCATCTGACCAATGATCTAGTAACAGAATGCGAACAACCCGATGGGCTCATGCTCGGCATGTTCCTCTGCTACCCAAAAGCAGCGAGACGGCGCGTTCTCCTGCAATGGCTGGTGGCAAATGGCGTACCATCGGATTCTATCAGCTTTGACACTATCGAACAGATCAATGCCCTGGCCGCCGCGCGGCGCGGCACAGGCACCGTCACCGTCAGTGGCGCGTGGGTCCTCAATAAGGAATACGGGCTCCTCCATATCAGACCATCTACGTCAAGCTCACCTGTACCGCCTTTCGAACAGATAATCCGTATCCCCGGCGAAACGATCATGGCAGATATAGGGCTCCGCGTGATCACCTCAAGAGCGCCGGGAATTGCGAAAGGGAAACCCAGGGGACCGGCAACGTTTCCGGCACAGGCTTCGCTCAGCACAAAGGCTCTCGGACGAAAACAACTGTTGCTGCGTTCCTGGCGGCCCGGAGACAGGATCCGACCACTAGGAATGAAGGGCTCGAAGAAATTGCAGGACATCTTCGTAGATGCAAAGTTGCCGTGCATCCAACGTGCGTGCGTGCCGATCTTCGAATGCAAAGGTGAGATCGTCTGGCTGCCCGGCTATCGCATCGCGCGAGGCTGGGAGGTGAAGGATCCAGGCGAAGTCGCCATACAAATCAACGTCGAACTCGTCTAACGCGATAATCGTTGCCAGCACAGGCCTTTCACGGTAGTATTTGCTCACTTGGGTCAGAAGAACATCGTATTTTGGAAGGACAGACTAACTTGGAAGAGCAACAGAACAAGGAACCGGCTACAGCCGAAAACAAACTTGACTCCAATCACCAGAAACTGCCAATTCGCGGCATTATCGGGTGGTTCATCGTCCTCACGCTTATGCTGCTGATGTGGCAGTTCTACAACAAGACCCAGGACCGCCCGGAACCCATCGATTTCTCACCCGATTTCGTTTCCTACATGACCAACGGGCTTATCGATAACTGCAAGGTGGTCCATGAAATATCTGGCTCACAGTACATCGAGGGCACGCTGAAGCCTGGCACTGTCGAAGCTGGCGAGAATCTCCAGTTCAAAGTTATCGTACATATGAGCGACGAACTGGAGAAGGATCTGCGCAAGTATAAGGTCAATTTCAGGCATGATCACCAGAACCCCATCATGTGGCAGATCATTTCGGGTGCGATCCCGGTAATCCTGATACTCGCGGTGCTCTACTTCATGTTCATGCGACAAGTCAAGGCAGCCGGGCATGGCGCACTCAGCTTCGGCAAGAGTCGTGCGAAAATGCTGGCGCGGAACAAGCATAAAAAGACCTTCAAGGATGTCACCGGCATCGCGGAGGCCAAGGAAGAAGTGCAGGAGATCATCGAGTACCTGAAAGACCCCAAGAAGTTCCAGCGGCTGGGCGGCCGTGTCCCAAAAGGCATCCTCCTGCTGGGTCCTCCGGGCACAGGCAAGACATTGCTCGCTAAGGCTATCGCTGGTGAAGCAGATGTGCCATTCTTCAGCATCAGCGGGTCCGACTTCGTCGAGATGTTCGTTGGTGTCGGGGCATCACGCGTACGTGATATGTTTGAACAGGGGAAGAAGAACGCGCCATGCATAATCTTCATCGACGAAATCGATGCTGTCGGACGCAGCAGGTTTTCGGGCATTGGTGGCGGCCATGACGAACGTGAACAGACCTTGAACGCACTGCTCGTCGAAATGGATGGCTTCGAGACACAGGAAGGTGTTCTGATCCTTGCGGCCACGAACAGACCTGATGTTCTCGACCCCGCATTGCTCCGGCCCGGCCGATTCGACAGGCAAATCAACATTGATCTTCCAACAATCGATGGCCGCGAAGCCATTCTCAAGATGCATGCGAAGAAGATCAAGCTGAACGACAAGGTTAAGCTGCGCCGCATAGCCAGGGGTACCCCTGGCTTCTCTGGAGCCGATCTTGAGAATCTCCTCAATGAAGCGGCATTGCTGGGAGCACGTCAGGATAAGCAAACTGTTGACATCTCGGACCTCGAAGAAGCTCGTGACAAAGTTCGTTGGGGCCGGGAACGCAAGGCACGGGTCCTGGATGATAAGGACAAGAAAATCACTGCCTACCATGAATCCGGTCATGCGCTTGTGACATTACTCGTTGAAGAAAGCGAACCATTGCACAAGATAACAATTATCCCGCGCGGCACAGCCTATCTCGGCGCAACGATGCAGCTGCCCGAGAAAGACAGGTACCTTGAAGGAAAGACAAAGCTGCTCGGCACACTGGCAGGACTGATGGGCGGCCGTGTAGCTGAAAAACTTGTTTTTAACGAAATTACGTCCGGCGCCAGCTCAGACCTACAGCAAGCCACAAAGCTTGCACGCCTCATGATCTGCAGTTGGGGAATGAGCGAAGAACTCGGGCCCCAGACATTCGGACAACACGAGGAACTCCTGTTCCTCGGTCGAGAGATCAACCGATCCCAGGATTTTAGTGAGGACACGGCGCGAAAGATCGACGAAGAGGTCCACAAACTGCTCATAAATGCACAGAAACGAGCAACAGATCTCCTGACCGAGAATCGCGACAAGCTCGACATGATCGCGGAACTGCTGCTTGAACGTGAGACGCTTGACGGCCGCGATGTCAATGAACTCCTGAAGGAAGGCCGACTCCTTTCGGAAAAAGAACGCGCCAAGATCGATGCCGAAGAAGAAGAAGAGGAAAAGAAGGACACAGCTGATGGCGTCAACTCGGACGAAGAAGAGAAGCCGGAGAGCGCACCACCACCCGACGAGGATGCCGTAGAAACCGATCCTGATCAGGAACAATGAGCAAAGGGACAGTCACCTGGAAATGCCGTGATAGGCTACTGGAGCTTGAGTCGCGCGCCCTGATAATGGGCATCGTGAACGTGACACCGGATTCATTCTCTGATGGCGGTGAATATTTCAACACCGATGCTGCTGTCCACCGCGCTCTCGAAATGATAGACCAAGGAGCCGACATCATCGATATTGGCGGCGAATCTACCCGGCCCGGCGCCAGTCCAACCAAACCCAGCCAGGAATTGGCCCGAATCCTGCCGGTCATCGAAGCCCTGTCCCGCCAGCACGACAACCTGATCTCAATCGATACACAGAAGGCCGAGGTGGCCGACAAGGCGCTGGCAGCGGGAGCTTCTATCATCAACGATGTTTCTGCGCTGTCCCAGGACCCCGGAATGCTCAAGGTGGCGGCTAGGTATGACGCAGGCGTGATCCTGATGCATATGCGGGGCGAGCCGCGCACAATGCAGGCTGACCCTCAATATGACGATGTCGTCAATGATGTCAGCGACTATTTAAAGGAGAGGATCGAGATTTGTGTGCAAGCCGGACTCGAACGTGATACGCTTGCAGTGGATCCTGGGATCGGGTTCGGCAAGACACTCGAACACAACCTTGCCCTCCTGGCGAACCTGAAGATCTTGGCCGCAGCAGGCCGACCCGTGGTCGTGGGATTGTCCAGGAAGAGCTTCCTGGGCAAGATAACAGGGCGCGAAACTGACCAACGACTTGCAGGAAGCCTTGCAGGTCTGGCATACTCAGTCCTGCAAGGCGCCCACATAATGAGGGTTCACGATGTTGCGGAATCGGCAGACGTTGCAGCGGTACTAACAGCAATTGCGGGAGAAGCACGAGATGTCGTGGCTTGATACAATTCAATCGATCGGGCTGGTAGCCTGCATCGAGATCCTTGTGCTTACCGTTATCTTCTACTACCTGTTCCTTTTCTTTCGCGGGACACGTGGTGCACATGTTCTTGTCGGCCTGACATTGCTGATCATAATTCTTATCGGTGTGACACAGGTCTTCCACCTGGATGCACTGAACTGGGTCCTGCGCAGCTTGTCTGTATACTTGGCCGTTGCGCTTCTTGTCATCTTCCAGCCGGAGATTCGGCGCGCACTTGCGGAATTGGGCAAGCAACATGTTTTTGCTTCTACCGCAGGAAAGCATTCGCTGGTCGACCAGGTCCTGCACGCTGTCAAATTCCTGGCCGATAGAAAGGTCGGGGCACTGATCGGTATCGAGGGAGAAATAGGCACCAGAGCGATCCAGGAAACGGGGATTCGCATGGACACGAAAGTCATTCCCGAACTGCTCGCCAGCATGTTCTTTCCACACACGCCATTGCATGACGGCGGAGTAATCATCAGAAACAACAGGATCGTGGCTGCAGGTTGTCTCTTCCCGCTCTCCCAGCGCACCGAGCTGAGCAAAACGCTCGGCACAAGACACCGGGCCGGCATAGGACTCACAGAGGAAACGGATGCCGTGGTGATCATAGTATCTGAAGAAAGCGGCACAATATCCGTCGCCTATCGTGGACGGCTAATCCGTGATCTTGATGGCAGCCGATTGCGCCGCTTCCTTTCGGCCGTGATCTCCAAGGAAAGTAAACCGGAAAGCGCATGGGAACGTGCAAAAGAACAATTGGATCTTACCCCTGAGGGGATTGCCAAGTCAGAGAAGCGTGCGGAAGAGGAGAAGCGTGATGCCGAGTAGGCTCAAAGAAATAAGAAGGATAATCCTCAATAACAGGGAACTGAAAATACTGTCCCTCCTCCTCGCGGCGATCAGCTGGTATGCGATACGTGGCATTATAAGTAATGAGCGGGACCTGGACGATGTACCACTGGAAATCCATGCGCCGCCGGGTGTAGCCATCATGGGCCAGGCTGTCACAGAATTAGAGATCACAGTAAGGGGCTCCCGTGAAGACATAAGCAGGCTTATTGAGCAGAAAGATGACATCAAGGCGGTCCGTGAACTCAAAACCACCGAAATATCGGGCTCCCGCGAGATGCATATCAAGCCGAAGCACATTGTCGGGGTGCCGCGTGGCATAAGAGTCATAAGGGTACGGCCCTCGGAAGTGATGGTCGAACTTGATGCAGAAGGCGAAAAGGAAGTGCCTGTTAAGGCCAAGTATGAAGGGGAACCCTATGAGGCCCAGGTCGAAGCGGCTATCTGTGAACCCAAGACGGTCACAATATGGGGGCCTGTCAGGCGTCTTGAAAAAATGCCCTGGGTATTCACCGAAACCATTGATGTCGAAGGGCGAGGCAGCTCCTTTGAGAAGCGCGCCAAGATCGACACCCCATCCGATTCCGGCGTATCCCATGTGAAACCACAGGAAGTGACCGTAAGTGTCACAATCGTCAGAAAATCGACGAACAGGGAATGGAAGGAAATGCCGGTTACCGCGTTGCTGCCATCCGGCTCCGAATCACAAGTGTTCATCAAGCCAGCCGTTGTGAATGTCTCCCTCATGGGCCCGGCGTCGGCACTGGAAAACATAGGTGATGATTCGCTCAGGGCCTTTGTTGACTGCTCGCAACTGGCCATTCCGGGCGAATACGACCTGCCCGTAAAGGTCCACGTCCCGACCGCCATGGGCGTGGATGCAGCAGTAGAACCTGAAACCGTCAAGATTACCCTGAAGGCACCGTAGTAGATTGTTGCGGTTTCCTGCAGGAGTAGCTATAGTTCACAAACCCTTGTGTCCCAATCGGGACAACAATGCCGGCACATGGAAAGGGTTCAAAGGGAACAAGCGGACGGGATCATCTTATTTGGTTGAATCATGGCTCCAAGCAAGAACTCAACAAACAAGGGATGGCTACAGGCATGGGGTATTCTGCTCATCGCGCTCTGCCTCTTTGTGATACTCAGCCTCTTCTCCTACAATTGGAAGGATATCCGCTACCTCTGCAATCCGCCCAACTCCCCGCCATTCAACTTGATAGGCCCACTGGGAGCCTGGCTTTCCTACATACTTTTCATGACGTTCGGCATCAGCGCTTACAGCATTCCCTTTCTGCTCCTAGCGCTCGGAGTGATATTGATCGTCAAAAACGAGGACCGGGTCTGGCCGCGCATTGTCTGGGCCGCTGTCCTTCTGGTAGCCCTGGCCATGCTTCTCGATCTACGTCATACACATTGGACAGATCAATGCAGGAAACTGAACATCTTTGATCTGTCCGGCGGGTTCCTTGGCAGATTGCTGGCCGGGCAACTCCTTGTAAACGTACTGGGCCCGATCGGTACAGGAGCGCTCGCTGGCTGTGCAATTGTCGTGGCAGCCATCTTTCTTCCCGGTGTTGAGGTAATCGTCGTGGTCTACAAAAACATCGCCACGTTCTGTGTCTTCCTCTACGGGAAACTCCACTCCATGATCGATGAACACCAGGATGACCGTATGCGCCTGGAAAAAGAAGAACGCAAGGTAGAGCGACAGAGAAAGAAACTGGAACGTGCGGTCGCGAAGAAGGAGAAACCAACTCTCCAGGGTCAGCCTCCCATCGATGCGCCAGCCAAACCTGTTAAATCGGTCAAGGAATTGCTCGGGATCGGCAAAAAGAAGGCTGAAGCCAGAAAGGCCCCTAAAGCAACAGTTGCCGCACCTGAACCCACGACCGGCTTCTACAATCTTCCCCCTCTCTCCCTGCTCGATCAGGTGCCGCCACCCAAGGATCGTGCCATCAAGAGTGACGTCAAAACCACCTCCAGGATCCTTCAGGAAACACTTGCAGAATTCGGTATTGAGGCCGAAGTCACCAATGTCGAGGGCGGCCCGGTGGTCACTCGCTACGAACTCCTGCCCGCGCCCGGCGTCCGGGTCGAAAGAATAGCGGGGCTGGGAAACAATATCGCTCTCTCGCTCAAGGCGACCAGTGTCCGTGTCCAAGCGCCCGTCCCAGGCAAGGGTGTCGTCGGCATCGAGGTGCCCAATGCCACATCGAGCATGGTATATCTCCGCGAAGTCCTCGAGAGTGAGGACTGGCAGAGCCACAAAGCACATCTCCCCCTCGCCTTGGGTAAGGATGTCGGAGGCAATGATCTTGTCGCCGATCTGGCAGCCATGCCGCACATGCTCGTTGCCGGTGCAACGGGCGCTGGAAAGACCGTCTGCATGAACTCGCTTCTTGCCGGTCTTCTCATGTCGCGTTCGCCCGGCGAACTCCGCTTGATGCTGATCGATCCCAAGATTGTCGAGTTCTCCGTCTATAACCATATCCCCCACCTCATCGCACCGGTCATAACCGACCCCAAGAAGGTTGTCTTTGGCCTGAGATGGGCAATTACTGAAATGGAGAAACGCTACAAACTTTTCGCCAAAGCTGGTGTGCGAAATATTGAAAGCTATAACAACAGGCCAGTCGAACAGCAGACAGACCTCTTCCAGGACAATAGCCAGGAAGAACCGGGCGACTCCAAATTCCCTGCCAAGGTCCCTTACATAGTCATCGTCATCGACGAACTGGCAGACCTGATGCTCGTTGCTCAGGCCGATATCGAAAATTCTATCGCACGTCTAGCCCAGCTTTCCAGGGCCGTGGGAATTCATATGATCATCTCCACGCAACGTCCTTCGGTAAATGTGATCACCGGCACCATCAAGGCGAACTTCCCCGCCCGCATCGCTTTCCAAGTGGCCCAGAAAGTTGACAGTCGCACGATCCTCGATGCCAACGGTGCAGAGAAACTGCTCGGCCGTGGCGACATGCTTTTTCAGCCGCCGGGCACGAGCAAACTCATCAGAGCGCAGGGCGCAATGTGTACTGATGCCGAAATCAAGAGGGTCGTGGATTTCGTCAAAGAGCAGGCACAGCCCGCCTACGAAATCGAGGTCAAGCAGAAGATCGAGAGCAAGGGTCAGCCGATGGACGACGAGTATGAGGATGAGGACATACTGGTCAAGGCAACCGAGATCATCCGCGAAACCCAACGAGCTTCGACATCTTCACTACAGCGCAGATTAAGAATAGGCTATACGAGGGCGGCACGTGTGATGGATATCCTGGAAGAACGTGGCATTGTCGGCCCGCCGCGCGGATCCGAGCCACGTGAAATCCTTATTGATTTGGACTCTCAGATTCCGGATAATCCTGAATCGGTGGAGGAATAGGAATCCATGGCCAGCTTGGGCGAAATACTACGCAGTCAGCGGACGGAACAGCAACGCACAATCTCGGAAGTCACTGCCGCCACCCATATGAAATCGGAAATCGTCGAGGCCCTTGAGCATGACGATTACCGCGCCATCCCCGCACCAATCTACGGGAAAGGTTTCGTCAGGCTCTACGCGGAGTATCTCGGCCTGGACCCGGAACCACTTATCACGATCTACATGCAGGGCGTGACAAGCGCCAAGCGGCCGTCACTGCGTGCCGAAATGGGTTCTTTCAACGCACCACACGCGGAACCAGCGGCGCTGGAGCCGGTTCCCGAAGGCACGATCCCAAGAAAGCCGCGCAGCGAAAGCGCAGCCCTCAAATGGGTCCGGGAAACACTGCTCCCTTCTCTCTCGGAGTTAATCGCCAATCTACAGTTGAGAGAACGCTATGGCAGACTCTGCGAGTCGGGCAACCTTCCCAGGTGTATAGGCATCACGATCGGAGCACTGATTATCGTCCTGCTTCTCATGTCCACGATGAGTCAATGCGGCAAGCAACGTGAACGGAATGAGACGGCGAAAACCGAGACGGAACCACGCGACCAAGTGACCTTCTCACGGCTACCGCCTGAGCCATACCTCGATTGACTGTCCGGCAAGCCGATCAGCTGCAGCACGAGAATCCGAAATCCCTATGTAGAACAAGTCGAGGGCAGGCTGACAGACAGCAGAATATATGAGCACTGAACCTGATCATGCAGAACAACCTTTCACGGTTGGATTCATCAGCCTGGGCTGTGCCAAGAACCTGGTCGACTCAGAAACCATGGCGGGCAAGTTACTCGATGAACAGATCCTGCTGGCACATGATCCTGAAGAGGCCGACATCATCATCATCAACACCTGTTCATTCATAAACGATGCGCGCGAGGAGTCAATAGAGATCATCCTCCAGACATGTGAACTGAAGAAAAACGGGCGCTGCCGCGCCATCATAGTAGCCGGCTGCATGCCGCAGCGCTACGAGCACGAACTAGAGATCAACCTGCCTGAAGTCGATGCGTTCATCGGACTTGATGAACTTGAAAACGTCCCGGATATCGTAAGACGCCTTCAAAACGGCGAAAAGAACATATTCCAGGTCTCCAAGGCGCCAACGAAGCTCTACGAGCCGGGCGAGACCAGGATGCTCTTCACCGGTGGACCCTATGCTTACGTGAAGATAGGCGACGGATGCAACCATCGTTGCGCGTTCTGCGCGATCCCTGCCATCCGTGGCCACCGTAGATCCCGAAGCATCAAGAACATTGTCGGCGAAGTGGAGCATCTCCTGGAAAATGGTGTGAGTGAGCTCAACTTGGTAAGCCAGGACGTCACATCTTATGGCAAGGATCGGCATGATGGCGCGGAGCTCTGCATTCTGCTAAAGGAACTCGCTTCTATCGGAGGAGAATTCTGGATCCGGCTCCTTTACGCTTTCCCTTCCCTCGTGACAGACGAACTCCTGGCAGTCATGGGGGAGACGGATGCGATCTGCAACTACCTGGATGTCCCTGTCCAACATTCTCATCCCGAAATCCTTGCCACTATGCGGCGGGCCGGTACGACATCCTCTGTCCGTTCACTACCTCAACATGCGCGAACGATTGTGCCCGGCATCACGCTGCGCACCACTTGTCTTGTCGGTTTCCCCGGAGAGACGGATGAGCATTTCCAGCACCTTGCCTCCTATGCGAGGACGGCTCAATTTGATCATCTTGGGGTATTCACCTACTCCTCCGAAGACGGCACCGCTGCAGCAGATCTCCCGCACCAAGTGAATTCCGCCCTGGCCGAGGAACGGCGCAGAAGACTTCTCTCGGCACAGCGTGATCTGCTCTTGGAGAAAAACGGCGAACTCATTGGTCAAGATGACAAGATTCTGCTAGAAATGCCGTCATCTGACAACGCTGGAGAATGGATTGCGCGGTCAAGACGCCAGGCGCCAGAAATTGATGGCGAGGTCATCGTGAGCAAGGTGCCTGCTGAATATAGAGCCGGTGCATTCGTCACGGTCACTTATACAGCCATGGCGGAGTATGATATGCGCGCGGAATTCGCCAGCCTGCGCTCCGAAGGAGATGACAATGGCTCATGACTGGGACATAAAATCACGCAGCAGTGCCTGCCACAGCTGCGAGGAACTATTCCTGGATCAGCAGGAATGCGTGTCCCGCCTTACCTTCACCGAAGAGGGCTACATGAGAAATGACTACTGTTCCAAATGCTGGGAAGGACAGGACCATGAACAGATGTTCACCAGCTTCTGGCAGGGCATTTTCAAGGCACCACCGGCAAAACCCGAAGAGGCCGTGAAGAAGGAAACCGCCGAAACTCTCCTTCGCTCCCTCATGGAAAAGAAAGATCCTGCCAACGGTAATGCCATATATATTCTCGCCGTTATGCTCGAACGCAAGCGGCTGCTGGCCGAACGTTCTATAAGGAAGAACAAGGATGGCACGCTAATCCGGGTTTACGAGCACAAGAAAACAGGCGAGACATTCCTTATCCCCGACCCCCAGCTCAAGCTCGACCAGCTCGAAGATGTCCAGGAAGAAGTCGTCATCATGCTCGGCGGCAAGCCGCCTGAAGAGCCCCAACCGGAAGGCGAAGACGAGGAAAACGAGGATGGAGACGACTGATCAGTTATCCCTGGCCGCAAGGTTCGAGCTCGGCCAGCAGTCATCAGTGTTGAGATTTTTCGATCAACGAATCAACTAATTGACCATTCTCCGAACAATGCTCGATGTTAAGATAATGAGCGGTGAGATTCTTGACGGGCTGGGCGGCCCGGCACGCAGGGCTGATATCGGCATCACCGACGACCGCATAACAGATATCGGCGACCTCTCCACAGCAGAAGCCACAAGCACGATCGACGCAAAAGGAAAATACATTGCCCCGGGTTTCATCGATGCACATTCGCATTCTGATGCCTATCTCCTGATCGAACCCTCTGCCCAAAGCAAGATCCACCAGGGCATCACAACAGAAATCGTGGGCAACTGCGGCGCATCCGCCGCTCCGCTGACAGGCGCATACAAGCTACCATCCGACTGGCGCGACAAGACATTCCCCGCAGAATGGAGTACTGTCGCAGAATACAGATCGGTCTTCGAGCAAGTCAAACCCGCCATTAATGCCGCAATGCTGATCGGCCACAATACGCTGCGTGCGGGAGTCGTTGGATATGATGATCGCGCCGCAACCCGAGAAGAAATGGAAAGAATGAAAACGCTTCTCGAGCAAGCGCTTGAAGAAGGTGGCCGGGGACTGAGCACGGGGCTTATCTATGCGCCAGGTATGTTCGCTCCGACTGAGGAGATTATCGAATTGGCTACTGTCGCCGCGGGTTGCAGCGGAATCTACAGCTCACATATGAGAAACGAAGGTAGCGAGCTTCTCGCTGCGATCACTGAAGCAATCTCCATAGGCAGGAACACTGGAATCAGGGTCCAGATCTCCCACCTCAAGGCTGCAGGTAAGAACAACTGGAATAAGCTCGATGAGGCCATTGCACTTGTTGAAGAAGCACGTGATGAAGGATTGACGATCTTCGCGGATCGCTACCCCTATACTGCCGGCTGCACTGACCTAGATGTCATCTTTCCGAATTGGGCCGCTGAGGGAGGAGCAGATGCCATCCTTGTGCGGCTTGCCGACAAACAGCAACGCAAGCGGTTGCACAAAGACCTACTAAAAACTCGTTCGGAGCGGGATTGGGACTGCATCATGATCAGTTCAACAGAACATCCCGACAATCTCGAGTTCCAGGGCAGGAAATTGACAGACGTTGCTTCCGAACTCAACACTGACCCAGTTGATGCTGCTCTTCGCCTGGTCGAAAAGGATCGCCTCAAGACACAGGCTTTCTTCTTTGGCCTAAGCGAAGAGAACCAATGGCATGTGCTCGGACTGCCCTGGGTCATGCTGGGAACCGATGCATCGCTCCGAGCTAATACTGGGCAATTAAGCAAGGACTATCCGCACCCGAGGGCATTCGGTTCATTCCCGCTCTTCCTGAAAGCATCTCTTGACGGCAGGACGGTTCCGCTACCGGAGGCCATCAAGAAAATGACAAGCCTGGCCGCGCAGCAATTCGATCTACCAGACAGAGGCAGTCTTGAAATCGGCAAAGTTGCAGACATAGTGATCTTCAACCCAAAGCACGTTGAAGCAACCGCTTCCTATGCACGACCGCGCGAACTTGCCAAGGGAATCGATGAAGTCATCGTCAACGGAATCGTTACGATCAAATCCGGCAGGCCCACCGGTTCGTACGCCGGCCGCTTCCTCGCACAAAACTGATTTCATCCCGCTACTCCCAAGAGCAATGCGCATGTGAATGTTCGCCTGATTGCTATGCCGCTCCAGGACCGTACGATCCGCCTTAGCCCTATCTCAATGGATGCTGCAAGGATCTGTTCGCTAAATCTGGGCAACATGTCGCAAACAATTCAGTCTTGTGCATTTTCCGAACAGGCACAAATACATACACGCCATATATGCTTGTAGAGCTATCCCTCTGGAGTTAATGTCTTTGGCTTACCAACCACATTTCGCAGGAGGGAACCATGCGAGCAAAAGACTGTCTACTGTTATCCCTGATTCTAGCCACTGCCCTCGTCGTCACAGCACAGGAAGACGATGTCGTTGTTACGGCAACACGAATGCCGAGAATGCGTTCCAAGGTTCCTGCCTCCGTCACAATGATCGACAGCAAGAAGCTGAAGACGCTGCCAGCCAGGAATCTTGACGATCTGCTTCAGTCGGAAAGCGGTGTATTCGTTCTACGCACAACAGGCATGGGCGGAGGACTTCCCTCCCAGATAAACTTCCGCGGTATTCCGGGTCAGCACAGCACACTGCTACTCATCGACAATATGCCGCTAAACGAAGGCATATCGGGTTACCTCGGAATAAATGAACTCCCCCTCAATGCAATCGACCACATCGAGGTCGTACGTGGTCCCTTCTCCAACCTTTACGGAACCGACGCCTTTGGCGGCGTCATTCATGCCTTCACTCCTTCTCCTGAAAACCTGCCGAATGTGAGCGCCTCCTACGAGCTTGGTAACGAAGACCTGAGGGCTGTTTCATTCCAGTGCAGTGCAGGGACGGAGAAGCTCGGCATCATCATCGATGCCGATAAACGTGATACGGACAACTACCTTGGCCGCGACGACGTAACAAAACGTTTCTGGATTGCAGAGCAGGGCCAGTTCATTGAAGTTGAAACAGCGGCAGATAACTACGACTACGAAGAGGAGCGTCTCTTTCTTAAAGCCGTCATGCAGGCCGGTTCCGCTCATAAGATCGCGCTACAAGGCAGATACCTGAAGAGTGAGCTTGGCTATGGGATTACGAGTCTTTTTCCGTTGATACCCGTATCCGCCGAGGATTCGATGCAAATAGAGACCGGCATGGGTGGCCTCGAATGGCAGTTCAAGGCAAACAACAAGGTCAGCACGGTAATGCGCGCGTATTATCGAGAACAGAGCCGCGAAACAATCGGTCTCGACATGGCTCGACTCATGCCCAGTATCTCCAGGGCCGAGAATGAGGATTGGAAGATTGAGGGCGCCATCGAACTTACCACCGACGCAGGACACACCATCTATGTTGCTGCAGATTTCTGGCAGGATGATGCAGATTTCTCACCACCAATGAATCCTGTTACCGCCGCACCCTTCCTCATGACGGCAGGCCGCGAGGTCGATGCCGACAACCTTGGCGTCTATCTCCAGGATGAGATTCCGCTTGGGGATAGCTGTACAGTTGTAGCAGGTGTTCGGATCGACGAGCATTCAACTTTCGGATCAGCGGTCTCTCCCAAGGTTGGATTGTCATTTGACGTGAACGATCAGCTTGTCGTCCGGACATCGTTGGGTCGTGCATTCCGCGCCCCTTCCCTGCTTGAGCTGTATCAGCCTGATGTTGTCTTCGGAAACATAACCTTCTCCGCCAATCCTGAACTGAACCCCGAATACGTTGTGTCTGCAGATATCGGCATTGATTACATGCCGGCTGACAATCTCACCTTGCGTGCAGATGTTTTCGGTAATGATATGGCTGACCTGATCGGGAAGCGCGTTGAAGGCGCTTCGCTCTCGTTCGACAATGTGACCGACGCATGGTCGGCAGGTTTAGAGTTTGGAGCCGATTGGCAGGCCAATGATGCAATCGCCATAAACGCTGACGCAACCTGGCAGCAGACGGAAGACCAGGAGACGGACATGGACCTCGAACACATGCCCGAGCTGATGCTTGGCCTTGGTCTACATGCGAAGAAGCAGGTCAAGAACGTCCAATTGAGCTGCTCCTTAACCGAGACTTACGTTGGAGAACGTGGTTACGTAGATTTTGCCAGTGGCGTCTGGGTGGAAATGGACGATTATTGGAGAGCGGATGTCGCAATCAAGGGGTCCATGGGTAATACCTCATGGATCGGTGTATCGGTCGAAAACTTGTTCGACGAACTCTACCAGGAATCGCCCCTGATGGTACATGCGCCAGGCAGGCTCTATTCAGTCACGGTCGGCATTGAATATTAAACCAGGAAGGATATAAATCATGAATACGAAGCAACTATCACTGATCTCTATGGCTCTTGTCGCCACATCTGTGCTCGCAGCTGATCCCTCGGGCTGGCGCGTCGATGGAACCGGAAGATTCCCCAATGCGGATATACCCACAACATGGTCCGCCACTGAGAACGTGATCTGGAAGAAGGAGCTGCCCGACCGGTCTAATGCGTCACCTATCGTGATTGGCGACAAGATCTTTATCTGTATTGAGCCAACAACGCTGGCATGCCTGTCGACCAAAGATGGTTCCATTCTGTGGAAGAAGGATAACGCTTACGCCGATGTCCTGACGGCGGATGAGGTCACAAGCAACAAGGAAGCCGACAAATCCATCGGCGCGCTAATGAAAACGTCCAAAACTTTGAGGAAACAAAAGAAACAACTGGAAAACAACCTCAAGAACGACGCCCAGAACGCTGAACTGAAAGAGCGGCTCAAAAAGATATCCAAAGAAGGAAAGAAAGTAAACGAGCAGCTCAAGAAGCTTGAGATACATGCGTCACCACGCAAACATAAAGTCACGGGGAACTCAAGCCCCACGCCAGTGTCGGATGGACAACACGTTTACGTTCTCTATGGAACCGGCATTGCTGCATGCTACGATCTCAGCGGCAACCGTGTCTGGGCAAGAATTGTCGAGAAACCGACACACGGCTGGGGACATTGCATATCCCCCCTTCTCATCGGCGACACACTGATCATGCACGTGCGCAACGTCTATGGGCTGAACAAGAAGACAGGTGCAGAGAAGTGGAAGCATCCAAGCGAAGCTCGTTGGGGTTCCCCGATCAAGGCAAGAGTCGGTGAAAATGACTACGCGGTAACAGCCAATGGCGAGATCCTGGATCCAAAAGATGGAAAAGACCTGACCGGGAAACTCTTCAAGCTTGCTTACAATTCACCGATGGTTGAAGGCAACGTTCTCTACTTCGTGCAAGCTAAGGGTAAGGCATTCGAATTACCTGACACACTTGACGCCGACAATAAACCGAAAGAGCTCTGGAAAACAGGTCTTAAAGGTGATCGCTTCTACGCCTCGCCGGTCTACCACAATGGCCTGATCTACGCCATCGTCCGCGGACGCACAATGAGCGTACTTGATGCCAAAGACGGCACCGTGCTCTATTCAAAGAAACTTGCATTCAAGGGCACACCCTATCCAAGCATGATCCTGCTCGGCGACAAGATATGTGTCAGTTCCGATGATGGCACATCGATAATAGTAGAGCCTGGCCGCGAGTACAAGGAGCTGGCGGTTAACAAGCTGGAGCCATTCCGGAGCTGCCCCGTTGTAGCGCAGAATCGGATGTACATTCGTACGCTGAAGCACCTCTACTGCATCGGAAAATAGACTGGCTCGATGCACCTGCTCTTCACGCCCTCAGGGTCAGTCCTCTTATTACGGTATTCGCGCATTTCCGAAGTGTTTTCTTCAATATCACAATTCCTTGTGTTGAGGAATTCTCAACAGAATCAATGTGCTTTATCATGTTCGAAATAACACCATCTCGAGACTCCACCTCATCCCTTTGTGAGGCACCATTGTTCTGGTATATGACAACCAGGCAGGAACAGTACATAGTCCAGCCTGTCCTTGAATATCTTATCGCCTTCGTCCCCCGATTCATCACGTGATAAACTGCTCGAGCATATTCAATCCTTGGCATACACCACCGTCAAACAACCCTTCTTAATCGTCAATACCTATTTAAGAGGCCTACGGCAATAATCCGTGACAGTGATCATTGGCATTGCTAGACTCTGCCTGCTAATCGATAACCAATCAGCAAGGGTTTGCCATATGCACAAGTCATGCCTTGTATTCACTCTGATATTGATCCTGGCCTCATGCCTGTCAGTACAGGCGGTAGATTACGCCCAGTGGCGCGGATCTGAGCGTAATGGACATTCCGAGGAAACGAGCCTACTCAAGAAGTGGCCTTCGTCGGGGCCAAAGCAGCTCTGGAACACGAGCGGCTTTGGCCAGGGCTATTCCAGCCCGGCGCTCGCCGGACAGAACATATACTTGACCGGTGTTGTGAACGGACAGTTCACCCTCTTCTGTCTCGACCTGAAAGGAAACGTCAAATGGAAGAAACAGGCAGGACGCGGTTGGACTAAGAGCTATCCCGGTGCACGTTCCACTCCGACCATCGACGGCAGGTGTGTCTATGTCATGTCGGGATACGGTGAGACATCCTGTTTCGACGCAAAGACAGGTTCCCGGAAGTGGTCGGTAAACACGCTCAAGAGATTCAATGGCAAGAACATCAAGTGGGGCATTTCAGAGTCGTTGCTGGTCGAAGGCAACAACGTAATCTGTACACCTGGCGGACCTGATGCGTCGATTGTCGCCCTCAATAAGAACACCGGCTCAACTGTGTGGGTCAGCAAAGGCATCAGTGAACTCTCTGCTTACTGCTCCCCTATCAGCATAACACAGGGTGGCAAACGCATCATCATCACGATGCTGGCAAATAACATCGTTGGGCTCAACGCCAAGAACGGCAAGCTGCTCTGGAAGCATCCCCACTCGAATAAGTGGAAAGCCCATGCGGTCACCCCTATTCACCATGAGGGGATGATCTACTGCACCAGTGGCTACGGCTTTGGTGGAGTCATGCTCAAGCTCAACAACAGCGGCACAAGTGTCCAGAAAGTATGGACTAACAAAGATCTCGATTGCCACCACGGCGGCGTTGTCATGGTCGACGGTCAGATCTACGGCACGAGTCATCGTGGCGCTTGGGTATGCCTCGATTGGAAGAACGGCACCGTCAAATACAAGGAACGAGGGATCGGCAAAGGATCCTGCATCTACGCTGACGGCATGCTCTACGGCTACAGCGAAAAGGGCACCTGCGGCCTGATCAAGACATCATCTAGCGGCTATGATCTCAGAAGTTCGTTCAAGATCAACCAGGGCAGTGGAGAACACTGGGCGCATCCGGTCGTGGCAGGCGGGGTGATGTATATAAGGCACGGCAATACGCTCATGGCGTACAAGTTGAAATGATGACCTGAACACTTAGTTAGTCAATCCTGCCCTGCAGGAATCTGGATTACGCCGTCTGTGCGGTTGCCGCGACCTGGAAATATCGAGCTTTAAAGGTCAAGCCGAAGACGCCCTTCCCAGCGCATTCCCAATTCTCAATGCACGCCGAAAGCCATTCTGCACCCACTATTCATCGCGCAACGCTGTAACAAGCGATCTTCTCATTCCGGCCAGCGCAGCAACCGCAGTGAGGAGGAAGCCTGTTGCAGCGATTCCTGCAAACATCACCAGCATCAAGCCGTAAGGCA
Source organism: Lentisphaerales bacterium (assembly GCA_030622955.1). GTDB lineage: Bacteria > Verrucomicrobiota > Kiritimatiellia > JAUXFM01 > JAUXFM01 > JAUXFM01. The sequence goes on from JAUXFM010000001.1 coordinate 61,046, forward strand.
CTTTCGTTCCTGCCGATGTGAAACTCGGCCACAATGCCGTGCATGCGGCCGCCACTCCCAGCAATAGTCCGTATGCAATCAGGAACCAGTGCTCCGCAATGACCAGCCTGCAAACAGCACTCCGCGAATACCCGATGCATCTGAGCACCGCAATCTCGCACCTACGTTCCAGAATATTGCGAAGAACGACCGCAGCCGTACCAACTGTTCCGAGCAACAAACCCAATCCGCCCAGCAAAAGAAAGATCGAAAGATATGTCGATTCGACCGCATAAAATTCTTCAAGTCGCTGCGTTGCGGGAACCAGATCCAATCCAACCCTCGCAAAATCGGCAGACAACTCGGCCGCGATCCTATCGCTGTCATCACCCGCCCCATCAACCAACATCACCCGGTATCCTCCATCTGATGGATAGAGCCTGTTAAAATGACTTCGGGAAATAAGTATTGAACCCTGGAACACCGAAAGCTTCATCGGCAGTTTTCCCACGAGTTTAATTAATACCTGCTTCCCTGTCTCATCCCTGTAGATCAGCGCATCGCCATCAATGGGGCCCACTTTCATCTGCAGCCCCCACATCGCCGTGTTGCCGTCGCCTGCAAGCGCAGGAATTGCGCCATCAGCCCTGACTTCTTCAAGAAGTGACCATGGATTGACTTCCTCATTTGCTGACACAAAAGAACCACGGCTTATCATATCCGTCGGATCGATGCCCAGAAGCTTTGGCGATTGCGCGCGGTTAAGGTTGAGACAACCGGCATCATCGCCACTGCGCATCTTGATCAATACAATGTCGAGTTTCGGCAACTCTGAACGTGAGCGAATTGGTGAATTCCCACCCGCATCTTCCAGCAAAGCGGCAGTTGTCTCGCCGAACAAATCAAATCCGCCGGTACCGGACGATCCTTCTCCCGCATGAAGCGTTACATCTTCTTTCATGGCCAGCACGGCAAATACCATAAAACAACCGGATGCCAGCAAGGCAGCAATTACGAGGCTGCGCCCACGCCGACGTGTTGCCGTCCGCACAGCCAGCCCATGAAATGACAATCTTCCTGTTCCTCCGCGCATACTAATTCTACCAAGCACGTACGCGAGAAATGCAATACCTGCCACCAACAGTAACGCACCCGCGCCAAAGAATATAAAGGCCGTATCACGGGCATCTGTCACATCAGCCCAAACAACGAGACCTGCTGCCAGCATGGCTGTTGTGATGGATATGGGAAGCGGAAGCTTTGATCGATTGGTAGCCGGGGCAAGTGCGGCATCATTCCGCAACAATCCGGCAACAGACATAAGCATCCTCTTCGCCATCACCACTCTCATTACCAGCATCGCACAAATGGCGGTTACTATGCCACCTGCCAGAACCGTACCTGGCGCCACGTGGTATTGGATTGTCGATCCGGCTATTGCGCCCTGCCAATGATTCGTCAGCCCCCATATCAACAATCGAGTATAGAGAATGCCAAGAAGAGCCCCGAGAATTGCACCCATGCATGCGACAATACAGCCTTCAAGAAGAAATACCTTCCTCGTTTGACCACGTGTGAAACCAAGCGCCAGCAGCGTCCCTATATGCTCTGAGCGCTGCTCCACAGCAAATACAAAGACCATTCCACTGAGCAACAGGGCCGCTGTGATGAGAAAGAAACTCATGCTCGCGAATAGCTGTCCAAAATCCATCCCCTGTCGCACCGCCGCCTTCGCTTCCTGATTGACCGGCACAAAGAAAAGGCCAAGCGAACTGGCCGACAGCTTCTTCTTAAGGCTACAGGTAAGCTCAGCTCCATCGTCAGATTCAATTCTGACACCGGACAGATTGCCAAAGCGATTGGCCCACATCTCCTGGCCCGCCACGAGCGTAACAAACGCTTTTGGCGTGGCCCGATATTTGCCCCAATATTGCTCGTTCTTCTCATCATTCAGTAATTCGTCATCCATGGGCATGCTGACATCCCAGCTGGCGCAGCGCTCGACATCCGCCAGACCAGGAAAACGCGGTACGAGTTCTTTTTCAATGCCAAGGGAAGCCATCTTTACAATGCTGTGAACAGCAAATGTACGTGTTCTTTCGATGAACTCGTTGCCGTCTGTCAGTTCATAGTATTTAAGATCAAGACTGTCGCCTGCCCTCGCATCCAGCTCTCTTGCCACCCATTCGTTGATTATGATTTGGTCATCCCTCATATCTGCCGGCACGATACCAAGACGGCAACCGGATGTAGGCTGAATCGCGGTTACGAATGAATAAGGAGTGCCCACATCGCCATTCTTCTTTCTGATGTCGTTCACGAGATAAGTCAGCGCTCCAACAGTGCCCGGTGTTTTCAGCGCAGCGGCGGCTGTCTCTCTCTGCAAAAAGATGCGCTCACTTTCAAGTTGAACAATCCGCTTACTTGCAGATGATTCCATCCTCATTCCGACGTCATCCGGCTCCCATACCCTTTCCAGTATACGTTGCGCATCGCTGCAGCTTGTCTCTGCATCCGACGCCCCCTTGGCAAGTAGCAGGTTGATCTTATCTTCCAGGCCAATGATCTTCTGCAACCATCCAAGATCAACAAAGACATTGTACGGTGCAATCTGATTGGCGGATAAGCTGAACCTACCAAGCTCATCGTCCTGTACAATTCGAGATATTTCGAGGAGCACCTGCACTGAAGTCCGATCCCTTCTGAAGGACAGGGGTGCCTCTTCGGGCATGAGTCCCGGCCTCATCAAGCGGACCGACACTTCATCCCCCACAACGGCATCGAGCGCTTCGGCTACCTTCACGCTCAATGCTATGGTGCCAGGAGCAATTGCCTCCCCACCTCCGTCAGCAAAACTCCAGAAGCCGACAGCAACACCCAGTACCTGAACATTATTGACCTGCTTTCGCCATGCGCTTTCCGGCTCCTGATGCACCACGACGCCGGGCAATTGCAATGCCCCAGTTGCATCGAGAGCATCGTCCCCGTTCAATTCCTCGGCCAATCTGCCGCTAAAGAAACGGTTCCGGCTATATATGGCACTCTCAGTCTTGCCCAACCGCAAGAGAGCAAGACGGCGCAGGCTGTATCGAACCGAATCACCGACAAGCAGTGACCCTGTAAGAACTATGGCTGCGACCATGACGCTGAGGCAAACACAGGCATTCGTTCGCCGATTGAATCTGATACTGTTAATGACAAGCTTAGTGAAAGTCATTGTGTTTGTTTCAACACGCCATCGCTCAATTCATAAACATGCTCCAGCTCCACGGCCCATAGCGATGCATGCGTGACCACGACCATGGCGACCCCATCCTTATCATTGATGTCGGTCAACAAATTCATGAGTGATTCAGCCGATTTGTGGTCAAGCGAACCGGTAGGTTCATCCGCCAGCAGCAGAATCGGCCTATTGATTAGAGCCCGTGCAACGGCAACTCTCTGACATTCGCCACCTGACAATTGACCGGGCCTGTAGTCCAGCCGATCGGACAACCCCACCCTGTCGAGTAAGTGTCTTGCATATTTCTCAACTTCTTCACCTTGATTCTGATTTACGAGAGTAGGCACGAGCACGTTCTCCAACGCCGTACATTGCGGCAGCAGATGGTGTAGCTGAAATATGAAGCCTATCTCGCTGTTTCGGGCGGCTGCAATATCCTTCTCGTCGAGCCGGGCTGCATCTCTGCCTTCAAGCATGACCTTGCCGGTGCTCGGCTTGTCAAGCAGCCCCATAATGTTAAGCAATGTGCTCTTACCTGATCCTGAAGGCCCCGTCACAGCCAGAGCATCGCTCTTCGATATGCTGATGCTGACGCCCTTGAGAATCATTTCAGGCGCAGTAACAACATCGTAAGATTTAGTAACATTCTCCAGTCGCAGGATGTTTTCTATGTTCATTTCTTCTCCCCAAAAGCCACGAGGCGACCACCCACCGTCCCCACAACAATCAAGCCGTGAGCAACAGAGGGCTCGGTTAACTTCTCACCCAGCACATATGACCATAGCGTCTCGCCCGTCTTCACCGACAACATATAGATTGTGCTTTCACCACTCACTATGACCTTGTCGCCTGCTACAACTGGCGAAGATAGATGTAGATCGTCAATCTTGAATGACCAATCTGTCTGCCCGCTCTTACGATCCATCGAATAGGCAATGCCATCTAGATTGGCAAGAATCACAGAATCTCTTGTCAGGGCCGGTGTTGGGAATGGATCATTGTGTCTGGCATCCGAATCCGCATTCTTCCAGAGTATGTCTTGCGTATTCAAGTTAATGGCAAAGACCTCTCCAGTTCTTGTCACGAAGACACCGTAATTCACGTCAATAGCCGCGCCACCTGCCATTTCCCGAGAATGTGTGCGCCCATCATTTCCTTTTGGTTCGCTCAATTCAATCGCACTGAGTTTATCTCCATTCCTCGTCGAAACGATCTGAACAGTACAATCACAATCCCCGAACACTATCTTGGCACCTGTAACTGAAGGCGAGCCGGCAGAAGGTGCCGCACCGCGGGCAACCCATATCTTCTTTCCGCTATCGACATCGATGCAATGGAGATCCCCCTCCGGCCAAGTGATTGCCAAGGCCGCCTCCTGCTTGGCGCTCACTGTGCAGGCAGCTACCGAGTTCAGCACGTTTGTGCCGGCCTTGTATTGCCAGGCCTGCAGGCCCGTAGCACCATCAAATGCATATACCGTCCCGCTCTTGCCGCCGATGACAACCTTATCCTTGATCAAAACAGTGGCGCCTGTGAAATACTCCTGCTCTCTGACACCATCCTTGGGCCTTGCAACAGTGGACCATCGTTCCTTCCCATCAAGATCCACGGCATAGACAATTCCATCATCTGTGGTGAAATAGATATACTTACCAATGGTCGGAGCGCGATCAATGCTCCCGTTCGCCCGGAATCGCCAACGGCGTACAGGCTTATCGGGCACAGTACAACGCGCCACGCCGGACAGCGATCTGTTCCCATGATAGGTAGGCCAATCCGCCCGAGCCGACCAGATCGGCTCTGCTTGCACACAGCGCAATGCTACGAACAACATCGCGCACAATACAACATACTTTCCAAGCTTAATCATTAAGTTGACTGTAAACTGCAATTGTGTTCTCTGCCATCTTTTCGATACTGAAATTCTCCGCAACATTGTCGCGGCCCTTTCGGCCCAGCTCAACAGCACGCGATTTATCCAGGAGAATCGATTTCAAGGCGGAAACCAATGCGCCCTCTTCGTCCGGCGCATATGTGATTCCACCTCCAGTGGCTTCGACAATTTCAGGAAATGCGCCGACAGCAGGCTGCACCACCGGCACACCTGACGCCATCGCTTCTATGAGATACGTCCCGAACGCTTCGCCGCCGGGCACAGGCACCGAAAGCACCGAAAGCTGACTCAAGAATTCGATGCGTGATATTTTGTCAAACTTCTCAAGTATTTCCACATCCCCTTCAACGCCGGCGGCCCTGAACCGATCTTGAACGCTCCGCACGAACTCCCGCGATCCTGCCGTCACTCCGCCCGTAGCTTTGAACTTCAGCATCTTCAATCTTTCATCTCTCTTCAATTCGATGAATGCATCCGCAAGAGCGCCGAAGCCGGCCGATTCCGAGATCCTCGACAAATATCCCAACAATGGCGGATCCACAACGTCCGGGGATACCTGGTAATCAGAATGGTTCAGCCCGACAGGCACAACATGCAATTGCTCATCCAAAAGCTTCATGCGTTCCTTCATGCGCTGACCGTAATACCTGCTCACGGAGATGAACGCATCCACATCCTTCGCGCGCTCGGCGAAAATGGCCCATGCTTCATCGGCATCGCCCCGCGCCATGGCATCCAGCCATCCATCCTCGTCCTGCAGCGAGCACACAATTTTCGCGCCGGTCTTCTTCCTCAACTCCCTGACAAGCCCAAGCAGAAGCGCATTCGACAAATGAATGATGTCCGGCTTAACCTCTCTGCTCAACCATTCTACAAGGTGCTCCAGTTCCTCGGCCTGTCCGCCCGACTCCCCCCTCAACATGGAAATCGTCATGCTCGCCAAACCACTGGCCTTGACCGAGCCCTCGCGCTGAGCCGCCTGCCTGAGCACGTTCTCAGTCTTCAAGATGCGGCACAACCACTGTGGCATGTGTTTCAAAAAGGGATATCGATGTTTCAGATACATCTCGACAGCGCTGAAAAACACCGGGATATCCTTGGTGACATCTTCACCAATCGCGAACAGCGGAAGGTACATCGGCACAACCGTCACATCATGGTCATGCTTCCTGAACTCGCGGAACAGTTCACCATCACGCATACAGTTCTGACAGTAGAACGTGTCGCCGGAACCAGGAACTATGTAGGCTATCTTCATTATCAGGGATGAGGGATGAAACCTGAGGCCTGAGCCATAGAAAGTGAAAAGAGCGAGCGTCCCACATTCAACATCGAACGCCGAATACCGAAGTGAAGAGTCTTTACTAATCTATCCGGCAATCGCACTACACATGCTCGGTTCATGCTCCCGCCCTCACATGGATGTTGGATATTGAGCGTTCGATGTTTGCTTCTCCTGGCCAGCACCTTCCCTGAACGCGAGTGCTCCTGTGGGGCATCTTCTCACACATTCTTCCGCAGCGCTGCCCAATCCATCGCTCATGTTCCCGCCAAAAGGCACCGCAATACCTGTATCCATCCCACGATTCACAAAACTGAGGCCGGGCTCAATGCCGCGCTTCTCCGTGATGCGGACACAGAGCCCGCACAGAATGCATTTCCCCTGCTCGAAGACTATTTCCGGATGCTCGACATTCTGTTCATAGGTTCTTCGCTCGGCTGCTTTGAATTCGCGCTGCAGAGCATTGCATCGATCGGAATAGTCTCGTAATCGACATGCATCAGCTTTCCTGCAATCACAATGAAGGCAGCGGCGCGATTCGTCTCTTACCTGCCCGGGAGTCGGCGCGATGTCTTCGACCCCTGGATCAATTCGACCGACAGGCTCGGCTTGTGCAAGGAACAGGTCCTTTTCAGCGTCATGTAATCGTCCGATGGTCGAGTTGAAGCGCCGCCACGTTTCGTTCGCCTTGCCCGTCTCCAGGTAACTGCCGACGAGATTTGCCAATCGCTTCCCCTCACCAACAGCATGAATAACAGTTCGCATCTTGTAATCGCCACCGAACACGTTTTCGCCACAACCTTTCCCGACCAGCTCTGAAGAAGCAATGAGCACCGCATCATATTGACCAGACAGCTCGGATACCGTCGTGTCTCTACCAACATGGATGCCACATTTTATTACAATGCCAAGTTCCAATAACCCATCAATATCCTGCTCAAGAACATTCTCTGGAAGCTCGCCCTTCGCAACATGGTCAAGCAGGCCGCCACCCGGCTTGTCGCCCTGCTCATATATTTCGCACACATGCCCTTTCACGCGCAAGTAGCAGGATGCGGACAAACCGACCACACCCGCTCCGATGACCGCCACACGCTTACCTGTATCCGGCTCTATTTGCGACTTGCCACCGTCATGCTCTGCAGCACATCTTGCAAGATAGCGGATAGCCACAGCTTGGTCGATCTGTGCACGGCGACATGTCTTCTCGCATGGCGCGGGACAAATGCGTCCGAGCACAGCGGGTATCGGCAGACCTTCTCGCACTATGCGCGCGGCTTCGTCAATTCTACCGTCTGCCAGGCAACGGATCATTGCCGGCACATCCAGTCCCGCAGGACAACCCCTGGTACATGGTCCCTCGCAATCACCCACATGGTCACTCAGCAACAGTTCCAACGCCATACGCCTGCTATCAATGACAGCCGGACTCCTCGTATCGATCCGCATCCCTTCCTCGACCTGTGCCGAACAGGAAGGGATCATCCGATCGGTATCGACATTTCTGACAACGCAAACCATGCAGGATGTGAAATGACCGTATTCTTTCACATAGCACATGGCAGGAATCGTGATGCCTATCTTGGCGCATGCATCGATCAGCAGCGTACCAGACGGCACGGTCGCTCCCTGCCCATCAATGGTTATGTTCACAGTCCCAGTCATTAAGGATTCCATTTCTCCCAAATGGTTATCTTCAGTTCTTCTCATCCCGCCGCTCAGATTTCAGGTTTTAACCCTCATCCCTCTCTTCAAGATCTCCAATCTCAATCGCACCTGCCGGACACAGAACCCGGCACCCATCACAACGGGTGCATTTCTCCACATCTATCTCATGTTGCTCATAGGGTCGCATCTCAATGGCTTCAGCTGGACATTGCTGCGCGCACTTGGTGCAGCCTATGCATTTGTCGGTAACATAATACCTGATAAGCGATTTGCATCTATGAGCCGGACAACGCCCCTCTACGTGCGCTTCATATTCGCTGCGGAAATGATCAAGTGTCGAGATCACTGGGTTCGGTGCTGTTCTGCCCAGGCCGCACAGACTTCCCTCCATTGTAACTTTTGCCAAGTGTTCCAGCTTCGGGATAGCATCTTTTTCCGCCCTCCCTTCACAGAGAGCTTCAAGGATCTCAAGCATGCGCTTGGTGCCAATCCTGCAGAATGTGCATTTTCCACAAGATTCCGCCTGCGTAAACGCCAGGAAATAGCGTGCGACATCAACCATGCAATCGGAATCGTCAAGCACCACCATGCCACCTGACCCCATCATCGCGCCTTGCTTTACCAGATCTTCGTAATCAACAGGTGTGTCCACAAGCGTTACGGGTATACATCCTCCAGACGGGCCACCCACCTGGACAGCTTTAAGCGTCCGGTTCCCGTAGATGCCGCCGCCGATATCATCTACAATTTCGCGAAGCGTGATACCCATAGGCACCTCGATCAGTCCGCCCTGAAGTGTCTTCCCGGCAAGGGCAAATGCCTTTGTGCCCTTGCTTTCATCTTTCCCCAATGCCGCAAAAGCGGCAGCGCCCTCTCGAATGATCCATGGCACTACGGCGAACGTTTCAACATTATTGATCAACGTAGGCTTACCCCAAAGCCCGGACACCGCCGGATAGGGTGGACGGTAACGTGGCATGCCGCGCTTTCCTTCAATAGCCGCGATAAGCGCCGTCTCCTCACCGCACACAAATGCGCCTGCCCCCTCCATCACTTTCAGATTAAACCTGCGCCCCGTTCCGAGCACGCTCTCGCCGATCAACCCCTGCTCCCTGCATAATTTAATCGCATCCCTGACCCGGCGTGCAGCCAGCGGATACTCTGCACGGATATACACATAGCCCTCCTCCACGCCTGTCGCGTAAGCAGCGATGCATATGCCCTCGATCACACGCAGTGGAAATGATTCCAGGAGCATGCGATCCATGAAGGCGCCAGGATCGCCCTCATCCCCGTTGCAGATGAGGTACTTCATTTCATCGGTTGATTCTGCCACACGGCTCCACTTATCTCCGGCAGGGAATCCTGCGCCACCTCTGCCGCGCAGTCGGCTTTCGCTGATGATCCCTATGACCTGGGCTGGAGAGAGATCTTCCACGCATTTGCACAGTGCCTTGAATCCATCGTGTGACCTGTAGGCCTGCATATCGACGGGATCCAGGTCACCACAATGCTCTGTAGCCAGGTGTTTCTGCCTGCTCAGGTACGAAGCATCGGGGCCCTGGCGTAAATCCATGGAATAGCGAGTGACGGGTTCCCACGTTTCATCGGTCAGAAGCTGTTCAAGCACTCCTGAGATCGCCGCAACGGTAGCGCGCCCTATACCGACAGGTTTGAAATGTCTCAGCAGGATTCTTCGCACATCTTCTTTCTTCACCAGACCGTAGTGAAATTGGTTATCATGGCTGTCGCGTATCTTGATGAGCGGCGTCTGGTAAGAAATGCCCGTACAACCTACATTCTTCACGGCAACGCGCAGGCCTAGCGCCTCAACTTGCTCAAGAAGCGCCCTGTAGACGCCGCTTGATCCACCTGCAACACAACTCGAACAGAGACAGATCGAGGCTTCACCTCTGGCCCCTTTCCCACTCACCTGTTTTGCCAGCGCGCCTGGAGCTTCCTGCGCCTTGAGGAAATCGTTGAGAACCCCACCCACCTTCGCTGACTCAACGAAACCATAAGTTATGTCGTCAATCTGTACGGCGGGTGCAAGCGTGCAACAACCAAGACATGCGACCTTTTCAACAGTGAACAGTCGCGCGTCATCGGTGTCACGGTCACGGGGAATCTTGAGGTGTCGCTTAAACGCCTCAAAAACAGTCTCTGCACCTTTGACGTAACAGGCCGTGCCAATGCAGATCTTGATGAAATGACGACCGGCCGGTTCAAGTCGGAACTGGGCATAGAAGGTCGATACACCCGCTATCGAGGCCGGGCTGATGTCAGTGGATTCTGCAACCCGCCGCAACGCTTCACCTGGCAGGTAGTTGTAAGCCCTCTGGATCGCCTGAAGGATCGGCACCAGCGCTTCACGCCCCGAACCCAGATCAGCGACTATCCGATCAATATCGTCTATGTTGACTTCAACCGCCATCGCCCGGCCACCTCAAGCCTTACTTCGTGCCCACAATACAGTACAAATGCATTTCGCCCCTGATATAAATTCGATCATTGATAAAAGCCGGTGTAGTCTGACATGCCTCGCCTAGGGGCGATTCACCGAGACTTTTGAATGACTCACCTGTTGAAAAGATTTGCATGACGCCATCGAGATCCAAGGCATATATTCGGTCATTCACAAGCACCGGCGATCCATAGAAACCGTCAGGGAACTCCTTGATCCACGCTTCCTTCCCGTCTTTCACATCCAGACAGGTCATATAACCAGAACTGTGTGCCAAGTACACATATTTATCGGTGGCCACCGGACTCGCCGTATCAGGAAGATCTTCCTCCCATACCCAGAGTATCTCGGCCCCGACAGTGCCGTCCTCACCTGTTGTGAGCTTGATCCCAACTGCTACGGCATTATCGTTGCAGGCGAACACTATGCCGTTGGCATAAGCCGCCGACGGGCCCATTTCGCCGCTCATGCAATCTTCGCGCCACAGCTCTTCGCCAGATTCCACGGAATATGCCGCAACAGATTCGCTATCGGTCAAAACCACCTGGGCTTTTCCTTCATGCTCTATAATTATGGGTGACGACCAGGATATCGTGTCGCGCACTTCTTCCCACAACAGTTCCCCGGTTTGAACATCGAGTGCCAGCAATCGCGGATCCTTCCTATCATCGAACTGCACAAGAACAATCTTGTCGTAAATAATCAGCGAGGATGAGTGTCCATAATGATTGTCAGGAATGCCGATATGCTTTGCCCACAATGGCTTGCCCTCCATGCTCATGGCAACCACGTTACCGGTGCCAAAAGTCGCAACAACCACGTTGCCATCCGTTGCGCAGGACGGCGCCGCCCAACCCGCTTCTTCGCCCGCCTCCTCAGGCGCACGCAGTGCCGTGAGCGCAGCCTTCTCCGGGACGGTCCATAACAATGCGCCCGTCTCCGCGCTGAAACAATATACCTCGCGCATCTCATCATCGCCGCCCGTCAGGAATATTCGGGCTCCCCATATTACGGGTGAACTGTGACCTTTACGCGGCACCTTGACCTTCCAGAGGATGCCCTTGTTCTCAGGACCGCTCCAGTACAATGGCGGATCACGATCCGCTGCCCTGCCATTCGCGTGAGGCCCCCTGAAAGCCGGCCAGTTCCGAAAGATCTCCTCCCGCGAGGGCAGCTCGTATGGCACCCGTTGATCGACAACCATTCCACCACTCTCCAATTCCCTGACCTTCCTGGCATTTGAAAGGAATACTGCTGCTGCTCCGAGCAGTAAGAGAATTACCCCACCCGTCATGGTAAAGAGACGCGCCCGCGCATTCACGGCATCCGGCTCCCCTCTTGGCCCGGGAAGCGGCGCCTTCCGGCGGAGCTGTATCAGCAGGCCAAGCGCCGCGATGAAAACGGCAACGCCCACTGCCAGGAGCATGCCACCACTATTTACCTGGGCTTGCCCCTCGAAGAATTCCTTCCTGACAATTAGGTCGAGCCGCCGAATGTCATCTTTCAGCTGCTCGTTACCGGAATCATTGGCAAAGCGCGCCTGCATATCGACAAGGAGTGCATTGTTGAGCGGATCAATTCTCTGTAGCCATACGTGAGTTGCCACGGTCAGGACCAGCGTGATCAGGACAAAAAGCCCACTCACCCCTGCCACACCACTTGCAGACAGAGCGAGAAATCGATGCATGTCACTATTCTGATTTGCATCTCTCGTCATGACGCTCCTCCGCCACCCCTCAGCTTCTTGAGTCGCTCATGCTCTTTCGGACAGCTCAGAAAGCAGCGTCCGCAACTCAGGCATGTCGCGCTGTTCGGGCCATAATCCTTGCTGGTACGTCGCACCGATAAGCCGAGAAAGCGGGAGCAGAATACCAGACCGATGAACCCGCCAAGGATCCAGCCACCAAGCTGCAGCTTGTTCTGTCGATCCGCGCTCTCGCGCAACAGGTTATTGGTGAGCTCACCCGTATTCCGGAAATGCTCCGTCTCAAAGGTCTGACCAGTCGCAGTCCCCTCCTCTTCCTGCTGAATCCTGGCAGCCGTCTGCACCCTGAGATCATAGTATGAGAGGGGCAGATTCAAGCGGCCACCGATCCAGCCACCGAGAAGTATGCAGATCGGCATAACCATCAACGTAATCGCCAAGCGCCTGATTCCTTTTGCGCGCGGCTCGGGTGCAGTCTCGGGAGTAGGTTCATCAATCGCATCGAACGGACAGGCGTTCTCACAGAGCCGACACTGAATACAGTCATCAGGAGTGGTCGTCACGCTGAACTTCGAGAAACGCGACAACCATCCCAGCAGGACCCCGTATGGGCAGAGGAACCTGCAATAGGGCCGTGCCACAAAGATGCCTGCCGCAAGCAGCAGGCCGCCAAAAACCAGCATGGCAAAGGAACCACCGAAACGAAAAAATGCGACGAAGGGATCGAATCTGCAAATTATGAAACCTACGCCAGTAGCCGCAAACAGCACAGCGACTCCCAGGTACACATAAGGTATTGTCCCAAGCAACAATCCCAGGGGGCGCGGTATACGTATCGGCTTGAGCACAACAACGTCCTGTATCGCTCCTAACGGACAGACACCTGCACAGAAAGCCCTGCCAAAGAAGAGCGCGAACACAAGTGGAAGAACGAAGAATGCCAGACCACCCAGCGGGATTGCATAGTGTGAGTCGAACAACGCCAGCATGATATTCTGGACAGCGCCCACTGAACAGATGCATCCTTTGCGGAAGAATCCGAAATACAACAGGGAGAAGATGCCCAACAATCGAAGCCCACGCCTTGAGCGTGCCTTAAGTGAAAGATAGCTGGCAAGTGCCAGCGCCACGATCAGCAGGGCAATGTCGACATAACCCATAACATCTGCTCTTGCCCCAGGTGTCGTAATCTTCGGCAGCACATGACCTGAATCAAACTCAGGGCGCGGGAACCTATCCACCGCGAAGACGGAAATCCCGATACAGGAAAGCAACAGGACAATGAAGATGATTTTTCCAAAGCGCATTATGCTCTTGCCTCACCCGATTGTCCCTTGAGAATGTATGGCTGTTCTGCAGACACTCTCCTGAAGGCATTGGCCGGACAGGCCCGGGCAATGGAACAGTCGTTACAATTAACACACCTGTCGTGCCTGACCTGTAAGAACAGCGATCCGTTTCCAAACGCACCACAGCCTTTCACGCATTTGCCGCACCCTACACAGAGCGATTCTTCAATTGCATACTCGTAATAGGGATCTTCAATATATGTTCGCTTGATGGCTGCGGTCGGACAGAGCTGGTTTTCTGCTGCAGTATCGGTCACCTTGGCACTGGGCTGATGATAGCCAGCACAAAGATCACAGTAACCACAGATGTCATACGCATGAACGCATTTGACGGCAGATGGATTGAGTACGCACTCGGTGGCGCAACGACCACACTGTACGCACTTGTCAGGATCGAGCTGCCAGACGGTGTTGTCCTTCCGCATGCGTCGCCCCATGCCAGCAGTTACGCCAACAATGGCCAACAGACCTGCCCCACGCATCAGCCCACGATTAAAATCACGGCGAGATGGTTTCTTTGTGTTAGCCTCGCTCATTTTCGCGGCCTCTGCCTGAAAGAAAGCGCCTGGGGCATTCCACAGGTTGATGCCCTGCCACAGCCGCTGCAGATGCCGCTCTCGGAACATACCTGGCCAGCAGGGGACAATCTCTTGCTGCGTGAGAACAGAAGAAAACTCAGGGCTGAAAGACCGGCAAAACACAGCCCGCGTCCTAATGCCCTAAGGAATCGTCGTCTCGAATGTGTCATGCTCCTATTTCCTTTCGGTAAAGACCCGCAAAGTTTTCTCGGCCGTATCAAGAACCAGGATTCGATCCTGTGAATCAACGGCAAGATCCGGGCCTGTCATGCCCTCCTTGAAATCTGCAGGTGGCACAACGACACTATCAAAATCCCCTGTCGGCTTGTGGATTTTGACTCGCACTATGCCTTTCTCGCCCGTAACAAAGGAACCATTCTCACGCAACGCAATATGGGCGGGGTTACAACAACCACAGAACCCCTCTATGCTCGAGGACGACCTGCGCCAGGAAGAGATCAGATCACCATCAGGCCTGTACTGGCCCAGCATATGTCGGCCCGGATCAACTATCCACACCTTGTCGCCATCATCAATGGCCAGATCGAAATAGGGGCTGGGCACCACGAACCCCTTGATTCCTCGCGCTTTGTCCTTCTCCCCGATCCGGCCAAGCATCTTGCCACTCTTATCATAACGCACAACGATCTTGTTGCCTGCATCGGCAACATACACATTTTTTTCACCCACCGCGATCGAAGTAATAATTGCTCTTTTGCCGAGGCTTTCCCACGTCGCCTTCTTCTGACCGTCGGCTGAATAGACTTCGACATGCGTCGGCATACCGAAGAAGAACGTGCCATCCGCATCAACTGCGACACACCTGACAGCCCCATCGAGATCCACCTTGAGAGTTTGTTTGCCTTCTTTGTCGAACACGACAACTGTCTTGTCGCCTGCAGTACAAATGGCATCGTCCGGCCCCATGGCCACAGCGCGTGGCATTGTGAATGGCAGCGAAATCGTCATGACCTCCTCCCACTTCACGAGCGCAGGGTCAACATCCTGCAAGGAACCAATATCGTATTGAAACGCTGGGCAGGCGAGATCGTTATCTTTTCGCTGGTCCATCGTGATCAGGAATAACGACCCGGCCAGAATCACGAGCAAAGCACTGACAACTACGATCTGTTGCGTTCTCTTCTTCATTCATCTCTCCTTGTCAGGTCGAGACACACCATGCGCTTTGAATCCCTGGCCAGCAGCATGCCATTGACCAATGCCAGCGGCCCCCATGAATCGTGACCTTCCAGAATCCTGACCTGGGCGAGTTGCTCGTATCCCCTGGTCGAAGCCTTGATGACTGTCAGGACCCCATCATCATCGAGAATCAATATTTTATCATCGGCGACTATGTATGGGCCGAGTCCAAACCGATGCTCTTTCCCGCTCGCCCACACCAATTCGCCGTCAGCGTCGTAACAGACGAACTGCTTTCTAAGTGGCCCCGCATCCTTTGGCATCACAGAGAACAGGCATTTCTTGTAGTATAAAGGAGATTGCTGTTCCGAACATAGCCCTTCCTTGGGGTTTTTCGTGTAAAGAGGCTCCACATCGAAGCCACTGCCCGATGTCACAATCTTGATCATCATGCTGCCCGCCGCATAGCCTGCTGTAAAAAGGATCTTGCCGTCATCCAGGATAACGGGAGATGGCGCTATAACGGAGGGTGCCCATTCCGTGGTTTTCCAGAGTATTTTGCCTCGCGACTCGCCTTCCGCCGCTATTCCGACAGCACCTCCGACTGCGGTGTATACGTACATCCGGGTACCTGCCACTGTCATCGGCATTATGGAAGCGTGAGACATCTGCCAGCCACCAGGATTCGGTGTCGACCACACCACTTTGCCAATCTCGCAATCGACAGCCATCACAAGCGTGTTACTGCCACCAGGCGCAAGTATGGCCAAGCCGTCATCGATCAACGGACATTGACCGGCATACCAGCCGGGTACTTTCGTGCCGTATTCCGCAACCATGTCGATCCCCCATCGGAAATCGCCGGTGTCCGTGTCAACACACATCACGTGGCACTTTGGCCCGATTGTTACGACGTATCTGTCAGTGATCGCGGGTATAGTGCGCGACATCCCGTGGTTGCGCTTGATCGAAAGATTGTATCCGCGCCGCCAGATTTCTTTGCCATCATAGAGATTGAAACAGCGCAGCATGTCTGCCTTCTTTTCTTCATCATAATCCATGATGAATACACGTCCCATGTGGACGGCGGCAGCAGCATGGCCCTCTCCGAGATCCAGCGACCAGGCGATGGGGGCTTCTCCTTCTTTCCAGTCGAAGGACAGCGTCACTGAGCCAGCACTGATATTATCGTAGCTTGCGCCCTTGAACCTGGGCCAGGAGCTACTTGTCCGGGTCGGCGCAGGGTTGATCTGTTCGAATATCGAGCCGATTTTCGTCACATCCTGTTGCGCTGCGATTGCTTTTCTACCATCCGGATCATCCATGTACGGCACGCGTTGACCCAGCTGCCTCGATGGATCCTGCGCCAGCCACCAGGAGATGGCATATACGGCTGCGCCTGCTGCGGCCAGGGATACCAGGATTGCTGCGATTCTCTCTTTCATGGTTGAGCTGGCATAATATGACATAATCCGTGACAATGCCAGTCACCGACAGTCGAAATGGCCGACGACACATCTGCAACGACCCTTCTAGCCTGATCTATTCATCAACTTCGCAACGATTTCCCGGGCGGTTGCGGACCAATAAGTCGTTACATCTCGAATGCAGTGATGAGCATAGACCGCTTTAGAGAAGGTGCGCAGGGCCGGATAACATGGCCGTCGAACGTCGCGACTGAGCAATATCGCTACAATTTACGCGGCCAGACAAGCCATGTGAAAAATGGATATATTGAAAGCATTTGAACTATGGATACTTGAACTTTTCACTAGTACTTCGGTATAGAATGATGCAGGGGAGAAAATTGAGGCTTGGCGGCAACATTTTAACCAGTTCAGATCACACGAATCTCTGGATGGCTTGACGCCTTACGAGTACGCAACTTCTCGGCGGCATGTGTCACAACAAACAGGCAAGCTAGAGACGGCATATTCTTGAATCCTGATGGGTACTATTGGGGAGCAGATCAAGTCACTTCTGGGCGAGGCAAACAATACTGAATGAATAGCAAAACAAAGCAATTGGAGTAAAAGAATAGTAATGGACACAGCAATCGAGACGCCAAGATCAGACAAGGATATACTTCGGCGGTTAGCGGAACGAAAACTGGTGATAGCCGATGACCCGATAAACGAAGAACGGCGCGCTGCGTGGAGGGCGCTTGATTCAGGCAACAATAGCCGAGTCATGGTGCTCGCCGAACACGGCGGGATCAGGGACGAACGGAAACCGTGCTTTCCCAGCGTTCTGGACTGTACAGACGAGTGGGCTCGCCGCGTTGAGGCCGACCTGCGCAGAGAGATTCTCCTGTTCGAAGAACTCCGGGATGATCACGTCATAGAGCCCGCAATGAATGTCGGCTCGGTGGTAAAGACGAGCAACTTCGGGGTGGAGGCTGTCGTACACCAAGGCGGTGACGAAACCCATATGGGCTCACGGTCGTGGGAACCGCCCATCAAAGATCTGGATGCGGATCTTGACAAGCTCAGCCCGCGCACCTTTTCGGTGGACCGTGCCGCAACTCTGGCTAAGCAGCAGCGAATGGAAAACGTATTTGGCGGGATACTTCCCGTACGAATTCGGAATCGCCACTACTGGACAATGGGCCTAACGTGGCAGGCGATCGACCTGATCGGATTGGAGTCACTGATGCTTTCCATGTACGACAATCCGGATGGCTTACATTCTTTGATGAAATTCCTTCGGGATGACAATCTTGTTTTCTCTCGTTGGCTTGAAGAGCAGGAACTCTACTCGCTGAATAACGAGAACGACTACATCGGCTCCGGCTCCATGGGGTACACCGCCGACCTTCCCCAAGACAGGCCACAGTCCGGCACAAAGATCTGTGAACAGGATCTTTGGGTGCTTCTTGAATCACAGGAAACTGTTGGTGTCGGTCCAGGGCAGTTCGAGGAGTTTGTCTTCCCCTACCAGCTCGACATCGCCGAGCATTTCGGAAAAATCTACTATGGCTGTTGCGAACCGATAAACACCCGCTGGCATATCCTGCGGAAGATTCCGAATCTTGCGCGAGTCTCGGTTTCGCCCTGGGCCGACCAGAACTTCATGGCTGAAGCACTCGGAAGAGATTACGTGTTCTCTCGCAAGCCCAATCCCGCGCTGATCAGCACCGGGAAATGTGATGAGGATGCCATTCGTGCCGATCTTCGCGAAACGCTTGAGGCGGCCCAAGGTAACCGTCTGGAGATTATCATGAAGGATGTGCACACCTTGAACAATGAACCGGAACGACTTGCACGGTGGGTCCAGATCGCCCGAGAAGAGATTGACGCCATTGGACAATGATCCTACATGCGCGACGCATCTTGCGGCCCATGAAGAATGTGCATAACGCAACGCTCTAAGAAAAGGCGTCACCACCCCATGGCTGACCCCACTGCCTACGCGGTATGAGGTTGTCCGGTTTTGGTTGACACCCTTGGGGCTTATGTTCAGCAGCTGACAGCCACATTATTCTTTCTTCTCTCCTCTGAAAAGAATTCATTCTCGTGCCATTGTGGTGATCTTCCTCCTATGCCTGTGTGTATACGTGTGGTGTTGTAGAAGGACTCGATATAGCTGAATACTGCATCACGAGCCTGCTGGGCGTCTCTATAGACGCGACCTTGTACCTCTTCGATCTTAAGAGTGCCGAAGAATGACTCCATTGTTGCGTTGTCATACGGATTGCCGGTACGGCTCATGCTGACAGCAATGCCATAGGCCTTGAGTTCTTTCTGATAAGCGTCACTGGCATACTGGCTGCCACGATCGCTGTGGTGCATCTCAGGAGCTCCACGTGCCTTCAGGGCTCTTCTGGTGGCCGTCAAGACCAGTGACGCATCAATCTTTGATGACATGCTCCAGCCGACTATCTTGCGGCTGTACAAGTCCAGGATTGCTGCAAGGTAGACCCAGCCTTCCGTGACCTTGATGTACGTAATATCGGCAACCCATACTTCGTTCGGTCGAGTTACCGGCCCGTAATCGCCAAGTAGATTCGGAGCAATTTTGAACCCGTGATTGCTGTCTGTGCTATAAGGCTTGAATCGCTTCTTCTGTACGCCTGCAAGGCTTTCTTCGCGCATAAGACGCCTCACGCGATGCTTTCCGCATTCATAGCCAAGGTGCTTCAATGCCGTGACCATTCTTGGCCTTCCGTAGCTTTTACGGCTCTTCTTATGAATTTTCTTTATCTCTTCTTTCAACACAACATCCTCTTTCTTCTTTTCTTCAGACTTGTTGCCGCCTTTGATCCAATTATAGTAGGCGGCTGGTGATATTTCGTATGTCCTGCAAAGGAACTTTACTGAATACTGGCCAGACAACTTCTTTATCATGACATACCTCTCCCTGGCCGATCCGAGAGGATGCCGCATGCTTTTTTTAATATATCTCGCTGTTCCTGCGCATAGGCCAGCTCTTTACGAAGTCTTTTGATCTCTTTCTCCATGTCAGAGGGCGTGATTCCTGTTACTGAAGCCTCTTTATCCAGCTTCTTCAGGTGCTTCATCCGCCATCGCCCAAGAACTGAACGTCCAACACCCAGTTCATCCGCCACATCCTTGACTGTACGAGCACTGCTCATTAACAGCCGGACAGCATCTTTCCTGAATTCGTCATCATATTGTCTGTGTGTTTTCATAGTAGACATACTATTCCCCCTTTGCCCCACACGTGTCTACTTTTACCGGGCAGGCTCACCCGCCGCGCCCATAAGGAAGCGGCTTCCCGGCCGCATGACCCGCCCGGCCCGGCGGGGAGTTCGTCGCAACCGGCTGTGCCGCTTCAGCGTGCTCGCACGGTTGCGCCGAACAGCCGCTGCTGAAACAGAACAGAATTGTATGCGTTCGCTTCGCACGTTGCCGCCTTGGCAACATCGCATAAAATCGTGTTCTGTTCCCTCGCCGGGAAAACGCCGCCGCCCTGGCGTCGATTTCCTTATCGGCGAGCCGCATCGTCTTGCGTCCCTACGGTCCGCACCGCTGGGCCTACTTGTTTTA
>JAUXFM010000159.1 GCA_030622955.1 Lentisphaerales bacterium
AGCCTGCGGCGGAGACGGGGATAGAGACAGTGCGATTATGATTGGGGAGTCAGGGGCGGAGGGCCTGCCGGAGGTGGTTCAGAACCTGCGCATGAGCATATCGAAGGCTTTGTCGGAATCTGCGGCAATATCCTCGGTAAAGGCATTAATATTCGATGTTGCCTTTTGCAGCTATCCAATTCCGCTTGCACAACACTCAGGCGCCTGCTATGTTTAGCGTGATAAATATGTCTTCGGGGCAGGGTGAGCCGAAAGGCGATTCCCGACCGGCGGTAAAAGTCCGCGACTCAGCCCGCTAAAGCGGGTATGACTGACACGGTGGAATTCCGTGGCCGACAGTAAAGTCTGGATGATAGAGGACACAGTTTGAAACTGTTGTGGCCCGAAGAACGTTGTTCTTCGGGTTTTTTAGTTAAAGCAACTTGGAGTGAGATATGTCGGATACAATTGAAGAAGTTGTCAGCGCATTTGCGCGCGGTGAATTGGTTGTTGTGACAGATGACGAACGCCGCGAAAATGAGGGTGATCTCATCATGGCCGCCGAGAAGGTCAACGACGAGGCCATAAACTTCATGACAATCCACGGGCGCGGCTTGATCTGCGTCGCCATGGATGGCGCAAGGCTCCGCGAACTGGGCCTTACCCGCATGAACAGGCGTGGGGGAGGGGATACGCAGGGCACTGCTTTCATGGAATCCGTGGACGCGCGTGAAGGCATTACCACGGGCATCAGCGCACATGACCGGGCCAGGACCATCCAAGTGCTCGTTGACAAGAACTGCTCCGCCGATGCCATCGTGACACCAGGCCACACCTTTCCTCTCGAAGCATGTAAAGGCGGCGTCCTGCGCCGGGCAGGCCACACGGAGGCGGCCGTCGACCTCGCAATAGTTTCTGAGCTTACCCCCGCAGGGGTCATCTGCGAGATACTCGGGGAGGACGGCAAGATGGCGCGGTTCCCTGAACTCAAGGAGTTTGCCAAGAAGCATGGCATTAAGATGACGACTATCGCCAACATCATCGAATACCGGCGTAAACGCGAGAAACTTGTAGAATTCGAGCGATCGGTTGAGCTACCAACGCAGTTCGGTCAATTCAAGCTGAAACTCTATCGCTCGATCATGGACGGCGCCGAACATATTGCACTTGTGCTGGGCGATCCCGCTGCGAGCGAAAACGCACTCGTCAGGGTACATAGCGAATGCCTGACAGGTGACGTATTCGGTTCGCTCCGCTGTGATTGCGGAGCACAGCTGCATAGCGCAATACAGATGGTAGGCAAGGAAGGCGCCGGGGTCATTCTCTATATGCGCCAGGAAGGACGCGGGATCGGACTCGCGAACAAGATCGAAGCCTATGAACTGCAGGACAAGGGACTGGACACCGTTGAGGCCAACGAGGAATTGGGATTTGATGCCGACCTCAGAGATTATGGCGTCGGCGCACAAATCCTTGTCGATCTTGGACTGCAGTCGATCAGGTTGATCACCAATAACCCCAAGAAAATCGTGGGCCTGAAAGGATACGGACTTGAGGTCATAGAACGTGTCCCTCTCGTCCTCGAACCAACGAAGTACAGCGCGGGCTATTTAAGAACGAAGAAGGAAAAACTGGGACACCTACTTTAGAGGGCGGAAGGATAGGGGATGAGACCTGAGTACAGAGAACTGAGCGTCAGCCTAAGGAACATGACGGGTGGTCGGCTACTCCCTTGCTCTCCCTTTGCATCTATTCCTAATACATTCTAACGGAGATGAACAAAGCTAGGAGAAAAACATGAGCGTGAAAGAGATCGGTGCAAAGTTACAAGCAAAGGGATTGAAGATTGGACTCGTGGCCAGCAGGTTCAATGAGTTCGTAACAAAGGAATTGATCAGCGGTGCTGTCGATTGCCTGGTCCGGCATGGCTCAAATGAAAGCGATATAACAGTTGTCCGGATCCCCGGCGCGAACGAGAGCCCGATGGCTGCGCAGATAATGGCTCGAAGCGGCAAGTTCGATGCTGTGATCGCGCTTGGAGTAGTAATCCAGGGCGCAACACCGCATGCAGGCCTGATCAATGGACAGGTCTCCAAATCGCTCGCCAAGGTGGCCCTTGACACAGGCGTTCCCGTGATCAATGGCGTCGTCCCTGCAGAGAGCTTGGAGCAGGCTATCGAGCGTGCTGGCACGAAAGCGGGCAACAAGGGGTGGGCCGCCGCGCAGGCTGCCATAGAAATGGCAAATCTCTACAAAGAACTGGCATAAAGCGCAAAATATGCATAACAGCCGCAGAGCGCAGCGGCACAACCAATTGACGATCAACGGAGTGATGTGATGGCAACAAGACGACAGGGACGAGAATGGGCTGTGCAGCTGCTCTTCCAATTGGATCTGAACCCGGGCGAACTCGAGAAGGCATTCGCAGGGTTCTGGCAGGATCTCACGGCAGAACCCGAAGCAAGGGAGTTTGCTGAAGAGCTCGTGCGGGGCGTCATGGAACACAAGAAGGAACTCGATGCATCAATAGTAAAGTGTGCAAAGAACTGGACAGTCAAACGTATGGGGGTCGTCGATAGAAATGTTATCCGCATGGCGCTCTATGAGATGCATCATAAGGACGACATCCCCTCAGTTGTGTCGATAAATGAAGCGGTAGACATCGTCAAATACTTCAGCTCCACGGAATCGGGGAAATTCGTGAATGGCATTCTTGACCGTGCAAGGAAAGACCTGGAACAGAATGGGTGACGAGAGAATGAACTGAACGCCGGAGCAAGAAACTGTTTTCTTTGAGAATTCAGCGTTCGACGTTCGCCCCTGAAATCTTCTCGTAACGCAAGAGAATGAAAACAGACGAACAGTGGATGTCCCGAGCATTAACCCTTGCGCGCAAGGGGGAGGGGACTACTGCACCGAATCCGCCAGTGGGTGCAATCATAGTCAAATGCGGCCATATGGTTGCTGAAGGCTACCACAAACGCGCAGGAACGCCTCACGCTGAAATTGTCGCCCTCGATAAGGCGGGCCGGCGAGCCCGCGGAGCCACCCTTTATGTTACGCTTGAGCCCTGCAGTACGAGCGGAAGAACCGCTCCATGTACCGACAGCATTCTCGCGGCGGGCATCAAGAAGATCGTCATAGGTACAGGCGATCCGAACCCAAGGCACCGAGGCAAAGGGATTGCCATCTTCAAGAAGAATGGAATAGGCGTCACAGAGAAAGTGCTTCAAGCTGAATCAAAAGAACTCATCCGTCCCTTTGAACAATGGATCAGGCAAGGACGGCCATTCCTCACGCTCAAGATGGGAATGTCGCTCGACGGCAAAATCGCTGACAGGACAACAGGCTCAAAGTGGATTACCTGTGTAGCGTCGCGAAAGATCGTTCAACAACTGCGCAACAGAGTGGACGCAATAATGGTCGGATCAGGAACAGCCCAGAAAGACAATCCTTCACTTCTCGCCACGAAGAATAGGCGTGCGCGTCGCATCATTGTTGATTCTACAGGGAAGATCTCCCTCAAAGCCGTGGTGCTGAATGACGGGGAAGCACAGCGAACCATCATTGCAACTACCTCGCGATGTCCTGAATCAAAAATGAAGGCCTTCCAGAAGGCTGGGGCAACTGTCTGGATTCTATCTCAACGCAAGAAGCGAGTTTCTCTTTCCACACTGGCAAGACGACTCGGCAAAGAGGGCTTCCTCCACGTCCTTTGTGAAGGCGGCGGCGAGTTGGCGGCCGAACTCATTGAGCAGCAACTCGTAGATCAGTACCTCTTCTTCATCGCGCCGGTCGTAATAGGCGGAAAGGATGCCGTCTCAGCGGTAGAGGGTAAGGGGTGGACGCTCTCTTCAGCCCCAAGACTGGACTTTGTAGAGCAAAGGAGAATCGGCTCAGATCTCCTTGTTCGAGCTTTGCCATCAACAAGGCGGGGACGCTAGCCATGTTCACGGGCATCATTCAACAGGTGGGCAGAGTTGCCGCATTGAAGAAATCGGCCACTGGTGGCTCGCTCGTAATAGAATATAGTGAATGGGGTGATGGGCTTAGAGACGGTGAGAGCATCGCGGTCCAGGGCGTTTGCCTGACCGTCACCGGAACGGAGGGCAGGAATCGGTTTATCTGTGATGTCCTCACAGAAACACTGACCCTGACATCACTGGGCGACCTAAAAGCGGGTGGGGCGGTCAACCTGGAGCGAGCCCTTGCATATGGCGACAGACTGGGTGGGCATATGGTCTCAGGCCACGTTGACGGTACCGGTTCGACGATCCTCAGGAAGCAAGTGGGCCGCGACTGGCTCCTTCGTATCGGCTGCAGCCCGGACCTCATGTCGGGAATTGTGCTTAAAGGGTCAGTAGCAGTCAATGGCGTCAGCCTGACGGTCTCGGATCGTCAACGAACACATTTCGAGGTGAACGTTATTCCATTTACATGGGAGAATTCAACGCTCAACCGCTTACAGGAAGGGCTGAAGGTCAATCTGGAAACGGACATAATAGGCAAATACGTAGAACAATACGGACAAACGAAGCAAGAAGAACGCGGATTGACGTTGGAAGATCTGCGTTCCGCAGGATACGTGGATTTCCTTGAGTAAGTTCCATTGACTTCAAGCAGCATGCTGTTATATCCTCTTCGAACTATGAATCTGCGAGCTTACAACTTAGTAGGGGGAAGTAGTGGCGAGACTCACTGACAAGCTGCTGGTCGTTCAGGAGCGGGATCGCAAAATCTTGCAGCTTGAGCAAGAACTACTTGATAT
>JAUXFM010000130.1 GCA_030622955.1 Lentisphaerales bacterium
ATCCATGAGAGAATGCAACTGGCCGTCAGAGAAGACAGCGAGCTGTACAGTGTCCGGCCGGCAAAGAAGCGATTGGAAGAAGTCGGCCTGTAGGCATACCGATTCCGAAGCCCCCATTCTCTTCCCGAGCCTCCAGATATTTCGTGAACCATGTCTTTATCAATCGCCATCTCATCGCGAAATCCGCGTAGGAGCGGCATCTGCCGCGAGTCCCACACAGAGAGCATTATAGGTCGTTGCCTGTTGCCAAAGAAGCAGAGATCGGGCCCGCATTTCTCATCCCGCGTCCGCCGCGGGACTGCAGCGTTGCATTTGGCCTTGCCTGCTGTCCGCCAGCTGGCGGACTCCTTCGGACTCCTCGGTCGTCCCGCACCCAAAGCCTTGGGTGCGGGACAGCCACAGCCAGCTACACCGCTTCGCCCTTCGGCAAGCTCAGGACAGGCGACTAAAGCCGGTGAGAAGTCCGGGTTATCCCGCGGATAGGATGGAACTTGCCCGCCATGAAATCCTGATAACATCAACGTACCACCAATGCCCGGGCGGCAACTGTGCGTCGAGCACATAGCCGAGGAGATCAATCGCCATGTTCAGGGGGGTATGGTGACTTGGCAAACCCGTAAGTGGAATATATGTTGGGCTATGATGGATAATGCCGCGGCCCGATGGCCCTCTCGTGCGATGTTAGCCAGGCTCCCGTGCTTTCACGCCGGCAACAACGCGCTGGCCGTTACACTGAGAATAGAAGAGACGCAAACGATGAGCAATATTCTGGTACGTATCAAACGGGCGGTTCTTGCAGGGCGTTACGTTTTCAGTGAAAAGGCACGCCTGGAAATGGAGGCAGACCGCCTCATGGAACTCGACGTAGCCGAGTCAATTCTCAATGCCGTTGCGATTTACAAGAGGATTCGCTCGCGAAGTCCCCTTCGCAAACAGGCCAGAGAATATCTTTATGTCATTCAGGGCACGAACTTGGATGGTTTGGTTATCTATTCCAAAGGCAAGCTCGTGCATGAGGGTGCGGCAGAGACTTACTATTTCCTCATTTCTTCAAAGAAGGCAATCTGATGGGAGATGATCATAATGATACAGATCACAGTCTGTCCGTCTTGCGATAGTACTGAAATTAGAACGGTGCGCCAGGATTGGACTGGCAAGTTTCAAGGCCGACTTTATACAGTTCCATCGCTAGAGTTCTACGAATGTCCAGATTGCGGTGAGAGAATCTATGACCGGGAAGCCATGCGCAGAATTGAAGCCCATTCTCCGGCTTTTGCAATAAGACACGTAGAAAAAAAAGCCCACGTCAAGGCCCACGCTTGAGTTGAAGCCGGATAAACAAGACTGGCAGTTTCAGATAGGCATATCTCTGTCGCAAAAAGGCTGATCAAACAAATCGCTCAAGCCAACAGTGAGACAGCGTAGCTCATCTTGAGCAGATAGCCCCGTGGCTTGGCTCAGCCGTTAGCCCGCATTCTCGCCGGCCATCTGCTACTGTGCGGGGCTTTGGGGTCGGGATAGAGCTGGGGCGGATTTTTAATGTTCAATATTGCGAACTGAATATTGAACATTAAAGATTTGACCCCAAAATCCTCCACACGGCGCTGGCCCGCAACCCAAGGTCGTGCCCCGTCACAAGGCAGAGTTTGCGATCAATGCGACTGCCGCGGCGATACTGCTGCTGGTGCAAGAGTGCTTGTGAGCGCGAGGATGAGAATTTCCGGGGGCTTCGACAAGCGCCCGATGGTGAGTGAAGGTTTTGTACGTTTCCGCCCGGGGCCTGGCCATCGACGCCGGGCCTGTCAAGGTTTCACCTTGCACGCATATCACGAGTGATATATCTTAAGAACTGACCAATTCGTTGTACGCATAGAAAAACCAGCGGAAACCGTCTTGAAAGAGATGCTGGCACCGCTTCGAGCTCATTTCGTGGTAGTGCTCAGGGAATTGGAGACGGATCCTTACGTTGAGATCGGTGGTACAAACTGGCGTGAGTCCAAGGCTTTCATGGCCTTGAAAAAACGAGGGTTCCCCATACGGATCCTCAAGGGGAAGGAGATCAAGGACTGGCGCGTTTTCTACTACGTGGACCACGCAAGACGAACCGTGCTGGTCAAAGAGATCGTGCCACGAGCGGAAGACGATGTCACCTACAAGACAGGTCCACATGTCCGGCGTCTCATAGACAACTACAACAGGTTCAGATTCGGAGAACGGAGAAGGATATGAGCGCTCTAGCAGTATCGCTGTCGCAACCGTTGTGGCTCGGCCGGCACTCAGGAAGCCAGACAACGACCCCTTGGAGCGATTGGGTCATTGCAGTGGTCGAGGAGATGTCACGGGCTTCCGAGAGCTGCGCGGAGAGCCTGGAAGAGCACATGGCTACGCTGCCGACTCTGCAGGATCTGGAGGCCCAGTTCAGAGCTGAGGATCCGTGTTTCGAGGCGGAAATGGCCCGGGCACGGGATAGGCGATACGCCGAGCTTCTTGCTGAAGTGCGGGCGGGCCGGCTCAGCCGAATCACCGCTGAGCGGCTCAAGAGGAGATGGAGCCAAGTCGATCTGGCAAACCGAGCCGGGATGCGCCAGCCCAACATCGCCCGACTCGAACGACAGGGCGCCTCCATCTCTGTCCGTACTGCCCAGCGGCTGGCCAAGACCTTTGGGCTGGCAGACTACCGGGAGCTGCTCCCATGACTCGGAAGACATCCCGACCACATGATGTGCTCCTATGCGACGACGTACGCCAAGAGAAGAGCGGCAAACTCATCCTTGTCGGCTTGTACGTGGACAATGTCGGCGTATTCAGTTTGCCCACGACCTTGCCCACATTGACATTCGTCTGCAAGTGGACGCATGCCGCAGGTGGGCCCATCCGGGGGCGCTACAGCGTCCTGGGTCCTTCAGGGGCTGCGCTCGCGGCAATGGATGTCACGGAGATCCCTGACGCCCCTAATGCCCGAACTCGGATCACGATCCTGCAGCTCCGGCCCTTCACCTTCCCAGAAGCCGGAACATATCGCCTCATGGTGAAACCAGAGGGCGGTCGGTCTCGATCGCTCTACTCCTTCGAGGTCCGCCTCGTACCCAACTCAGAGGCGGTTTGAGACCCCGGCCGAGATCTGGTTGGGACCAAACGAAACCGCCGCACAGAAGCGCCTATTGTCACATCTGTAGTCTTTGGCATTGGCTCGTGGTGAGCCCCGATATGTCTTGCCATCGATGGCTCTGTTGAATGGCAATCGAGGTCTGATCCCCAGAGAGCATTATCGGTCGTTGCCTGTTGCCAAAGAAGCAGGATCTAGTCGCAGGTTGACTCGATATCTTCGCCTTCTTCCATCCGTGAAGTCCTAATCGGATGGAGATCACGCATCCCCCGAACATCAAAATCGTTGTCAGCTAAATCTCTAGTAAATCCATGGATTTACTAGAGATTTATTTCAATGCCGAAATGAGCCGGGGTCAACCATGAGAGGGCAGGTCAAGAGAGCCCCCAGCACGGCTTTGAACGTTCCTTCGACGCCCTGGTTAGGGTTCAGAGGGACCATCGATAATTTCCACCTTCGGTTGAAACGTATCTCGTCCGGTTCTCGATAAGCGGCTTTCAACATCCCATAGCTTCTGACGTGCCTCGGACTTGGGCACGGGAATGATGAATTGCTTGCTGTCTCCCTCCCACATGAAATCGCCCTCAGTGAAACTCCTCCGAAATCCCTCCTGCGCCCAGTTCGGACTTCCCGCCGACTTTATCCATGAGCTGTCCCGCCGGATCCGTCGCGTCATGAACTAGACCTCGGTCATCGTCGGGTTACGCTCAGCTAACCCGACCTACATTCTATTTAAGAAGAAGGAATAGAGTGAACAATTGGCACTTGGCAATTCCCTAGACAGCATGTATTCTGCGGCATGACGGAGACCATTGCGCCCCGAGGTAGCAGCTTGACAGCTGATGTCATCGAGTGCATACTTCATCGGCAGATACCGATCTATCTGCCCCAAGTAACACAGCGGCGGGGGCATTGTGCCAATTCACACATTCTCGTAAGCAGTTGATATCTCTATAAAGAAGGAGACAATGCCATGGCAAAGAAACTAAGAAGTAGGCTGTTTCGAGATGCAGCCTCCCTGAAAAAGGAGTTCTATGAACACCTCTCAAATCTGTGGGATCTGTCCCCAACAAGACAAGCGTCATTACTCAAACATCTTCCGAAAATAGTCCAGGCGTCCGTTGCGCGCGAACGTATGGTCCTGGAACAGAATGCCGTCAAAGCCGTTGGCGGAGATACCACAAAGGCGCTTCAGGCAATAAATCTCCTCAAATTCTTCGCGGCACAATGGGATCCTTTCCGGGATTCACTCGATGATGTGCTCAGGGATGTTGAAAATTTGGGCCTTTTCCCGGAAGATCAAACCAAGAGGAGCGCTGCTGAGGAGTTTCTTGGGAAGTACTTCAAATTCCTCGGAGAAGACAGCGCGCGGCAAAAGAAAATGGCCTTTGCCGTAAGTACGTTGCCATGTCTTCGAGGTGCTTCTGCTGTCATTGACTATCGCGTGGTGGTGGACAGCGACTTCGATTGGCAGAAAGACGACCCGTCCAAGTATCAACCATCTTGTAGCACAACGGTTCCAATCATCATTGTCCGCATCAGGAGGGATGAAGGCGACCCTTTGATATTCCAATGCGAACCCGAAGAGATGCAAATGCTGATCCGCCAATTTCAGGCCACGCTCAAGGAATTAGAGAAGTCCAGGAGTCTGTTAAAGTAGCATGGGCTCTGCCAAGAGGTAAGGCCGGAAGAGAATTCTCAGATGACCAATTCTCCCGAGAAACCTCCTGAGAGAAAGGACCCTCTGGCCAATCTTGGTAAGAGCGAGTCGGAACGTCCTGTACTTGGGGATTACTACGATTGGCCGGAATACATAGCTTATCTGGCTTACAAGCGTGAATCCATCTATAATGAACATAAACACTTCGATGCCCTTGAGAAACGTATTCAACGCGCGCGCGGAGAAAAAGCGTGCAGGGATTATTTAGCCGCCCTCAGAAACTTGGCAAATGATGACATCATAGGTGAAAAGAACTTCCTGCGTATTAAGAAAGAAATATCACTTGGGATCCTGGAAGATGATAAGGATTTCCGCACGAATATCAGAAATGATGAAGAAACTTGAAAGGCTTAACTGATGTTGTGTAACATTTCATATTGCCCACAAATCCCTTCTTCGAAAACGAGCTCTCCTTCTTTGAAAATGAGCGAGTTGCTTTTGGCTTTGCGCGATCACTTTTCGTGTGTAGAGCCAGTTACGGAATACGCTGTCCGATTTAGACAAGGCAATACACGGGGGGTAATTCTGGATTCAGGTTATGCAGAAATGGTAGCGCCGGAACAAGACATGGAAGGTTTCTCAGAATGTGCCAGACTGGTCGCTGATGTAGTTTATCGCGAGACTGTCGGGTTGCGCGGGTTTGATGCTTTCGTTGGCAAGAGTCCTATTAACTCAGCAAGTCTTGAATTGTACCAGAGCATAGCGACGGTTCTAAATATGGACTGGCGCTTAAGCCAAAGGGCTCCAGGACCACTTTTTTCTGCGTGGGCAGAAGGAATGGATGACGCATATGGCTGAGACCTTCCCCAATTCGTTCATTAATTGGGTCGCACTGCTGGGTGGTGTTTTCACTATCGTCCAGTTTGTTATCATCATTATCCAGATCAACGAGTCACGGAGAACGAAGACACAACTAGCCGTGATTCTCTCTACCATTTGGCGCCATGGAGACGCAATCAAATCACGGGCCTCTTCTTGTCGGAATGCTGGCGCCTCTGACAAGGAGGCCCTGCTTTATTCCATTGAAACTTCGGCAGATTCGATTCGGATTGAGATTGAAGAATTCCAGAGGCGCAACCTGAAGGAAGAACTGCCATCAACATCGAAAGTTCCTAGTTAACCCCCATCGCCCAAAAAGAGATTTGTGTCGTGCTTTGTTAGGTGTATAATTCCGCACAGAAATAGCATGTATCGTTGGCTCCGATAAGGAGTTCCCTCAGTTTTGAACCTGGATAGGGAGTCGCTTCCACGGCGCAGTAACCAAGAAACAGAGCAACACAGAAGGCAAAGATCCTTAAACAATACATTTTTCGGCTCCTTGTTGTATTAACCTATCCAATCATACCTAACATGATTGAATACAGCACATGGCAGCGATTATGCATTGGGTTGACATGGTTTCATTACTCCGGAATGAGACCGGAGGGCACGGCATGCCATGCCCCTACATGGAGGAGACCAAATCTGCGGCACATCTGTGCGCCATAACTGCGAGCTTATTCTTGCGCGAACCCTTATGCCTTTGGTTGACATAGTTTCGTTACCTCAGAATGAGTCCGGAGGGCACGGCGTGCCGTGCCCCTACATGGTTCGGTCAGATCCGGATATGTGTCTCCGACGGAACCCGCGCGGGGAACATAGAAAGAGAGTGGTGGCTCCATCATCCCACTACCGTGACCTTGATTCGTTTGCTTCGCTCGCCGGATGAGGCGCAGACGGCTTGGAAGGTGTGTTTGCCGGGGGTCATTTGCCAGCGGGCTGTGTAGGGG
>JAUXFM010000181.1 GCA_030622955.1 Lentisphaerales bacterium
AGTAGTAGATCACCTTCGCTGATCTACCGGGTGTGGGGGTATCGGAGTATCCGTCATCCGCCATCCGTCCTCCGTCATCCGGTCCTCCGTCATCCGGTCCTCCGTTCCCATTAACTGATAACTGATAACTGATAACCCGCTGTTGATCTACTTCCTCAGGAAGAAGGTCAACAGCGTTCGGCACCATGCACCAGTATTCGGTGACATCACCGCGCATATCGCGCAACTCCCTGTTAATCAACCAGTTAAACAGCTTCCTGTTCAGCCATAGTGCAAGACTGGATTGAGCTTTTGGAACAAGGATCGGCGACATTACCCGCAAATGGTTTTCCTTGATCTCGGCCCTCTTGAACCCACGCTTTACACGCTGGCACAGCCGCCCGAAATCACGTGGACGGCCGAGTTTCGGCCTCCTCGTGCCAATAGAATCCACCCAACAAACATCCATGACTTTCCCCGTGCGCCTCAGAACATGGGTGATGCAGGTGGGCACGTCATCCCAGTCTTTGGCAAAACCTACTATTCTGGATGAAGAGGACATGTTCAATGCACTCGGTAAACAAGAGTGTTGCGGTTCTCAACGACTTTTGCCAAGCGATCTACATTTGCAGCAACAAGTGGCTCCAGGTACTCCTCTCGGTAGGGGATAAACTTGGACTCATCCAACAAGATAAAGGCAACATCCTTCGGAATCGACATGCTGCTTAAGGCTCTGTTCGCATCAAGCAGGTCAAGTGTGCTTCTAACGGAGCGACCGGTCCAGAGCGGAACAAAGCCTGCGCCTCCTGCTACAAGGACCTCACCCGGCTCGGGCTCATTCTTGATAAAGCTACAGGCTTCATAGAGACGCTGAACCATGCCATCATATTCTCGTGCGCGCAACCTTTTGCCTTTATGACTGCACAATGCAAACCCTGTATTTCCCACAAGCCCGAGGATCAGTGCCGTTGCCGCCGCGACATTCACAATCTTTCGCCTCAAATCCGTGTTCTTTACTCGAATGATGATCAGACTCCTGTCCAGTAACCAGCGCGATGATAACAGGGCGAACATGAGCAACAATGGCAGAATGGGAAGCAAGTAACGAATGTCGTACCATGTGTTGAATTGGAGCAGCAAAAGGTAGAAGAAACAAGTTACGGCAATGGGTCTGGAAGAACGCCGGGCCATACAGACCCCCCACCCCGAAAGCATCAGCAACCACAACAGTAGACAGATGCCACTCGCAACTGCAGGCAAGTCCGACACACGTGCGATCCCGACCTGATCAGGCACAATGAACACATGAAGATATCCTCTCACATTCACCCACAACCTGGTTGTCAGGCTGAACTCCGTGATCCCGATCTTTTTGAGGGACAATGCATATTCCGGGTTCACTCCTGTGCTGTAAGATGTCACGGCACCGGTAAGGATCGAATTCCGCACAACAAATGCGCTCAGCGGCAATATGACAACAAGGCCCATAACAACAAGAAGACCCACCTGCTTCCACTTACAGTCGTTCAATACGTTACGCAGACGGTCATTCGCAAAATAGGCAACGTAAAGCCATGCGGGAAACAACGCAATACCCGCATACCTCACAATCGGGGCCAGGGCCGTTGCCACCGTCATCAGCAGTAGACTGCCTGTGCTACCCGTAGCCCTGTGCTTCATTGCCCCAAGAACGAAAAGCCCCATCACCAGTGCGAACATGATGTCCGAAAGGATCGCATGAGAATAATAGATCCAGGGGAAGAGAACCCCCGTCAACACGCTCAGGAGCAATGCTTCGTACTGCCCGACAACCTGCTTCATGCAGAGGAAGAAGACGAATAATGCTGCACCGGCAACCAATACATTGAGCAGCTTGAAAGCGGCAATTGAATCAAGTCCCACGGCTATGGGGATTGTCAACAGGAACGAATAGCCTGGCGGACGGACAGTAACCGGCACAGCATTCTGTTGATATCCCTGCCCCGCAACAAGTGACCTTGCACCATCCACGTAGGTGATCGTATCACTCATGTAGAGCGGCCTATTATGAAGGAAGCCTGCCGAAAGCAGCGTAATCCCGATCAACGCAACCGCAACAACTATGACCTCACGCTTCTTCATACTCAGGTCTCAAACTCCTCCCTCATCCTTAATAGTATAGTCTCCCACATAATCGCCCCTACTGATCCCCAACATGCTCAGGAAGAAACTCCCGAAGAAGAGCTCAATACCCACGATCAGAATCGTTGTATAGAGTATCGCCCAGCGCAGTGCCGACTGTACTTCCAGCTCTCCGAAACCTGCTTTCTTCCAGCTCGCGAGGAACCAGAGATCGCCCGTGAACCCGACCAGGAAAAGTACAATCGCCACCAAAAGACCCTGTTCAAGCTTGATGCGGCGGACAGCGCCTGCGAACTTCCCGCTCTTCGCCGAGAGTTTCTCGGTATAGGTGAACGCCTTGACGAATGCGCCCAGCAGGACCATATAGACTCCCAACAGAACAAATGCCATACCCAGCAACATTGTATGAACGTCAAGTTCGACACTACCAATCAGCACCGGACCGGGTAATAGCCATGCTAGCAGGACGGTACCTGCTACGAGAAATGCAAAACCGGGCAAAAAGAACAACCAGTTCGGTGCCATCATCAGCATGTAGCGCAGATGTCGCCACCCGTCGTGAAACGTCCGAAGATGTGGCGGATGATCTCTCGCATCCTTGTGAAGCGTTATTGGAATCTCGCCAATTTTCAGTCCATACTTCGCAGCTTTGATCACAATCTCGCTGGCCAGCTCCATACCCCCCGTCCTCAAATCCATGTCGGCGACAGCTTTTCTCGTAAAAGCTCTCAGCCCGCAATGTGCATCCGACACCTTAACCCCGAAAAACAGCCTGAGAATCCCGGAGAGGATCGGGTTGCCTATATAACGATGCGACCAGGGCATGGCACCCGCATCGATCTTCCCTTTAAGACGCGTCCCCATGACCAGGTCATGACCTTCCCGAATCTTTTCGTGGAACAGCGGAATTTCAGAAAAATCATACGACTGATCCGCATCCCCCATGATGATCCAATCGCCTCTTGCTGCCGCAAATCCCGCACGCAAAGCATTGCCGTATCCGCGTCGCGTACAATTGACAACCCTGGCACCAGCTCTCTCGGCAATGCTG
The DNA here is from genome assembly GCA_030622955.1 of Lentisphaerales bacterium. GTDB lineage: Bacteria > Verrucomicrobiota > Kiritimatiellia > JAUXFM01 > JAUXFM01 > JAUXFM01. The sequence continues at coordinate 3,152 of JAUXFM010000181.1, forward strand.
ACCGATTCGTCAGTAGATCCGTTGTCGGCCACGATGATCTCTCCGGCAATACCGGTCTCGCTAATACCCCGCTTCGCAGCTTCGATACAGCCGGCCAAAGTTCTTGCTTCATTCAGGCAGGGGATTACAACGCTGACCATCACGGATGAGCATACTGATTCGTTCATATCACAAGTTCCCTTATTCTTCTCCCTTTAGTCCAATCCCTTTAGTCCAATCCCTTTAGTCCAATCCCTTTAGTCCAATCCGCCTTAGTCCAACCCCCCTTA
>JAUXFM010000044.1 GCA_030622955.1 Lentisphaerales bacterium
CAGGAGTTTCTTGGGCATTCTGATGTGCGTACGACGATGATTTATACGCATGTGATGGAACAGAACCTTAAGGACATTTCAAGTCCACTTGATGATCTACAGCCTCCGGCCCCGTAAATTATGCGGTGTAGTAGATGGGATCCAGGTTCTTCCACGGTCTTCGGTCCAGTGCCTGTTGAAGAGGTAGCCTCGCCGCTTGTCCTGCGAAGCTCGAAGAGCGTAGTAGTAGGGTCTCGACAAAGGCGATTTCGGGAGGAGCGATTTTTGCCTACGATCTCTTCTTGTACTTCGAGAAGTCAACAGCTTTGGAGGTGTGCGCGCCCTCGGGGCCGAGATCGGCACGTTTGAAGCCGGCCTTATCGAGAACTTTGTCGGCTGTCTTGAAGTGGCACTTGCTCGTCTCCAGCAGGATCTTCGGGCCATGCTCTTTGACAAGTTCCACTGCCGCTTCCTGTACGGCTGCAGAAGCACCTTTAGGAATTGTGGTTGAGAACTGTTTTCCCATTTTCTGAAGCGCCTGGAGAAAAGCGCCGCGCGCAATGATGGAGGCTGCAGCCACGGCCATGTCGGATTCAGCTTTGTGTCGTTGCTCCAGCTTGATCTTCTGTCCTTTGCTCATGAGCGCTTTCTCAACGCTCGACTTGTTGCCGAACTGGTCGGAGATAGCACGTGGACAGCCGGGAACGATCTCAAGCAGATTTTCTATTGCCCTGGCGTGCGACCATGCGAGGATGCTGTTGACGTTCCGCATCTTGGAATAGAGTCGGTTGTAAGCAGACGGTCCGATCATTACAAGCCCGAACCTTCTGCCCAACAGCTTCCGGAGATCGCGCGCCATGCCGAGCGCTTTCTTGTCGCTCGTGATGTTCTTGCTGTCTTTTACGTCCATTTCTCTCATCTTCTCGGCAAGCTCGGGGTCGATGTAGGCGCTGGCTGTGACCATGGGCCCAAAGAAATCGCCCTTACCACTTTCGTCAACGCCCATGTGCGCCGCAGATGCCTTAGGATCGAGAATGTCCTCATAGCCAAGTCGCACTTCCTGGAGAACCAGTGGCTCAAGAACGAAGGATATGAAATCGGCTGAGCCCTTGCCTTGCACCAGGCATTTGCCGCTCTTGTAGAGCACAATCCGACAGTTATCTCCTTCAACCGCGATGATCGAATGCTGGGCCTCAACGGGCCGGTAGTTGCCGCCACTCAGGATGACGATCAGGGTTTCCTGCTGATCCTTCGGCAGCTTGAATGTGAATGATGTCTTCTGTCGATCCATGTGCGCAATTATACGCAGGCGTCATCACCGTGCTCAAGGTTTTTGCAGTCGGCCCGTAATGGGATGCAAAAGGGCGGTGACCAGACCCAGTTTCTCATTGACAGAATGAGGGGATGAGCCATAATCTTGCGAGTTGATCGGAGCTGTTGAACGGGGGATATATGTTGAATAGAACGCCTTTCCTGGTGCTTCTTCTTGTCTTTTTGACCGGAGTGGTGCCTTTGTTTGCCGCTGGTCCTGGCGGCACTACTGAAATGGATTTCTCGCTGTCGTTTAGCGCTTCCCATACGGATAACAGGGATTCCCTTGATACCGATGCCGCAGAAGACAATCTTGCCATACACATCAAGCCAAAGATTGATGCGCTTTTGGATCGGCGCAGGACGGTTCTGGGCTTCTTTTATGCCCCTTCATGGCGGTACTGGAGCAACCCGAACGAGGGGAGCCAGAACGATACTGAGCTTCACCAGGATATCGGGGTAACTTTGGATCACGTCATTATCAAGCGCCTGAAACTCCGCGTTAGAGATGTCTACAACGTAACAGATGATCCGGCAGTGCATAAGGACGGAACGGCGATCCGCGAGGATGGTAGCTACACGATGAACCGTGCTTATGCCGGACTCTCTTGCCTGCTCACGAAGCAGACCATGATCAATGTAGCCGGCAAGAACAGGATCAAGGAATATGAGGACGAAAAAGTGCGGCCGGACTCTGACGAGGAGACCTCAAGTGGTCTTCTGACATTCCGATATGAGTTCAGCGACGATTTTGTCGTATCGGTCGTGGCTTCGTATACCATGTTTGAATATGAAACGTCGTTCGATGTCGAAAGAGGATTTCAGAGCATGGGCTATTATGCTTCCGTCAATAAAGATCTGACCGGAAAGCTCTCGGCTTCTGCCCAGGCTGGCTGGACTACAGTAGGCTATGACGATGAAGAGTTGGCCGATCAGGACGCACCTTTTGTTTCTGCACGCCTTGTCTTGACCCTTTCACCAATGACCCGGTTCTCAGTAAATGGATCTTATTCGCTCAAGGACGCGGATGTTTTCCCGTTCGCATCGCAGAGGAACAGTCGGATGGGCTTCAACTGCAGGCATGACGTGGGCAGGTCGGGACTATCCCTTACGCTTGCCGGCAGCTATTCCAAGGGTGAGTACGAGCGGGAGATGGCCTCACCTTCTGCACCTGATGAGGCTTTTGTGGACAAAAGGGAGGGGAGCGAAATAGCATTGTCTTTCTCCGGCGGGCTGGAATACCGCATCAGTGATAAGCAGTCGCTCCGCTTAAGCCAGAGCTCCGCGACTGCTAAAGCAGACGTAGATGTTGATTTCGACAGGAATACCACGGGTTTCAGCTGGAAGGTTATTTTCTGATCTTCTGCCTGCAAGTTTTTTACATCGAGCGGAGTTAGTTGATTGTTTTGTGGGGATTGAATGATGGTCGATAACCAGGATGCCGTACATTTTCTTGACTACTGGCGAGTGATTCGCTCTAGGAAAGAAATAGTAATCTTTGTATTCATCTTTGTATTCTTCACGGGCCTAGGGGTTACATACAAGATGCCCAAGGTGTACGATGCCAGGACCGAGATTGCGGTCAGGCGTGAACAACCGGATGTGGCAGTGTTTGGCAAGGAATATACCGATCGCTATGATCCTTTCTTCATGGCGACCCAGTTCAAGATCATTCAGTCGTCGCCAGTTCTCGAAAGAGCAGTCAAGAACCTGAATCTTGAATCGCGCTTTGCCGAGGCGTATGGACTTGCGGGGAGCAGGAATAGCTTTCGTGCGGTACGGGACATCATTAAAGGAAGTCTCAAGGTTCAACAGGTGCCCGACACCAACTTGATCGAGATCAGGGTTGCCCTGAGCAAACCCAAGGAAACGGCCAACAGGGATGCGGCCGAAATCGCCAATGAAATCGCCAATGCTTTTCGAGAACACAGAATGGAAGAGAGCAAGCGAGAGAAGGACAATGCACTCAAAGCTATCTACCAGGAATTGCAGGCGCAGCAGAAGAAGGTGCGCGAACAGGAAAAAGTGGTTGAAGAAATCCGCAAGGAGCACAACATCACCGTGGTAAGGGTTTCTGCGCCTGGCCGCGCAAACAGGATCGAGAAGGACACACTCCGGCAAATGGAAGCAAATCGCCAAATGATAAGCCTGGAGCTCGCCGAGAAGGAATCGAAGCTGAACAAGATCAAGGCGATGGATCAGGAAACATTGTTGCATGCGGTACACCACATCGTCAGCGATCCGGCATTGGCCACTCTAAAAAGGAATCTCAATGAATCAGAAATTGCGCTCGTGCAGTTTGAGGAGTCGTATGGCCCCAAGCATCCTGACGTGGAGCGCACACAGGCTGTTATAGCGCAGCTGAACAAGAAGATAGACAACGCTCTTACTGGTCTCAAAATGGGGCTCGAAGCTTCTTGTGCAGCCACGAGAGCAAAACTTTTGGATATTGAGAAGCAGCTGGATCAGGCGAAGGCTGCTGATATAAGCGCTGAGGCAGAACGATTCCTTCCCTTTGCAAATGCTGAACTGCAGCTGCAGCTGGAAAGAAAGATCGGGGAAGAGATGGCTGTTCGATACAGCCAGAAGAAGATAGAACTCAATATTCCTCGTACGATTGTGGAGGTCAAAGAGAAGGCCGAGATTAGGGACAGGCGCAGCCCGGTCAGCCCGAATTGGTCATTGAACGTTGTTCTGAGTATTGCCTGTGGGCTGATCTTCGGCGTTGGTCTTGCGTTCTTTGTTGAGTACCTTGATACATCCGTCAAGACCGTTGAAGATATTGAGCGCTACATCGGAGCGCCTGTGCTGGGCGTGATACCGCAGAAGGTCAAACCACTGATCGATGACAGCCAGGAGAATTCCAACGCTGAAGCCTATCGTGTGCTGAGGACCAATCTCATGTTTTCGAAGAGGCGAGAAGAAGGGAAGTGTTTCTGTTTCACCAGTGGCAGTGTGGGAGAGGGCAAATCGTTGACCTTGTCGAACCTCGCCATTATCTGTGCGCAACTAGGCGACAGGGTCCTGGCCATTGATTCCGACCTGCATAGACCGAAACTCCACAAGATCTTCGGCCTGGCCAAGGGGGTAGGGCTGGCCAATGTGCTTATGGGTGAAGTCAGCGTCGAAAAAGCCATTGTCCAGACAAGTGTGGAGAATCTTCATTTCTTGTCCAGGGGCGACCTTACTGCTACAGTATATGGCCTGCTGGATACTGCCAGGATGAGAGATCTGATCGACAGGGTCAAGGAACACTATGATTTTGTGTTCTTTGATGCCCCGCCGGTCATTGGTGTCAGTGATGCCTCTGTGCTGGCCCGGGAAGTTGACGGGGTCATGCTGATTATTCAGTATAGGAAGTATCCTCGAATTGTTTCGGGGCGTGCAAAGGCCATGATTGAGAATGTTGGTGGTAACCTGGTGGGGGTGGTGTTGAACAATATCAACATTAACCGTGAGCATTACTACCACTATTATTATGGGTTCAAATACGACAAACATTGATCAGTGAACGGATCAATAGCTGTTAATGACAGGGGTAGCTGCATTGCAAATGTTCGGGACAAGATTCATTAAGCGGATCGTCATGGCTTTCTTCATGGCTCTCCTTCTTGTGGGCTGTTCATCAATGCCGTCCAGGGCGCGTAAACTTGCCCGGTATGAGCCTAGCATGATCGAACTGGACACAAGACTTGCGCTCGAAAAGGATCCGGAATTTGAGAAGGATCCCACTGAGGCCCTCGTCATGCGCCGCTTGAGACCCGGTGCCAGGATCCTGATCTCGCTGCGCGGCATACCCGTAGAGAAGGATATCCAGGATGTCATTGATGAATCGGGTGCAGTGAACCTTCCTCACCTGGGCGTCACCAGTCTTGCCGGTATGACAACATCAGAAGCCGAGAAAATGATTGAGAGTGCTTACGTTGAAGGCGGCATATTCAGGCAAGTTACTGTCACGATTGTCTCGCAGGAAGATGAATACTATGTCAGGGGCGAAGTGAGGAGGTCGGGCCGCTATCCGCTTTCCAGGGAAATGACCGTTCTGCAGGCAATCGCCGCAGCCGGTGGTTTCACCGATTATGCTGACAGGAAGAGAATCAGGGTGTCAAGGGGGTCGGGATCATTCAGGGTCAGCGCAAAGCGTGTTGAGCAGAAAAAAGACAAAGATCCCCTGGTGGAACCAGGTGATATGATCATCGTGGACCAGGGCTGGTAGCATTGGCTCTCCACCCACCGGAGAGAAGTCGTGAATGGTAAGCAACTACGATTGACGGGTATTCTGCTGTTTGTCATTTCTGCCGGTCTCTTGATTTATTCTTTCCGTGTCGCGGTCGCCCAGTCACTCTACTGGAATTCGAAGCGCAACGAAGGACTGGATTTGTGGCGTGCCGCCTCACGCTGTGAAGCTGCGCATGCAATATATCCTTTCAATTACGATGCATGTCTCTACATGGCCAACAGGGCCCTGCGGGATGGGCGTCAACCCGACGGCAGCCTTCATGAACGCCACCTTGAACTTGCAGAGCGGTGGTGCGGGCGAGGGATCAATGCCGTTAATCCCTACGATCGCTCAATGCGCATGATATGGACCGATCTGCTGGCCCGGAAAGACCTGGCGCAGGCAATAGAGTACTGGGAAGAATGCGTGGATGAACATTTCTGGCATCCGGAAAACCATGCACGCCTCGCCCATCTCTATTCCAGTGCAGGCAGGTTCGAGATGGCGATGGACTCCTTGAAATGGGTCAAGGGCTCGGAGTATGAAGAGTACGCGGGCTCAGTATTCAGGACCGAATGGGAGCGATTCAAGAAGCCCCCGCCAAACGGCCACATTCCGAGATAACATCGTCAACGGTTATTAGTTCCATGCATTCACGCTTTCTGCACGGCGGATTGTGCCCAAGCCTGGAACAGGGCGAGCAGTGCAGTGATCTGTTGATCACTGAGTGTTTATTGCCGGACATTCCCCACTTGGCAGGATCACTTGCGCCGAAAAGGACCACAGTGGGTCTGTCAAGCGCGCCGGCCAGGTGGGCAAGTCCGGAATCGTCTCCCACAAAGAGCCTTGCACGGGCAAGCAATGATGACGCCTCCGCGATCGTCAGCTTGCCGATCAGTGAAACTATGCTGTCAGAACCTGCAATGCAGTCCTTAAGGTATGTCTCTACCCACTTGTCCTGCTCTCCACCCACGAAGACTACACAGAGTTGCAGTTCCCTGGTAATGCGGGTAGCCAACTGGGCAAAGCGGGCAGGATCCCACTGCTTGTGTCTGGTGCTGCTGGCAGGGCAGAGTGCCACGAAGCCGGACCCCGCAGAAGCCTGCGAGAAGCCCTCTTTCACCTCGCTGGAAAGTTCATGGCGCATTTGCGTGAAGACACCATCGAAGGAGTACGCTGGAATCGTCATGTCAAGGTGATCGAGCAGTTTCATGAACTGTTCGGGTTCCTTCCCGGACTGGTCGTAGATGGCAAGCTTAGTGTAAAGGCGGTTGCGACGTGGCGTGGTGTCGAACCCTATTCTTAATGGGGCCCCGCTCAGACGTGCGAAGACGGCTGAAAAGTTGTGGAACTGCTCGCTATCGATCACAACGTCATAATCCCGGGCGAGCAGGCGGCGGACGAGGCCGAATGGCCGGGCATCATACAACAGGGGGTTAATGGCCATGTCCGTAAGGCCCAGGATGGCCATGTTCCTTTTCTCGCAGACGAGATCTATTTCGGTCTCGGGGAAACTGTTCCGGAGCATCTTGAGGATTGGTAGCAGAAGAATCATATCACCCATGCCGCCGGGCCGTATGACCAGCAATCTCCTTGCCATCGCCGCTGGCTCCTGGCTGGAAGGGGAACGGCCCGCAAATTGCAGTATGAAGCAGGCGCAAGCCCCGACCGTGCTGTCCAGGAATTTAAGAATGCCTTGTCTCATGCCGCCTTCCATCGCTTTCGTAGAACCGGGACAATGAAGCAAACCATTGCGGACATTGCGCATAGCGACAGGGCTATTCCCAGGTAATCCGGGGCCGTGCGGTCGTAGATAAGCTCGACCTCCTCGGATTCCGGGTAGAGAAGCATGAAGCAGGGGGTCACCATGTACAGATGCTTCGCGCCTTTCCTGAGCTGCCAGTTGGGATAGTAGTTACACTTGATGATATGAGGGAGTCCCAAGCCCGTCGTCCGAAAACTTATTTTGTTGTCCGAGACGTGCTCGTCCGTTATTACCGCGCCCGCCTTATTCACAAGATCACCAGTATGCTCATGGAGCAGGGGAGGGGCAGGTGTGCCCGGCTTGAGGAGAATGAAGGGGTGTTTCACTGCACTGGGTTCATAGATCCATTCGAGCCCTACCCGTTGCCATAGCCTTGTGGTGACGACAACAGGATAATGGTCAGGGATGGATACGTAACTGCCATCATGTGTCATCAGCTCGTAGAGCTCCCACCCCTTCACGCTCTTAAGCAGTTGCCATTTATCCGATTCCCGGAGCCAGGATTGCACTCTTTCCGATCGTGCGATGAAATGTTTGACGTTGAGCAACTCCATGTGTTCTGTAGCCGCCGCCATGTTGAACGATGATGGCTCGACCAGTTCGGGCCATCCTGCCGGCGAATCTGATGTCTCGGTTTGAACGTATTGAGCGTAAAGAGAGCCGGCAGCGGAATTGATTATGCCGCCATCGAGGATCGGTTTGTCGACCAGATGCGGGACGGCTTCAAAGATGCGCTCCGAGCCGAGCAGATCGTTATCGCTGTGGTAATCGGCTGCCAACCTGCCGGGAGTTCCCGAAAGTGGCTCAACAAGTTCTGCAAAAACGTCATAATGCGCCTTTCGCTCAAGGCCCTCGTAGTTGAACTTGCTCCATTTAAGGAGGGCTTCAGGGGTGGGGGTAGCAATTGTCAGGGCAAGAGCTGCCACTGCGAGTACAAGCAACTCTGCACCCTTGCGTTGTTCGAGGAGTAATCCCAGCCCAATTGCTTCCAGCGCGAGCAGCGCAAAGAATACGAAAGGCCAGAGTCGTACGTTGACGAATACGGGCGACAGCGTTGTGCCAAGCGTGAAGATTGCGGACGATACCAGCAGCATCCATGCAATGAGCTGTACTGCTGTGGCTTTGCTGCGGGCCGCGCAGTAAAGCGCGATCGCTGCCAGCGGCATGAGCCACAGGGCAAAAGCGGGAAACGGTTCGTGCAACCGAACATTCCAGTCAGTGCCGAAATCGACGCTGTACTCAATCCTGGCGACCAGGGGAACAAGCCACCAGGCCATGAGCAGAAGGCCCAGTCCCGTTTCTGCAGCGAGCACCATGCAGGCTTTCTTTCTTGCGCCTGCCGGACGAAGAACGGGCAGTATACAGATGGTCAACATGGCTATGATTGTTGTGAAGAAGTGCGTTGCGACCAGGACTGCCAGCAGCAGCGATGTCCGCAGCCTGAAAACACCCTCAACGCTGTCCTTGAAAGCCATGGCTATAAAAATGAGCATCAGCGGGAAACTGATGCTGTTGGCTATCATGCCAGCAAGTGTGCTGTAGGCATTCACACCCCACCGGGTGTGGGTTGTGGTCATGAGGAAAGGGACCATTGCAATAGCACAGAGGATCGGCACAGGCCTGGGTAGCTTGAATATTCGTGCTGACGCGTAAGCGGCCGTGGGCAGGGCAAGAATGCCCGCAACGCTCACCAGCTTGAATGCGATGTTCAGGGGCATCACACAACCCAGTAATGCCATGAGCAGGTAAGGCCCGCAGAAATAGAACTGGAACATCGGGAATCCGCACCACCAGTCATGGGACCATGAGACGATCCTGCCATGTTCGAAAAGCTGTTCCCTGAGATGGCTGACAAGGTAGTTGTGCGCAGGTGTATCCCCGCCAACGGCCATGGTGTCGAGGGTCAGGAGCCCTGGTGATAGATGCAGAAGAAGAAATGCGAGTAGGCAGCCCAATACTGCAATATCGAAGATCATATTCCTGCAGTGGACAGGAAGTGTCGCCGTTTTCTTCATGTCATCACGCTTTTCCGCTGCCTGTTGAAGTAATTGCTATTCTGCCGGTCGCGCGGGCTTTTTCTTGCCCAGGAGCTGTACAAGAAAGAATGAAGCAACCAGTACGATTATCAATATGATCCAGTAAGCATGGGAAATTGCAAAGGGCTTGGATGCAGGTGGTATCGAGACCATGCCGTGCGTCACGACGCTTCGATGCTGACCATCTGATACGTAATCGAGAATTGCGAACACCTTGTGGCGGCAACCGGGAAGCGCATCACGATCAACCAGCTCGAACGGTACCGTACTTCTGCTCCCAGCACGCATTGTTACGGGTACGACAGGGTTTAGACATTGTATTTCATCGGGCAGGAAGAGGCGGATGCTGCCTTCTATATCTTCCTCACCGTTCGCTTCAAGCTGAAGTGTCATCATTCTGGTGCGGGCCAGGTCCGGGGACGAGAGCTTCGTGGTCACGCAATCCTTGAATTGCTGTATGCGGTCGAGTGATTTCTCGTCGACGACCAGTAGTGGGCTGCACATGACAAGGGATAGCGGTCTCCCTTCCTTGTTTGTACACCTGATAGTGACGGCGACCGTATAGAAGCCGGGCATTGCGGGTAATTCGGGTAGACCCATTTCGAACGCTCGGATCTCTGCCGGCTCAAGCGAAGGCTCGATCTCTCCAGCGATCTCATCGTCAAGTAGGGAGACGGTCGCATTGACAGATTTTGCGGATTCGTCTCCCTTATTGGTCACCTGGACGGTGACGGATGAATTATCGGGTCGGCAGTGAACTGTGACAGCAGGATCCAGGAAGATGCTCGAGGCCGAACAGGCCAGACGCATGGCCAGGAACAATACAAGAGCTGTGCAACATTTTTGCATTGGTGAATGGGAAGAGATTCTACCTCAACACCCATCAACTATCAACCAACAACTAGGCCCGTCTGCTGGCCTTGTCGCAACGATTCACATCATTGCCATTCTTCTGACTCAGCCCTCTTCCATCATGTTCCTCTATCATGGAGAGGGAGACATTATGAAACCCGCGAAAGCTGCTCGCTTGGGAGTTTTCCTGCTGGCTGTCTATCCCTGCTGAGCGATGAGTGCAGGATTATCCTAGCAGCTTGATCTTGCTTGCGCCTTTCTCAACGTGGCCAATTAGGATGGGGCGTGCTTTTTCTTTCTTCAGTAGTTCCATCGCGCCATCGGCATCCTTGGCTCGGACGAATATCGCAAATCCGATCCCCATGTTGAAGACACGGTACATTTCCTCATGATCGATTTTGCCACGCTCCTCCATGAACTGGAAGACTTGTGGTGTTTTCCACATGGCACGATCTATTACTGCGCAAGTTCCCTTTGGCATGATCCTGGGCACGTTATCGACCAGTCCGCCACCGGTGATGTGCGCCATGCCGCGCACAGTTATTTTGTTCATGAGTTTAACGACCGGTTTAAGGTAGCTCTTGTGCACCGCGAGTAGAATGTCGGCAACCGTCTTCTTCGTTCCAGGGAACCTGCTGTTAACTCTCAGCTTCGCTTTATCGAAGATGATGCGGCGCGCAAGCGAGTAGCCATTGGTATGCAGGCCGTCGGAAGGCAGGCCGATGATCAGATCGCCTGGCTTGATCTTTTCGCCGGTAACGATCTTCTTCTTCTGGACAGTGCCAATGATGGTGCCGACTAGGTCATATTCAGCTTTGGGATAGAGGCCGGGCATTTCCGCTGTTTCTCCACCCAGCAGGGCACAGCCGTTCTGGCGACATGCCTTGCAGATACCGGTGAGCACATCTTTGAAGATGCTGCCCTTGAGCTTCGATGTGCCCATGTAGTCGAGGAAGAAGAGGGGCGCAGCGCCCTGCACGAGTATATCGTTAACGCAGTGGTTCACGATGTCCTGGCCGACTGTGTTGTGCCGCTTCGCCATGACCGCGACCTTGAGCTTTGTGCCGACCCCATCGGTGCTGGCAACGAGGATATGGTCCTTGCCCGGTGCGGCAAACAGGCCGCCGAACGTGCCGATGTCGCTGAGCAGTCCTTTAACGGCTGTCTTCTTGACCATCTTCTTGACCGCGATAAGTGATCCCATCATCTCGTCGATATCAACTCCAGCCGATGCGTATGCTGATTTCTTCTTCGCGTCCCTGCGCTTGCCGGTTGCCTTTGCCTTGTTTCTTGTCATAGTCTTTCTCTTCACTTCAACGTTGAGTGTTGGAAGTTGAGCGTTTGACGTTTGTCTTCGCTTCTTCTCAGTTCATCAATCATTACACTCTTCAGAGGCCTACTTCCTTGAATGTCCTGTCCACGTCCTTTGTATGTGTCTCGAGGCTGAAGACCTTTGCCAGGTCCTTCTTCTTAACCTTCCTCATGATCTCACGGTCGCCCTCGACCAGTTCGCGCAGCGGCGTTCCCGTCTCCCACGAATACATGGCGTGCTTCTGGACAAGTTTGTATGCCAGCTCCCGACTGATCCCACTGTCGGTAAGAGTAAGGAGTAGCTGCTGCGAATGGACAAGACCATGGGTCATTTCCAGATTCTGCTTCATGCGTTTCGGGAAGACCCGAAGATCCTTGGTGAGCCTCGCCAAGTTGGTCAACATGTGGTCCAATCCAATCGTGCTGTCCGGCATGATGATGCGCTCCACCGAGGAATGAGATATGTCACGCTCATGCCAGAGCGCGACGTTTTCCATCGCAGCGACCATGTTGCCCCGGATAAGCCGGGCAAGGCCAGTGAGCTTTTCACCCGTGATCGGGTTCTTCTTGTGTGGCATGGCCGAAGATCCTTTCTGACCGGAGGAGAAGAATTCTTCCACCTCATGGACTTCCGTGCGCTGCAGATGCCTGAATTCTACCGCCCATCTCTCGACCGATGCTGCTACCAACGCCAGGATGGCGACGTACTCAGCGTGCCTGTCACGCTGAAGGATCTGTGTAGAGATCGCTGCGGGCCGGAGTTTGAGTTTGCGGCACACGTATTTTTCGACGTGGGGGTCGAGGTGTGCGTGTGTGCCGACGGCTCCCGAAATCTGGCCGTAAGCGATGACCTTGCGAGCATTCCCGAGCCGTGTAAGCGCGCGGCCGAATTCATCATACATCAAGGCCATCTTCATGCCGAACGTGATGGGCTCAGCATGGATCCCGTGCGATCGACCCATCATCGGCGTGTATTTGTATTTCCGGGCTTTCGCTGCAGCTGCCCTGCGGACAGCTTTCACATCTTTAATAAGGATATCAATAGCCTGCACCATCTGGACGGCCAATGCGGTATCGAGTACGTCTGAGCTTGTGAGGCCGCGGTGGATGAACCGAGCCGAGGGTCCGACGTATTCTGCAACGTTAGTAAGAAAGGCTATTACATCGTGTTTTGTCTTTTCTTCAATACGGTTTATGCGTGAAACGTTGAAATTCGCGCGTTTCTTGATCCGGTTCATATCGGCAGTGGGGATCATCCCAAGTTCGTTCATTGCTTCACATGCCAGGATCTCAATATCGAGCCATATGCTGAACCTGTTAGCATCACTCCAGATGGCTCCCATTTCTTTGCCCGTGTAGCGTGGAATCATAGTTGTCGCCTCCTCAGTTAGAAACATCGAAAGGATATACCATCGAATATGAGCGGGCCAGAAAAAATGTCGGCAGGTGTTGACGGGGCCCGTCCTATTCGGGTAAACCCATGGAAGTGTGACAATGGGCAGGCCGGCCGGTGAGCGTTAAAGCATTCGTGAAGATTAGGAGAGTGGACATTGTCTAGTGATATGAAGATCCTCGTGGTAGGAAGTGGCGGCAGGGAGCATGCCCTGGTTTGGAAGATTGCGCATGATAGTTGTAGTCCCAAGCTGTATTGCGCGCCAGGCAATGCTGGCACCTCGCAACTTGCTGAGAATATCGATATCAAGGCAGAGGACCTTGATGGGCTGCTGAGCTGGGCAAAAGAGAATAGACCCGATCTGACGGTGGTAGGGCCGGAGATACCGCTCTGCGCAGGTCTCGTAGACCTGTTCGAAGCAGAAGGTCTAAAAGTGTTCGGGCCCCGCAAGGCGGCTGCCCGCATGGAAGGCAGCAAGGCGTTTGCCAAGGATATCATGAACGCAGCAGGGGTCCCCACAGGCAGATCTTGTTCCTTCACTGATCCCGATGAAGCTATCGCATATGCAAATGAGCTCGGTGCCCCTGTGGTTATCAAGGCCGATGGACTTGCAGCGGGGAAGGGCGTCATCATCTGCAACACCGATGAAGAAGCGGAACAGGCCATAAGGCAGACAATGGTCGACAAAGCTTTCGGCGCTGCCGGGGACAATCTCCTTGTTGAAGAGTTCCTGGTCGGCGAAGAAGCATCAATACTTGCACTAGTCGATGGTGCGCATGTTGTGATGCTGGCCTCGTCGCAGGACCACAAGAGAGCGCTCGACGGAGACCAGGGCCTTAATACGGGCGGCATGGGGGCATACAGTCCCGCGCCAGTGGTGCAGGAAGATATGTGGCCTTTCATTCGCGAAAAGGTTTTCGGTGCTACTCTCGAAGAGCTGAAGAAACGGGGTATAACGTACAAAGGTGTTCTTTATGCCGGGCTCATGATGACTGCACATGGCGCCAAGGTGTTGGAGTTCAATTGTCGTTTTGGCGACCCGGAAACCCAGGCTGTGTTGCCAAGGATCGCCAGTGACCTGGTTCCTGCTCTCCAGGCTTGCGCTGACGGAACACTGACAGAGGAGCTCATAAGCTGGCGCAAAGAACCATGTGTTTGTGTCGTGATGGCATCCGGCGGATATCCTGGCAGTTACGAGAAGGGGAAGGTCATAGCCGGTCTTGAGGAAGCCGATGCGATAGATGACGTTGTTGTCTTTCATGCAGGGACCGACTCAAGCAACGGTGATGTTGTTACATCCGGTGGCCGCGTCCTCGGCGTCACTGCGCTTGGCGACGATCTTCATGCGGCTGTTGACAAAACTTACAAGGCAATTGAAGAGATCGATTTCGACGGAGCGCATTACCGAAAGGATATTGCAGCGAAGGCCCTGAAGAGTTCAAGAAGTTCAAAAATTGAAGGAGTTTAAAAGTTGAAGAAGAAGCCTGAAATTGGAATCGTGATGGGTAGTGATTCGGACTGGCCGATTGTGCAGAAAGCCGGCGAAGCACTTGACGGATTTGGCGTAGCATATGAGGTCAGGGTCATCTCGGCACACAGGACCCCGGCAGAAGCGGAGAAATACGCAAAAACCGCTGTAAAACGCGGACTGAAGGTGATTATCGCCGCTGCGGGCGGAGCAGCTCATCTCGCTGGCGTGCTGGCGGCCAACACCACTCTCCCTGTCATAGGCCTTCCAATCCAGGGCGGGGCCCTCAATGGACTTGATTCGCTGCTTGCAACCGTACAGATGCCTTCCGGTATCCCGGTCGCCACGGTCGCGCTGGGCAAGGCGGGCGCAATTAATGCGGGAATCCTGGCCGTCCAGATACTGGCTACCGGCCGTACTGCATTGGCAAAAAAAATGGTGAAGCACAAGCAGACGCTCAAAGCCAAAGTCGCCAAGGGGAATGCTCGCGTTAAAGCGGAGCTGCGCCGCAAAGGGAAGACCTGATATATCGATGCGGTGCAAGCCCATTTGTCGATTGATACTCGCTGGCGGCATAATCGTTTTCGGCCACATCTGCAATGCTGAAGACGGCTCTACCGAAGTATATCAACTGTTGCACAGCAAAGCGGTGTCGTTCGATTCGAACCTGGTGCAAAACGTTTCGGTGCAGGCAATGTTGAAGGCAACAGATCCACGTGCCGCTTTTCTTGATGCAGATACGCCGGAAAAGGTGTCCGTGGAACCTATCGAGTTGGTCGGTGAATGGAAAGAGAATATCTGCTACCTGAAGCTTCGTGAGCTTAACGAAGGTGCTGGCAAGGGTGTCATCAAGCAGGTAAGGGAATGGGGTCAGAAAGCTTCAGTTGGCACCTTGATCGATCTTCGTGGAGCAGGTGGGTCGGATTTGGAATCGGTCGACATGGTGGCATCGTGGTTTGCCAAAGAAGGAAGGCTCCTCTACAGAATCAAGGATTCACGTGGCCGCGTGATCTCAGAACACAAAACCCTTGGTGGCGTTGATCGCTTGAACGCACCCTTGGTGTTGTTGATCGATAAGAATACTCATGACGCTGCCGAACTGCTCGCAGCGACTCTCAAGAACAGGTCGGGAGTCATGCTCATAGGAGCTCCGACAAGGGGAGATCAGCGTTTGCGGGAGACGATCAGGCTGAAGACTGGCAAGCGAGTCTACCTGGCAACGCAGCTCATCGAACTGGTTGAAGGGGAACCCTATTCCGATGCCGGGGTCAGGCCGGATGCCATTGTTACTCCAATCGCACAGCCGAACAATCCCACCGTGGAGGGCGATAGAGATGCCGCTGATGATGTGAAGCAGCAGCTTGACCGGCTTAATGTGGCGGATGCCGTCTTTCGCCGTGCGACCGATATGCTACTCGGCTTGAAAGCACTAGAATCTATCTCAGAACCGGATTGAACTATGATTGCACAGCGTTTCGCGTGTTCTAAGCAGAAATGAGCCCGACGAAGAATCCACAAATATTGAGAATTGATCCGCTCGAGCCGGAGAAGAGCTTGATCAAGCTTGCGGCCGCCAGCTTGAAGAGCGGTAAGCTCGTTATCTTTCCCACAGAAACGGTTTATGGGGTTGGTGCAGATCCAGCCCTGCCGGGCGCCGAAGAACTGTTATTCCAGGCCAAGCAGCGAGACAGGAAAAAACCGATCCCCTTGCTTATTGATAGTCCTGAGCGTGTGGTGCAGCAGGGCGCCAGTTTTGATGGGATGGCTGCTGTATTGGCCGATCGCTATTGGCCCGGGCCACTGACACTCGTTTTGAGAGTGGAACAGGGTTTTGAGGGTTTCAGAATACCCGATCATGCTGTAGCCTTGGCTTTACTCGGTGCGGGGAGCGGAGTGCTGAGGGTGACAAGTGCCAATCAGAGTGGATGCCCGGCGGCCTGTACCGCATCTGAAGCACGATCCGCACTTGGCAGAAGCGTCGATATCATATTGGATAGCGGCAGGACAATTGCAGAAGAGGCCAGCACGGTCGTGATGATCGATGCCGAAGAATTGAAGATTCTTCGGCGGGGAGCCATAGCAGAAGATGAGATCAGAGCTTGCGTTGAGAACAAGCCTGACCTCTAAAGGAAATGGTGAGTAGTGATGCCTGATGCCGAAATACTGTTTCTATGCAGTGGTAACATCTGCAGAAGCCCGATTGGCGAGTACATGTTCAGACGTGAATTGGGCTTCGAAACGAGATGGCGGGTGTCCTCGGCAGGAGTGACCGCCATAGATGGCTTACCGGCCAGCAGTGAGGCCGTTGACGTGCTCGCGGAGCAGGGGATCGATGCGAGTGGACACAGGAGCAGGCGTCTTACCGGCGCGATGGTTGACTCTGTATCGCTCATTGTGGTAATGACCCGTCAACACATCCATGCAGTGTTAACATTGTTTCCACAGGCCAGGAACAAGACATACCTGGTAAAGGCATTTGCGAAGGACTCGGCCAGTAAGGAAGAGATTCTTGATCCTATAGGATTGCCAATAGAAGCATACAGGCTGGTGAGTTCAGAGATAGAAGCGGCCATGCCGGGACTCATTGAATACCTGAACGAGAACGACCGCGATTGAGAAAGGATTGTCAGCAATGAAGATAGCCATTGGAGCCGATCATGGCGGGTACGAGATGAAGGAATCTATCAGGAAGATCCTGGAACAGCGCGACGTGGAGGTCGAGGATCTGGGTTGCTATAACACTGACTCGGTCGATTATCCCGATTATGCTATAGACGTTGCACGCAAAATTACGGAAAGAGCAGCGGATGATGGCATGCTGGTCTGCACAACAGGAATCGGCATGACAATGGCCGCCAACAAGATCGCCGGCGTACGCGCGGCGCTCTGCGTCAGCCCGGACATGGCGAAGATGGCACGTGTCCATAACAATGCCAATGTTCTGGTGTTCGGCGCGAAGACCACACCGTATGATCTTGTTGAACCTATTATAGATGCATGGCTTGCCAACAGCTTTGAGTCCGGCGGCCGCCATGAACGACGCGTCGCCAAGATCAACGCTTTGGATTAGAAGAGTGGCGAGTGTAAGGGGTCGGGCGTGAAGTGGCAATCGGGCCGTTAGCAAATGATAGCGCCTGAACGCTTTGACCGTCGGCGCCCCGGGCCGTGGCGCCCTACCAGGCGTAGAGCAATACGCGTGAGTCGCGGCAAGAGGATACATTCATTACCATGGCAGTGAGATCGGTAGGGACGGACCGCCGGGCCGTGGCGCCCTACCAGGCGTAGAGCAATACGCGTGAGTCGCGGCAAGAGGATACATTCATTACCATGGCAGTGAGATCGGTAGG
>JAUXFM010000090.1 GCA_030622955.1 Lentisphaerales bacterium
AATGCACCCATAATGGAGAGATACTTAACCTACAACCTGGTGCCAATACTAACATAACGACTGGGCCAGTTTCGTGAGCCCGGCCAGCCGCGCTTCGCTTGCTTCGAAAAACTGTCATTCAGAAACGTTCGCTGAGCCAAATGGATATTGAGAAGAAAACAATAGTAGCCAGCCGAGTGCTTTTCTGGATCATGCTCATTTGGATCGTGATCATGGATCTCGTTGCTTCGGCAGGACTTCTTTGGTTGCCATACGGAATCTTCCTCGTTCCCGTGTTTCTGATCGTCCATGGCATAATCCAGTTTCGACAGAGAGAAGATATTTGGAAATTCATTGCGTGGGGTCTTACTCCCCCACTTGTGATTATAGGAATCGTAGCCTTCCTCGTGATATGCAACGGCTATGCGAGGATGGCAGCATAAATCAATGGAGACAGCGAATCGGGTGGCCCCGACTGACCCATAAGGATCAGTCGAGGCTCCCACAGCACCCGTGCATGCGGGTCCGCACCGGGCGGTTCCGATCAGGCGACCAGGTTACCCCTGTCGCACGATGCAATACGATGACCACATCCCCGGCACCCCATGCTTCCCATCCGGGTCTTCCAGCTTCCCACTCACCCATTCTGGATCAGTGTGGGCATCTGCAGCCCGGCGGTCGGGTGCCAGCCGACCGGTTCAGCCCTTCACGAGAATCGAGACTTCCGGTTTCTTCGTTTCAACGGGCGATTCCTCGCCCCCGGCTCGCTGTCCCGCTACTATGGCGTCTGCTGACTTCCCAAGGCATTTCCGCCTTGGGATCTCCCCAGATAAGAGCGTGTTGCTTCCCGATACGACCGCCGCATTTACCTCCGTGGCTGAACCAAGGGCTTTGCTGTGTTGTGCCAACTCGCCCCGCCGCGGCGGCCTCCCCGCTTGAGGCGGGGTGAATATATGTTGTTTCTGTCCGTAGGCTCACAGTTTTGAACTCCGGCTTCCTCTCCACGGTCGGTTACCCTTCCGCAGTTGCCTTCGTCTAGTATTTGCCCTATCCTTCTCAGGACAGAGTGGTTCACATACAGGGAACTTCCCGCCTGCAACGCTGTAGCACTGCGGGCAGGTAACCCCATTAGTTCGCGCCCATGCTGGGCGCACACAAATGAATGCACTTTTCCAAAATGGGCGCGCCCATTTTGGAAAGTGATTCAGATCGTTGTGCCAGAAAAGATACCGCTTGCGCTTGTATCCCGGTTGTGCTACAGTAGCCTCAAAAAATGGAGGTGCCCTATGAGCAAAACTGCAATGGTGCGGGCCAGATTGGAGCCCGACCTAAAGGATCATGCCGAGAGCGTCTTTCGACGTCTGGGCTTGAACGCAACACAAGCTATCACTGTGTTCTACAGGCAGGTTGAGCTTCGTGACGGGCTTCCGTTCGACGTAGTCGTCCCTACCTCAACTACGAAACGGACGTTTGAAGCATCAGAGGCCGGACATGATCTTGTTGTCTGCGAAAACGCAGACGACATGTTTCAGAAACTCGGGATCTGATGTATACACCAGTTTACGCGAAACGGTTTCAGAAGGACACCAAGCGCTGTATGCGTCGAGCCAAGAATCTTGAAAAATTCAAGATTCTTGCTAGCACCTTGCTCTCAGGCAAGCCGCTCGACGCTATTCATCGCGATCACAAACTCTCGGGGAACCTCGTCGGTCGGCGTGACTGCCATATCGAGTCCGATTGGATTCTGGTTTACAGAATCGACGGCAATCGACTCATCTTTGAGCGCATGGGAACACATTCCGATCTGTTCAGGAAATGAGAGGGCACAACAAGATCAGGCATATTGTCGCTGGCGCGCCAAATGCTGATTTCAACGTTAGCTTTTAATAATAAGAGGAGTGCCGGGCTTGGCTGATGGTATTGCATCCAGCAGTTTCGGCACGAGCGGCAGGAGATCACCCAAGCGATTCGTCTTGCATGCAAGAACAACAACAGCAATGTCGAAATTCGGAAGGTTCTGCTGGAACATTAGGTTACGGTCAGTGGTTACGAAAACATCAAACTCAACCTCCGCCCGGCCGAGCAACTCCCCATTCTTGAGGCTTGCCCAACCTGCCTCAGGCACGGTCTTCGCCTCGTGCCCGGTGATCTCATCGAGCAGGCCGCGGTCCACACATTAAGTCCAGCAAAACCTTACGCGGGGACAAGGATCTTCTTCTTCGCCTCTTCCAGAAGTTCGATCACCTGTGCTCGCGTGACGGTCGAGAACCCTTGAATGAACTCGTCAATGTTCTCCCCTGCCTCCAGATAATCGATCAACGTCTGCACGGGCACGCGAGTGCCCTTGAAGACGGGGGTTCCTCCCATGACGTCCTGATTGATGCTGACTACCTGTGTCTTCATAGCAAGGAAACTTTACAATAGAGAAAACTATCGAGCAAA
Source organism: Lentisphaerales bacterium (assembly GCA_030622955.1). Classification (GTDB taxonomy): domain Bacteria; phylum Verrucomicrobiota; class Kiritimatiellia; order JAUXFM01; family JAUXFM01; genus JAUXFM01. The sequence goes on from JAUXFM010000090.1 coordinate 2,422, forward strand.
TTGGAAATATTTGCACTTAGGCCGCGCAAAACTCTCATTTGAAGCGTTCGGCTTCAAGAAAGATAGTTGACAAAGGCACCGTATGTACAGTATCCTGTACGTACTATGAATGCAATAACTTACACAGAAGCCAGAGAAAAACTATCGGACACGATCAGCAAGGTTTGCGAAAACCACGATCCTGTTGTCATTACTAAGCGTCGGGACAATGCGGTTGTGATGATCTCGCTTGAGGACTATGAGTCGTTAGTTGAGACGTCGTACCTTCTAAAAAGCCCTCGCAACGCTCGGAGACTGCTCGAGTCTATTCAACAACTTGAGGATGGCAAGGGGAAACAGAAGAAGCTGGCCGGATGAAATACATCTTCTCCGAGCAGGCGTGGGAGGACTACCTTTTCTGGCAGAAAACAGACAAGCGTGTCCTCAAGAGAATCAACAAGCTGATCAAGGAGACCTCCCGAGATCCTTTCAGAGGCACCGGCAAGCCTGAACCCCTCAAACATGCTCTCTCGGGTTACTGGTCCCGCCGCATCACAGAAGCAGACAGGATCGTTTACAAGGTCGAAGGTAGCTCGCTGTACATAGCGCAGATACGATATCACTACTGAGCCTATCAACCGCCTGCGACATATTTGCTGAAAGCCGCGCTTTCAGCAAAATGCTGAGGCGAACCGTTCGCTTGAAAGATGAATAGAGGAAGAACATTCTATTTTGCCCCGAGTGTGGCGAATACTACAATACCGAACCAAGAGGCAAATCATTCGTGCTGGTTTCAGATCCACATTGTCCTCAGTGCAACTGCCCCATTCAGATGACAGGGTTCTTCTTCGTCTTGATTGGCATTCTTGTCTCCCTTCCCACTTCATTGGTTTTGTGTGCAGGTGCAACAGAAACTGCAATAGGATTGATTATCATACTCATGACAATTGCCGTCATGAGATGGATCAGGCAAACAAAAGCAACAGTACGAAAAAAGCGAACAACCGACTTCGCAACGATCAGCGCAAAGCACTACCCCTCTCCAATCTTCGCTTCCTGCCAGAATTCCTCGAGCTGTTCGAGGGTGAAATCTGACAAGGTCTTCCCCTGCTCCACCGCCATGCATTCAATTGCCTTGAAACGGGTAACGAACTTATCAAATGCACCATTCAATAGATCCTCCGCATTATGACTCTTGAACCTGCTGAGATTGACCACGGCAAAGAGAAGATCGCCTATCTCCTCAGCTACGGCCTCCTCTCCTTCGTCCGATGCCAGGGCTTCCCGCACTTCATTGAGTTCCTCATCGACCTTGGCAACAACGTCATCAACTTTCTCCCAGTCAAAGCCCACGCGTGCCGCCCGGACCTGTGCAAGATGTGATCGCCGCAGTGCTGGCATATGCCTTGGGATTCTGCCAATGACAGAGTCTGAACCTTCCTTGTTCTCTTTCGCTTTCAGCGCATGCCATCGTTCGAGAACCTCGGCCGAATCTGCCACTTCTTCATCGCCAAAAACGTGTGGGTGCCGGCGGATCAATTTCTCGCATATCTTTTCTGCCACATCATCGAACGCAAATTCGCCCTGCTCTTCCCTTATCTTGGACTGGAACACTATCTGGAGCAGGAGATCGCCAAGCTCTTCCTTGTGTTGCTCTGGATCACCCGTTTCGATGGCATCCAGCACCTCGTAGCATTCTTCGACCAGGTACTGCTTCAAAGACTCGAGGTCCTGCTCCCGATCCCAGGGACAGCCATTCTCCGAGCGAAGTCTTTGCATTATCGCAATGAGTTGCTCAATAGGTGTTTTGCATTCGCGCTTCATTGATGCGTTTAGTGGTGCGCAATGCGCAGAAATCCTTGCCGCACATTGAACAGTGGTCTTCATTACGCTGGCTATCCGAACAGGAACGATCGTAGATCTCTTTCGCATGCGCGCCGTCAAGTGCCAGCTTGAATTGTGCCTGCCAGTCAAACTCTACCCTGGCCTTGGCCATCTCGTCGTCCCGGTGCCTCGCTCCATGCAGTCCCCGGGCTACATCCGCGGCATGTGCCGCTATCCTGTGCGCCATGACACCTGCCCTAACATCTGCTTCCGCAGGCAAGCCGAGGTGTTCAGACGGCGTAACGTAGCAAAGCAGTGATGCACCGTAGTAGGCAGCAGATGTTGCACCTATGCTCGAGGTAATATGATCGTAGCCCGGCGCGATATCGGTAACAATCGGCCCGAGAACATAGAATGGCGCACCATCACAAAGCTCCTGCTGACGCTCCATGTTCATCTGGATTTCGCCGAAGGGGACATGGCCCGGACCTTCGACCATAACCTGGACGCCAGCTTTCCTCGTTCGCTGTACGAGCTGACCCAGGACTTCCAGTTCCGCAAATTGTGCCTTGTCACTGGCATCGGCCAAGCAGCCCGGCCGCAGACCATCACCCAACGAAACAGTAACATCGTACTGCCTACAGATCTCCAGCACCTCATCCCATCGTTCGTAAAGTGGATTCTCGGAATTATTCGTAACCATCCATTCCGCCATTATGGCACCACCCCTGCTCACGATCCCCATCAGCCGTTCAAGGGCAAGCGCAACATGTTCCCGCAGGAGCCCACTATGCAGCGTCATGAAATCTACGCCCTGCTCAGCCTGTTCCCTGATAACTCTCATCAGAATGTCGACATCAAGCTGTGTATTCGCTTCTGCAGAGCGAGAGAGCGCTTCATAGAGTGGAACTGTTCCGAGTCCTACAGGTGATGCAGCAATGAGCGAGCTCCTGACACTGCCCAAGTCAGCGCCCACGCTCAGATCCATTACAAAATCGGCTCCCGAGTCCAGCGCAACGTCAAGCTTGGCAGATTCCTCTTCCAACCCGGACGCTTCGGACGACCTGCCAAGGTTCGCATTAACTTTCGTCCTGAAGGCGCGCCCCACGATTGCGGGCTTGCAGTTGACGTGTGCAGGATTGTGCGGCAGCACAGCCTTGCCTGACACTATTTCCTCAAGCACCTTCTCTGCAGTGACGTTTTCGGATTCGGCGCATTCGACCATCGCAGGAGTTATTCTTCCTGCACGCGCCTCCTCAAGCTGGGTACTCATATTCGGCATTGATGCGCATGCACCAGTTCGAACAGACTCTTAAATACCGACAGGTCAAGCTGATCGACAACATAATCTGCACCGCCGAAATCCTGGAATGAGGTGAACTCATCTGGAATCACCGCACAACGCATCCCGGCAGAGAGTGCGGCCTTGCAGGACGCAGCACTAGTAGCCAGGACCATACACAATGAAGGTGAGACCTCCATAGATTTCGCAAGTTTGAGCCATGCGTCCGCACTGGGAAACTGGCGGTCACCCGCATCACAAAGGAACAGTTGAGCGTTCGACTCATCAAGTCCTACCTTGTCCATAAGTTTTCCGGCTGTCTTATCGTCCATGGCACTCAGAACACCGATAGACACGGTCTCGGATGACGCCTCTTGAATAATCGCCGAGATTGCACTGTTGGCCCTTACCGAGCCCTCCACCAGGGAGAGCTTTATATCTTCTGCGATCTCTGCGGTCAGCTTCTCCGTGGCCGCCCTTGCTTTGCCTACCCCCTGTAGAAGTGCAGGGATAGATTGTGCCACGCTGGAATTCAGACAATACCTGGAGAACAACGCAGGCGTTAGCGCCACATCTTTGTCGGCGAGCACAGCCTTGACCACGTCGAACGAAATCTTCCTGCCGTTAATGGCAAGGCTCTCAAGTTCAAACAGGAGTGCAACCTTGGGATTCTCTTCAGTCGTTGAATCTACCGCTTCTTCCGTGATTTCGATACTCTCCGTCATAGCTCATGATCTCCAATACTTGTTGTAGTCTAAAAACCGTCGTGGAACTATAGCGACTGTCACCCCGCCCGTCAACACAGGGCTACCGCACCGACAGTTCTCTAATCATGAAAGGAATTTCATCAAGTAGGTCGGCAGCAGTCAAACCGGCCTGGGAGCCGCGCCAAGCAACATTATCACCCGACCTGCCATGCATATAGACTGCAGCTCGAGCCGCATCAACAGGTTCAAATGCCTGTGCAATGAACCCTGCTACCATGCCGGCAAGGACATCACCACACCCAGCGGTGGCCATCCCGGGATTGCCCGTCATATTCACATAAAGATCACCATCGTTCCCCAAAACAAGCGTCCCGCACCCTTTCAGCACCGTCACGGCGCCGGTCTTCTCAACCGCATGGCGGGCCGCTGCCTGGCGATCTGACTGCAATTCATCTTTTGTCATTCCAAGAAGACGGGACATCTCGCCAGGATGCGGCGTGATGACCAGCGGACATGCGGCATGCTTCAGGGCCGCTGCATCGCCCGAAATCACATTGAGTGCATCAGCATCCAGAACGACAGGCTTCTTCACTCGATCGAGAACGTGGCGCACCACTGCCCCACTGTCAGGATGCTGGCTCATGCCCGGCCCCACGAGCAATGCATCGAACTCATGCCCGTCGAGCAGGGCGCTGGCAGAAGCGAAACTGAGCGAACCCTGCTCCGTCTCCTCAGCGGCATGCACCATGATTTCCGGGAAAACAGAAGAGACAGTCGGCACAATTCCCCTGGGTACAATTGCACTAACGAGTCCGGCACCGGATCGCAATGCTGCCATGGCAGCCATGGTGACCGCCCCTGAGAAACCTGCGGCCCCACCGATTATCAGGACGTGCCCATAATCCCCTTTATGAGAGCGCCTCCGACGACGACGGAAAAGCCCTCTCAGATCGCTCGGACCAATGAGCTCAACATCGCAGACAATGTCACTATAGAGCTCTTCGGGAATACCGATATCAACTACTTCAAGAGTTCCAACATAATCTGCAGCCAGCGGTTCGATCAACCCCTTCTTGGGCAGTCCCATCGTAATTGTAACATCCGCCATGACCGCGTCACCATCTGTCTTTCCCGTATCAGAGTCCAGCCCCGACGGAATATCAATGGCAACAACGAGCACATGCTCCGCCATGGTATTGATATACCTGATGGCCCCGGCAGCAGGCCCGCGGGCAGGCCCTTGAATACCGGTACCCAACACACCATCTACGATAATCTCAGCCGGCGGCACCATTGCCAGCGCCGCGTCCCAGTCTTCTTTTGTCGGAAATTCACGCAGCGGAATACCTGCGCTCTGCATTCGGCTCATGTGCTTCAACGAATCGTCCTTGATCTCATTCGCTGAACCGGCAACCCAGACCTCAACGTCAAATCCATCTTCATCGAGAAAGCAGGCGGCAGCAAAGGCATCGCCACCGTTGTTTCCACGCCCGGCTACCAGGCATATGGAAGCATCCGACCACCCAGACACATCACAGAGATCGGCAACAATGCCGGCAACACCCAAGCCGGCACGGCCCATAAGCACTTCGCACGGCGTGTCATACTCGTTGATGGTTCTAGCATCGAGCCTACGCATCTCCTCCGTGGTTACAACCTTCATGCCTTTACTTCATCTCCAATCACATTGGCCGGTAGTCATAGCCAGCTGATTCAATCATGCACATCAAGTTCACCCTGAACCCTCGTCCCCGATCAAGAGCGCATGCGCAACCGCATAGTTGCGGGTATGCGATAGGCTTACCAGGATCTTAGAGACACCCCGACTGTCTGCCAGTTTCCTGGCTTTCCCATTGAGCCTTGCGCTAGGTGCACCCGCTTTATCTCTGACGACCTCAATATCGGTCCATCCGAGATGAGGACCCAACCCCGTTCCGAAAGCTTTGGCAACCGCTTCTTTCACTGCAAACCGGGCAGCATAATGCCGGTGGGAGCCCACCTTGCTGTCGCAGTACCTTCGCTCTTCAGCAAGAAAAACCTTCTCTATAAACCTTCCACCCCATCGTTCGAGCACTTCCTGCATGCGCTCGTTCTCGACAAGATCAACTCCGCTACCTAACACAGTCATATATTGCACTCTGTTCGTTCAAGTGACCTTCGTTGCAGGCCTATTACCCTTCTTCAACTTCCTAAACTCTTCATCGCCCCGAGCATTTCCTTCACTGCCCCTTCGAGGCCCACGAACACAGAGCGCGCTATAATGCTGTGCCCTATGTTCAACGTGTCAAGATGTGGCAACGAGACAATGTCGCTGATACTTGAAAGACTGATGCCATGTCCGGCATTCACCTTAATGCCGAGCGAGTGAGCATGCTCGGCTGCTTCCCTGAGCAGATCCAGCTCTTCTTCTGCAACTTCACGGCTGGCATCGCAGAAAGTCCCGGTATGTAATTCGACATATGGCACGTTCAAAGAAGCGCAGGCATCGAGCTGCATTTTGTCAGGATCGACAAAGGGGCTTACAAGAATCCCTGCATCAGAGAGCGCCTGGACAGTAACGCGAAGATTCTCAAGCTGACCGGCGACGTCAAGCCCGCCTTCAGTTGTGAGCTCCTCCCTTTTCTCCGGCACCAGGCATACCTCATCAGCCTTCACATCCAGGGCTATCTTGAGAATCTCGGGACTGTTAGCCATCTCGAGATTCATCCTGGTGGTGATACATTCCCTCAGCTTGTAAACATCATCATCCTGGATATGCCTTCGATCCTCGCGCAGGTGTATGGTAATACCATCGGCCCCTGCCCGTTCACATATGCCCGCTGCGGCCACCACGTCAGGATAATCGGTGCCTCTCGCCTGGCGAAGAGTCGCCACATGGTCAATATTCACACCAAGCTTAAGATTCATGCTGCTGATCTCCTCTTTGTCGATCAGCAGCTATTCTAGTCGCCGCACCAACTATTTCAACGATTTAACGCTTCGTTCGTTCAATTGCCCAGCTCTGCAGGGCTAGTTCAAGCGTTCAACTTCTTCAACGATTTCAATCTTTCGCTTGCTCAAATTGCTCTTGCTTTTCCCTACTACATAGCCATAATTCCACCTCTATCTGCAATAGGAGCTCAACATGCCCGAGAATGAAGACCAGAAGCCCGAAGAATCTGCAAGTGGCTGGGCATACATCAAAGCCCTGATCCTTGGACCCGCCCGCCCGCTGGTAACAGGCATCATAATCGGACTGGTCGTTGTTTTGGGATACAGCACCTACAAGGGCAACGAGGCACAGAAACTGGCAGAAGCGTCAGAGATGCTCTTCAGCGCTAAGACGCCTGACGATCTTGAAGCAATCTCCGAAAGATATTCCAACACCCCGTCCGGCCCAATCGCCCTGCTGCACTTGGCAAAGGCCCAGTTCCATGCCGAGAAATTCGATGATGCAATCAGCGCATACAGCATCTTCGAATTCACCTATCCTGAACATGAAATGCTACCAATCGCACAGCTTGGCAAGATCTTCTGTGCCGAGGCAAAGGGCCACGTACCCCAGGCAAAAGAAGCTTTTGCCGCCTTTGCCTCGCAACTTGACAGCGATCACTACCTGCAGCCGCAGGCCTTGCTCGGTCAGGCACGTTGCGCAGAGCTAATGGACCAGTTCCAGCAAGCCAAGACGGTATACGAGGATTTTCTTGTCAACAACCCTGGCAATCCCTGGATCGGGATAGTTGAGTCCGCTCTTGAAGACGTTAATCTGAAGATCCAGCGACAACAACGCGTCAAGCCGCCGAAATTGAAAACAGTAGCCGGACCGGTAAAAAACCCTTCTGACCCCATACTCGCGGTCGGGCCGACAATAAAGGCTGCGCAACCCGAATCAGAACCGAAGAAGAGATAGCTTCAAAAAGGCTATTTGCCCGTATCGTCAGAAGCTGAGTCAGCATCACAGGAATCGTTCTTCTTCTCGTCTGCCTCATTTCCTTCTTTTCTGCCCTTCTTGAATTCGCCCAGGCTCCTGCCCATCGAACGAGCCAATTCGGGCAGCTTCTTGGCGCCAAAGAGAAGGAGGATGATGAGAACGATGAGCAGAATTTCCTGCGGACCTGAGAGACCAAACCATGCCAGATTCATGATTGTTTTTTCCTTTCAACTAAGTATCCCTTCAATCATCGATCATAGCAAGGCTATTTCATTAAATCTATCTCGGAAAAATGACTTGGCAATGGCCCTGCATGATCATTTTGTCGTTTCCCAAAAACAGCTGCTAATGTCATAGATCTCTGCACGAAGATCCTGGACATTTCTTTCCAGCAGGCCATGGCTCTCACAACTGATTCCTACGACGCGGGCGCTATTTCTTTGTGATCGCAATGCGGGAATGGAGGCACTTCGCAAAGATGGTTCTACTTGATAAAGGAATCAGCTTATCGGCGAGAACGCCGCGCGTCTTGCTGGCTCATGCTCGTCTCTTTGAGATAACCGAAGAAGCGTTTGATCCAGTCCAGGTATGTTTGCTCTGTTCTGTATGAATAGTGTTTGACCCGAAGCACTGTGCGAAGCTGCGCCAGGGCTTCATCGACGTTGATCTTCCCATTAGATTGAGGAAGCAGCTTCCGCTCAGGAGTTTGAGCTTCCTGTCCATCCAGGAAATTATGGAAATATATGCGGACAGCGTGTTCTGCCTGATGCACTTGCCATTCTTCTTTCCTCTGGGTTTGCAACTCTTCGATGAAGATAGCGATGCGCTCAGACAGGCTTGATCCCGGGTTCGAGGGCTCACGCGAAAAGAACATTCGGACCCAGTATACGTAGAATTTGGCATTCCTCTCAGGTA
>JAUXFM010000146.1 GCA_030622955.1 Lentisphaerales bacterium
ATGTTCGATGTTCAACCCCCAAAATGGGCGGCCAAAGGGAAAGACCATGCTTCCGCCCCTGACTCCCCATCATAATCGCACTGTCTCTATCCCCGTCTCCGCCGCAGGCTGCTCCGCTGGATCGGGGAGCCTGGGAGTACGATCAGAGATGCCCATCTTTACTTGGATGTTGAGCGTTGGATGTTCGATGTTGGATGTTCAATCCCCAAAATGGGCGGCCAAAGGGAAAGACCATGGCTCCACAGGAGCCGATCTATGACAACCCAAGCACTAACGCCCTTAAGAACTGGATATGAGCATTCTTTCCAGCTATCATTACTGCCGCTTATGGAATTACCAGACCATCTTGTGACAAAAAGCAGCGAGGAACTGGAGGATTGGTTCCTCTCCTACCTCGCTGATCCAGCCCCTGCCATGCAGGACCTGGCGCTCTGCCTCTCCCATCTAAGGGCTCGCGGTGACCAGCGAAGCAACAGCTGGAGCGAACTCCTCTTTGACGCACTGGCCTCAAAAAGAGATACAGTGAACACAATGTCACTTCTGTCCCTCGTCCTACCCTGGTACGACAATAAGCGCGATGCCCGCGAAAAGTGCAGACGCATTCTATCCGGCGTCTTCAAGGACAGGCTCGAAGCAGCGTTCATACGCAGTATAGCGCTCGACTCCAACCTGCCTCTCACAGAATGCATCAGGCGCCTGGAACTTCTTACCGTTCTCAAGCCGGGCCTCTTCTGCCATGACAGCACCTGGGGATTTGGCATCGTCAAGAAACTGGACGAGCTCTATGAAAAGGTGATCATTGACTTCGACGGCAAACCTGAACACCCAATGTCATTTGCATATGCTGCAGAAGTGCTTGAGCTGGTCGATGATGACCACTTGCTCGTCCGCAAGCACAGAGATCCGGACGGACTCGCTACGCAGTGCAAAGAGGACCCTGCCGAAGTCGTCAAGATCACACTTCGCAGCTTCGGCCCCCTGAGTGCACCTCTCCTCCAGGAATTGCTACTACAGAAACTTCTCTCTGAGAATGAGTGGAAACCCTTCTGGGAAGCAGCAAGAAAGAAACTCAAGAAGGACCCACTCGTCAGTATGCCCTCAAAGCGCAACGAACCCATCCTACTACTGCAGACAGAGAAAGCTTTTGACGACCAATGGTTTGCCACACTGGAAGAGGAACGATCGATCCCCGCCCTAATCGAATTAATCACAGACCTCCAGACGGACAATGACACATCATGCCTGCCCGATGCCCAGAAAGAACTCTTGTCCCGCAAACTCTCCTTTATCATCAAGGGCAGTGAAGGAGCGAAGCCTGACATGGTCGCCCGAGCATTCATGCTCGCAGCTCGAATGGATATAACAGTAGCAGAAGAACAACAGCATGCCATGGAGCACTTCTTCAAGCCTGAGCCCCTGTTCAAGGCGCTCTCAGAACTCTCCGTAGCAGAGGAGCAGGAACTCCTGGGCAGGCTCGCGTCTATCGATCGAGAGAAGATCACATCCCTCCTGCTTTCCGCCCTGAACAACATGGATCTCAAGCCTCTGAACGCTACACTCGAGTTCCTGATAACAAACGATAGCGAAACTGTGTGTGCTGAATCTGTATCTGCCGTTGTGAGCGCCAAATCCTCTTCCATGCAAATGCTTGCATGGCTATGCAAGCATATGGACTGGGTCCACAAACATTCAGTTGGCAGCAATTCCGATATCGTCACGCAGGCTATCGACCTGCTCGGAAAACCATCCACGCACGACAAACGAAAGGCACAAAACCAACTCAGGAAGACCGTCGAGAACCGGGCCTGGCTCAAGACAATTTTTGACGGTATGACTTCTGATCAGCGCGATGCCGTTGTTATAAGACTTGTCCGCTCGGCCGGATGGGATGAGTCACAGCGGCGCTCCTTCCTCGCCCGCTTGATCAAGATGTACCCCACGCTTCAAGATACTCTCGCCAAATCGGCCGTCAAGAAAGCAGCCCCACCACAACCTTCCGTTAAATACACTTCATGGCGTACTTATGGCCAGCGACATCAACAGCTCGAAACGCTGGTCAAGAAAACCATCCCAGAGAATAGCAATGAGATCGCGGTGGCACGCAGCTACGGCGACCTCCGGGAGAACTTCGAGTACCAGGCCGCAAAAGACAGACAGCGCATGCTGCTCCAACGCAAAGAGGACTGGGAGCGAGATCTTGCAGAGGTCAAAGGATCCGATTTCAAGGACATGACCGTCACCAATGATGGAATGGGGGGTGCTGTCAGGATATCGAGACCTACGGGGCTTGAAGAAACATTTCATGTGCTCGGAGAATGGGACTTTGATGATGCGCTCAGCATCGTGTCATGCAAAAGCAGGATTGGTATCGCCTTCAATGCCCGATCTGTCGGGGACGAGGTAGATCTACCGGGCCGCAATGGAGACGAAACCTGCAAGATCACTGCAATCTCCGAACTCCCACAGCATGTCAAGAACTGGATTGTGGGTAAGTAGTTGTCCCACCGTCGCCATGGCTCTATGACGAGCAGACAGTGTTCAGGAAAGGGCAAGGGGCTTCTGTCAATCCGGTCCTCTTCATAACTGCCCCATCAAAGGGTCACGTTTCAGCATCAAAGTATCCTCATCATCACGTGTTTCCGGCCTGCGACGCGTTTCCCGAGCCTGCCCCAGCACTCTGCATGCCCGACGACCGTGCCGTTGGTATCCACGTATTCGATGATGTTTCCGTTGACATAGTATCTTCCTGATTACTCTGCTGGCTCATATATCGTTACCTTGCCAGATCACCAATCCTTGCCCGCAGTTGCAGATGGCCCGCTATTCACGGCATCTCCTCTTTGGTCACGCCAATAAGGAATGCCTGGTTCAAGTGGACGATGTCCATGCTCTGCGTCGTCCTTGATATTTACGATGATGTGGCGAAGCCAGAGCACTCCCCAGTACTTCGGGCCGCGCTCCTCTACAGTAGAAGCATGCAGCGCCTCCAATGCTGGCACAGCCTTGGGGCCAAGCCTAGATAACATTCCCTCGATGGCCAATGTCACAAAGACGGGACACGTTTGGCCTCCACTCTTTATGTACTCTTCGTACAGCCAACTTACAGTCTCTTGGCTGCCTTCCACATCTTGCTGTGCCAGTTCCCTCTTCATACACCACCTATACGCTTCCGACTTCAGGCCTTCCTGGAGATTCGTGGTGCCATGCAACTGTTGGAGTACCCGTAAACTATCAGCCCCCCCCCTCATTCCTAGAAACCGAATCGCCGTATGCATTGTCGACATGTAGCGCTCGTCACGCCATGGCTGCGTCCTGTTGCGAGGCCCTTGCTTCCGAACTTCTGTCACAAGTTGAATCAACACATCGCCAGGCATCTTTCCAGGGATAGTGCTTAGCGCGTGAACGATCTCGGCGTCTAGATACACGTCTTCAACACGTCCCTCAGTCTTCTGGTGTTTGCGAAATGCTCTTTCAAGAAGATGCACAGCGTTGGTAGATTTGGAATCCGTGAGCCGTTTGACCCACGCGGCGTTCAGCTGAGCTGGCAGGTCATTGCACTCAGAAATAGGCTGGCCTCCGGCATCGTTCTCTTCTGCCGCGGCCTTGGCGCTCTCGTTCTCACGACCCCCTGCGACCACAGGCAGGCCGAACAGCATGAGAACACCAAGGAGTGTGGCCAGATTCATTCCGTGTGTCTTAGGACAATAAGATACCAAAGACGTCATCGCAGCTCCTCTCTTCAATAGTTCTGCCAATTCCTGCCATTGGTGTCCGACCAGTCGTTGCCTGGATCAACATCAACGCTGCTGACCCCTTCACCGGCCATCCTGCAAAGCATCTCGTCATCGCCGTAGTCGGCATATGGCGCATACGTTGCAGCCCATTTATAAGTATCCTTGAACTTCGCGGAAAAGTAGTAGGGTGCCCCGCCACTGCTCCCTTCCTGTGAATCTGGGCAGCCATCCCCAGTTCCACCGTCATTATCACTGTCACCTCCACCATTAATGGCATCATAGTTGGCTTTGTGCTTCTTCTCATGCAGGATGACCGAGCGGCACAAGTAGATTCCTTTGCGCGCATCGAACGTGAACGATGGTCGTGCTAAGGACTTCCCCGTCCAATATCCCGTACTCGCACTGTAGGTCGGCGGATCAACGCTTTCGTCCGGTATCCAAAAGCGATGTGTCTTGATCGAGGATTGGGATGATCGCGCTGCTTTCATGTAGATGTTCAACGTGGATGGTGGAGAGAATTGTCCTAGCCGCGTTGGATGGTCACCGGCATAGGTCATGTCAGACAGGTTTGCAACAACGCTACCCTCAATCCAGTAATAGTACCAGTTGGGGGTTGTGCCAGACCCCTCTCCTGGATGATTCCCGACATCCCGCTTGAAGAAGATCTTCGCAATACCAGATCCTGAATACCCGACGTCAGCAACAGAGTAGGAGGCCGTCTTTCTACCAAACGAGCTGTTATTCGTTGGCATTCCCGTGTACTGTGCCCATGCTTCCCAATAGTTATAGGGAGCAGCTATGTATACTGCCTCGTTGCCGTCACAGATGGCATTGTCCTTCCAAGAAAGAGTGGATCCCGTAACAGCATCGATGGTCCATGTGATCTTCCCACTGAGGTAGGATTGAATTGTAATCGCATCTGGATCCGTCTTAACAATGCAGTCAACACTGCACACTGCGGGTGTGGCATCATTAAACGTGGAGAGAAAGTAGTACGGCACGGGGAGGCTTTCTGGCAGGACATTCTGCGGCCGTTTCATGTCGAGCTTAATGATGATAAACTCAACATCCTGCGTAAAAGCGCATATTGTTTCCCCCGAATCTGCCCATGTGCCTGTATAAACAACTGAAGCCTGATAAACGCCCTGCGTTGCGTTTGTCGTTACTCCCACTACAGCTTGGCAGGTATTGGTAAGGTATGTGCCCGAAACGGCGTTGGCATTCTTGAATATAACCGCTGAATCACCATTTATATTCCACGCGGATAAATACTTCGGCAGCTTGCATTCTTTTCTGACCACAGGATCACCGGAGAGTCCAATTGCACTCAGTGTTATACTGCATTGATCCACCTTGTCCAGGCAGCAATAGTTCGTTACGGGAGCGGCAAGACCGGAATGAACAAAC
>JAUXFM010000109.1 GCA_030622955.1 Lentisphaerales bacterium
ATGGCTTAAGCAATAAGCACTCACTCAGAAACACATAATACAGGGATAAATATACAAGCATGGCGAGATATTGTCAAGAATTGTGGATGAAAATTTTGTGTGAACGGATGAGTTTTCGCGCCTGTTTCCTTGATCCAGGCCTGCACAGCAGCGTTCTGCGCACGGATGAATAATATCACACTACAGGCCAAGTCAATGCCGCGCTGGCAGTTCAGGAAGAAACTGAAGGTGCGAGTGTTTGGGACATCTGAACAACAGACTTGCTAGAAGGTCAGAATTGCCTTCATTACGCCGTCGCGGTAATCGGCGACAATGTCGAAGGCTTCTTTTGTGCAATCGACTGGGAAGCGGTGCGTGAGCATTGAGGTGACATTGATCTTCCCGCTGTCGATAAGGTCGAGCGCTGGCCGCATGCAGTTGTTTTGGCGCCTGATATTTTGGATACGTATCTCTTTGCGTCTCATGGTGTCGATGGCGAAGGAGACACGATCGGCCACAGGTATTCCTGCAATGAAGAGAGTTCCACCGGGTTTGAGCAGGTCGATGGCCTGATCAAGCGCATCCTGTTCACCACAGCACTCAAAGACGGCGTCGAGTAACTGGGGTTCGTGAACGCGTATGCCGGCGACAACATCCTCGTCTGCCGGGTTGCCGGTCCATGTCGCACCTACCCGTTCAGCAAAAACAAGACGCTCGTAAAGTTTGTCGGTTATATATGTGGGGTTGGCGCCTTCGACCATGGAGGCCAGCATGACACTTATGCCGATAGGGCCGCAACCAAGTATGCCGATGCTCTTGTTCTGCAGGGGCTCAAGCTGCGCAGCATAGATGCCGATCGAGAGGGGTTCTGCCAGTACCGCCTGCTCGAGCGTAGTGTTCGGACCGATCGGGAAGCAAGAGGTCTCGGGCATTACGACGTATTCAGAAAGACAGCCTGCTGCCTGCCCTGGACAGCCCAGGAATCGGAGATCACGGCAAGTGTGCTCTCGGCCGGTGAGGCACTGGTCACAGTAGCGACAGGGCATAGCCGGATCGACTGCAACTTTATCACCGATTTTCACACGCGTCACTTGGGATCCTGTTGCTGCCACGATGGCCGAGAACTCGTGGCCGACCTGGAAGGGGTACTCTACAACCTGGCTTCCGATTCTACCCGTAGTGTAGTAGTGAACATCGGATCCACATATGCCGACAATAGCCGTTTGAAGCAGGACATCAGTGTCCTTCTCAATGACGGGATCGGGGACGTCTCGTAATTCCATCTCTCGGATATTGGTTAGTTGTACGGATTTCATGTTTTAGATTTCAGAGCTCGGGTTCCAGATTGCAGGCTACTGTCCAATATCCAGTTTTCAGCATCGACGGCCTGTTGCCCAAATCTCGCAGGGTCGTGATATTTGGGCAACAGGCCGTCAAGTATCAAATAAGTTTCCCCGGTTCAGCATTCCCTTTGGATCGAAAAGTTTCTTGAGCGCCCTCATTTCATCAATCGCTTCTGCACTATACATAAGTTCCAGGAATGCTGTCTTCAGTTTTCCGATGCCATGTTCGGCCGAAACGCTGCCACCCATCTTAACGATTTCTCCGGCCCAGTTCAGGTAAATTTCTTTGCCTTTATCATGTTCCTCATTTGAATTCGGCAGAATATTGACATGTAGGTGGTTGTTGCCGATGTGACCGAAGATGACGTAGTCCATGCCGGCATCCTGCATGGACGAACGGTACATCTTCATCACATTGTGCAAGCCTGTATCGGGCACCGACATGTCAGTGCCAAGCTTGGTTAGCTCGGGATTGGCTTTCTTGCGCTCGTCGATCAGCAGGTTAACGGCTTCAGGAATGGAATGCCGAAATGCCCTGAGCTTTTCGAGCTCCTTTGGTTCCGTTGCGATCCAGGTTGTGTCTTCATCGCCACCGCATTCTACCATTATTTTCGACATTGTGAGGACAGCGTTTTCGGCATCCTCGTCCGTCATGGCATGATACTCCACATAGACAGCCGTATGGTATTCGGCAGGCAGCGCCTGGACCTCGGAAAATGCAGGATTGGTGTCTTTCTGATTGCTGAGAAGATTGAGCGCAAGGTAATCAAAGAATTCAATTGCTGCGGGTTCAGTCACAGCTTTTAAACGCGAAACGAAATCGAGCGCTGCGGCTTCAGAAGGGAGGAAGGTGGTCACTCCCCATCGACTGACCGGTGCGTGAATAAGGCGCAAAGTAATTTCAGAGATAACGCCCAACGTACCTTCGGCCCCGATGAAGAGATCAATCAGATCCATATCGTCCTGCACATAATAGCCTGCGGCGTTTTTCGTATTGGGTGTAGCGTAAGAGGGGAGTTGTCCTTCTGCGAATGGCAGGGAAAAGTGTCGGCCGGAAGCGACCTGTTCACCTCTTGTCAATTCACAGAGCGTACCGTCAGCCATGATGATTCTCAGCTTATGAACGAAGTTTCTTGTAGACCCGTATTTCAGTGTGAGTGAGCCAGAGGCGTTGCAGTTCACCATGCCGCCGATAGATGCAGATGTCTCGGTGGGATCGGGCGGGAAGAAGAAGGCGGGGCCATTCCGCATCTGTTCGAGTGACTTCAAAGAGGGCTCATCCCAGCTTGATGTATCGAAATCCAGCGCTTGAAGCATGGAGGTGATCTCTGAGAGCAGGACGCCGGGCTGTACTGTTAGAAAGACTTCGTTCCTGGCTGTGCCATAGCGAAGGCCGGTTATGTCGGTCATCTTGCTGAGATTCAGGATGTGGCCGCCATGTGGGACTGCACCTGCCGTGAGGCCGGTGCGTGCGCCCTGGATGGTGATGTTGAGGCTTTCGTTGCGTGCGGCTTGCAGGATCTCGAGTATCTCGGCTTCGCAGGTGGGGAAGGAGATGGAGTCGGCTGAGCCGACCGTTCTGGATTCATCTCGCAGGTAATCCGGATACTCCCGCACCACGTTGCTCAACATCTTGCTCATGTTGAGACTCATACCACGCTCATCGCCCCATAGCAATGCTGGTTGTCGGGTGGCTGTCGAACACAAGCCAACCATGCCGCATGAGGTGCTAGACAGGCGACTGGCAATCCAGCAGTCTTCTTCCCCATTGTGCTACAATGGGGAAGTCATGAAGCGTGCTGCCATATTGTTTGCCGTTATGCTGGGGTTGATTGTGATGTTGGCGAATTGTGGCAGCACTGTGATCTTTGAGTGGCTGAAGCTTGTGCCCTGGGGCGATAAGATCCTGCATTTTGTGCTGATCGGATTCTTTGCGTTCCTCGTGAACATGAGCATGAATGCCACATCGTTTCGCATCGGGCGGATCGTACTCCTTAAAGGCAGCCTGATAGTCGCATTGCTGGCGACAATTGAGGAATTCTCGCAGCTTGTCATTTCCACACGCAACTACTCCGTTTCAGATCTCGTGGCAGATTACGCCGGCATACTCTGCTTTGGTTCAGTAGCGCTGTATTTGACCAGAAGAAAAGAAACCCGATAGAGTTCTTGGCAGTGGACTGGTGGTCGCGCAGGGTGTGCTGTACAGGCAGGCGAAACTGTCTCACAAGACCATGCCATGTTCCATTGGGCAGGGTGGTGAAACATGTCGCATGTTTGTCAGGCGGGAAAAACCGTCCGCTTTTCGATGCTATTTGACGATTCTTTCCCGTTGTATCCAGGTCCCATTGAAGCTGGCACGAGTTATGCAACCAGTAAGGGGTCTGTAACATTGTATATATGGATAGGAGGGCAGTAGAGATGAGGGGTTTTGGAAAACTGATCGTTATGGCGGTGTTGTTTAGTTCATTGCTTTCGGGGTGCGGACCATGAATGCAGTCGAAGGGAGCTGCCGGTCAGGTGGCAGAGCGATTGAAGAAGCAGTTGTTGCGGTCCGGAAAATACAGAGCTAAGATCGTGACCGATAAACTGTCCGCGTCGCCTTTCTCTCGCGTCGAGGAATACCATCAGCAGTGTCTTGAGAAGAAGGGGAGGGCATTTTGCGCCTCTTGATGCATAATTGGCATGAACAATGACCGCCGAAATAGAAGAGGTCTCTCATCCAATGTTCGATGTTGAGTCCGTCCTTTGCCCCGACCGCTATGGTGGTCTCGGGGCTTCGGCGGACAAGTTGTTGGGTGGGTATGCTACGCTGAGATCGTTTTGACTTGAAACCTTCCGGCCTATAGCGCAACCTCTTCGACTCTTATGGATACGAGTAATCTAACAGCATCTTCCGCAGATCCACTTCATCTGTATGAAAACTCGGTGCAGGACACCGAGATTGTGATCAACCTGGTTGATCGGATCTGTCGCGAGCGTGGCCGTGATGTGGCCATGTCCCTGCGGGAGGATTTTTGCGGCACAGGACAGCTTTCCGTTGACTGGGTGTTGAGCCATCCGAAACGAACGGCGGTTGGCCTGGATATTGATCGTTCAACGCTGGACTGGGCGCACAGGAAGAATGTCTCGCGGCTTTTCGATGCGAGTGATCGGATAAGGCTTGTCGAGCGAAATGTTCTGGACGGTACCAGGGAGGTCGGGTTCGACGTAGTTGCTGCGACGAACTTTTCCTATTTCGCATTTCACGAACGAACGTCCCTTGTGAATTACCTTCGATCGGCACGCCAGGCTTTGGGTGAGGGTGGCTTCTTGTTTCTTGACGTGCATGGCGGGCCCGATTCCCAGTTCGAACTTGAGGAGGTTACTGATTTCGATGGGTTCGATTATGTTTGGGAGCAGGGCATGTTCGATCCCATAAACCACCGAACAATGTGCCGCATACATTATCGGTTCCCCGACGGCACCGAATTGCGCAATGCTTTTACATATGATTGGCGGGTATGGACGATTCCCGAGCTGAAGGATGCGCTGATTGAGGCAGAGTTCCAGTCAGTTGATGTATGGTGGGAGCGCGAGGACGAGGACGAGCCGTCGGCAGCAGCCACAGCTGAAAACCTCGAATCATGGGTCGCCTATCTCTCCGCTTGGCGCTGATGCTGCTTGTCGTATTTCCCACTCTTACAGACAACAACAAAGCGTTCTGCCCGATACGTGCAATCTTGCCCAAGATTCGCATTATACATGACGTTCCTGTGTTATAGTGTAGCGTTATGAAATACATCCTATCAATGCTGGGTCTGATCTTGTGCCTGGTGCCCTGTGCCGACCTGCAGGCGGCTGATTTCAGCAAGCTTGCCGAGGCAAACCCGCTGGTCCTTGTTGGGGCGATGCAGCCTGTTCCGAGGGCGGCCGAGGTAGCTACAGCACCATCGGGCCCGCTGGCCCATATAACCGTGCAGACTGTGCTCAAGCAGGATGGCAGATATGTGATCCTGGAAGAGGGCGACAAGGTGGTGCTAGGCGCGACGGAGCCCAACAAGAGTTGGGCAGGATCGAAGATAACGTATGCTGCGCATCAGACTGGCATGTGGGTGCTCAAGTGGCTTGATGCACCGAAGGAGCATGCCCAGGTTGTGGCCCATTTCATTATAGACAAGAGTTCTGTCGATGGATTTGCAGAGCAGGTAGAGGCAGCAAAGAAGAAGAAACCTGTGCTGCTGGCAGGGGAGTACAGTTGGGGTATTGCGAATTGTTCTGTCTCGATCTACACCGGCAAAGGCAAGTTCATCAAGAAATTGCCGGCTGGCAGTCTTGTAGAAGTATCCGAATTCAAGAGTACCGACAGTGTGGATTTTGCGGTCTGTGCTATTGAAGAGGGTGGGAATCTATCGAGAGACAAGGTGATCATGAAGGCGGATCATCTGGACATCAGGCCCGGATCGTTGAAGAACGCGAATGGCCTGGAAAAACAGCTTCGCGTCCAGCTGGGTAAACTCAAAGGCGAACTCGCCAAAGAGGCCGGTCCGGAGGAGAAGAAAGAAAAGAACCCTCACTCGGCGGATTACATTGCGGCCAGGAAGAAGCAGGCTGCGTACGAGAAGAGGGTGGCTGAACTCACGAAGAAGAGGGATGTTGCAAAAGGAAGTGCCCAACTGCATTATGCCGGCCAGCTCCGCAAGGTACAGGTTTACCAGCGTCCTATTGCAGAGCAGATGGCGGCCGTCACGAGCAAGCACGAAAAATGGGAGATGGAAAACAAGAAACCTGAAGTAAAGAAGGCCGTTGCTGTTACCCCGCGCATGAAGGAGCTCCGGCAAGAAATCTCTGCCCTCCGGGAAGAGCTCAGCCGGATCTACTGATAGCTGTCCAAAAAAATGGCCGCAGTACTAAAAGCACTGCGGCCATTAAAAGCACAATACGTGTTTTACTTCTTGGTGAGAACGGCATCCTTGGCCGCTTTAGCAATCCGGAACTTCAACACGGTCTTTGCCGGAATCTTGATCGTTTCGCCTGTGGCAGGATTGCGACCCATGCGGGCCTTCCTTCTGACCTTAACAAGCTTGCCAAGACCAGGAATGGTGAATCCATTGGCGGCTTCTTTGTAAGCCAGTGTGACGAGGCTTTCGATTGTTGCCTTGGCTTCCTTCTTGGAGAGCCCTACGTTGTCTGCCACTTTCGCGATAACCTTACTCTTGCTTAACGCTTTGCCCATCTCTTTACTCCTTATTTTGGTTAGAGTTACTAAACAACAAAGTGCTGGAGTGTAAACACGGAGAAATTCTAAAAGCAAACAGAATATTGTGGAAAATTGCAGAAAATGAATGTGATGAGCAGGTGACAGCGGCTACAGGAGCCGGGTGGCGATGAAATCTGACAGGTTCCTGCCTCGCGAAGTGGGGGTCCATCTCCCCCCGGAACGTGATATAAGGCCTTCCTGTTCAAGGGCCACCAGCGTCTCCCGCCATTGCTCGATCAAGTGGGCGGCAGGTGGCTCGAATTGTTGACAAAACGCCTGTAGATCAACACCTTTCTTCAGTCTGAAATGAAAGAGCATCCGCTCCGTAGCGTCCATTTCGGGGGAGACAGAATGCTCCATGGCGGGTGGCTTTGAGCCTATATCAAGTGCCTGGCAATAAGCGGCGAGATCGGCCCCCTGCTTGCGTCGTAGTAGACCCAGCCGCGACGAAGCGGAGGGGCCAAGCCCCAGGTAGTCGCATCCCTGCCAGGAGGAGAGATTATGTCTGCATTCCCTTCCAGGCGTTGCATAATTTGATGTCTCGTAGCGCACATAACCGGACGATTCAAGGATCTGCTCGGTCAGTTCCAGTACATCGAGTTCTGCATCCGGCCCCAGCAGGCTCATACGGTTGCTTTTTACGAGATTGTCTATAGCCGTACCTTCTTCTGCGCTGAGCGAATAAACCGAGAGGTGTTCTGGCTTGAGCCTCAACGCCTCCTGGAGCGTATTTCGCCATTCATTATCGGCTATGCCCGGAAGGCATGCAATCAGGTCGAGCCCGATGTTATTCATGCCGGCGGAGCGGAGCATATTGACCGTTTGCTCGATATCTGAGGCGTTGTGCCTGCGCCCCAGTTCCTGCAATGTGGGATCGTTGAACGACTGTGCGCCGATGCTTACGCGGTTGATGCCGTGATCGATCAGCATTTGGATCTTGTCAGCGGACAGGTTTCCGGGGTTGGCCTCAATCGTCCATTCCAGTAACTGGTCATGCTCAGAGTGGTTGAGCAGGATCCGGCAGAGTCGATCCAGTTGATCTGTGCTGAGCAGGGAAGGCGTGCCACCGCCCAGGTAGATGGTTTCCGGCTTGAGCAGGATGCCGCTGGCGTTGATCAGTTCTATTTCTTTCTCAAGGGCATTGAGATAGGAGTGGGCGAATTCACTGCTGTATCGGACTGAATAAAACGCGCAATATGAGCATTTCCCGCTGCAGAAGGGGACATGGATGTAGATATGTTTTAGATTAGTGATCAATGTAGTGGCAGTATGAGAATCACGGGGCCATAACGATCAGCATCGGCTGATGAGTAAACCAGAAAACCGAATGTCGAAATCCGCCCCACCTGCCACGTTGTAGCACTGCTTGTCCGCAGCACTTTGTGCAGCGATGTAGTCGGTCGGCCAGGAATAAATCCGTATTCACCAAATCCAAATGCCTGGAAAATAATGGCGATATGTGTCTATGTCCTTTGGTGTCAGCGAGAGTCTTGCCTGTATCACGTTTAGAGTTTTGGCCATTAGTGCTTACCCGTTGTAGGGGCATCCGCCCGACGCGCAGGATGGTGTGCCTGATGGACATCCCTGGCAATGGGCCATTGTCTTGACCTGGGGCTCGGCCACCGCGAATGAGGAGAAGGCCTTTGCGGGTTTCAGTGCGCCGCATTCGGGACAGTTCCCGGGCAGATCCGATTCTTTGCGTATCAATACTTCAAAGTGATGATCGCACTTCTTGCAGTTGTATTCGTATATTGGCATCTGGCTTGATCCCTCCCCTGAATCTTATGAGCGAATGAGCGAAATCGTCTGAATTCAAGATCGATAATGCTCATAGCGTCCAGCAATCACTCGTAGGCTATTATCCGCAAGAGATAGTGGCAAGCCAAGAATTGTCTGATCGGGCATGTTTTCCGGCAGGATGTCGTCTATTCTTCCCGGCCTGTTGCCCAAATCTCGCGAACCCTGTTGCAGACGGTTTTGGTCGTCTCGCAAGGCGCGCGAGGCGTTGCATACCCGGAGGATCTGTGACGCCTCGCGGAACGCTGCGAACGGCCAAAACCGGCGCAACCCAAT
>JAUXFM010000142.1 GCA_030622955.1 Lentisphaerales bacterium
ATGCACAATTCGCAACGCCACTCCGGCTACAGTATTTGTGAAACTGCTCTAGAGCAACAGACTGATACCGGCAAACACAGTATCAAAATCTGCACCTTCACTATGTGTGTATTTGCGATACCCAACGTGTGCAGATGCCCGCTTGGAAAAGAACCCCTTGAATTTCATGCCCCAGGCATTGGAATCATGCTCATTACTATCTTCATATATCCGGTAACTGAGCCTGAGCAGGGCTTTCTTGTTCAATCGCTGGTAGAGATAGGATTTGTATTCGTTGTATGAGAAATCGCCGCTGCCCCGGTAATGTCTGGCCTGTAATCGGAGCGAGAGCTTGTTCTGGATGAGGTAAGTTGACGTGAAGAGTTTTGCGTACCAGACATCGTCACCCTCTTCCCTCTGCGTGTAGGCCGCCTGGCCTCCCATCCTGAATCGCCGATTGCATGTCCAGCTCAGATATTCAGAAAGCTGGTGTGAGGTTTCAACCTCATCCGACTCGTTTGTTGTGGCAACATCTTCGATTTCCTCTTGTTCCGTTGTTTTCATTGAGTAACGGTATTGCGTGTAGGAGTAGAGACCTTTGGCCAGCGAGCGGCTGAAGCCCAGATAGTAATAATCACGCGCATAATCATCCTCGCGCACCAGGTGTTTGTACTTCAAAGCCATGCGCCAATTCCGTGATATCGGGGTGCGGCCCGAAATACCAACGCTGGTCATGTCGAGATCCTGTGGGTTACTCCAGGATAGATATGACACACCGAGGGATGATGAGCTCCTGTGGAACAGTTTCACTTGTGACTGCAGTATTTCAGAGGGGTACTTGTGGTAGGCGGGATCGTTATCGAGCAGGTTTTCGCCATCTTCAGTGAACTTGAGTTCGGCGCGGAACCTGATGGCGACGTCTCTCTCGACGATGACATTCTCGATCGGGCGACCATCGAGTAGATTCTCGTCATCCTCGGCGACGGCGGGCAAAGCGTGACCGAGGAAGACTGCCGCCATGATCGCGGAGCTACCGATTCTCAATGCCAGTTGTTTCCGTCTCGATCTCATCCTTTGTCTCTTAGTGCGTGTCGAACCAACACGCAGATACTGCTTATCCTCAGCCACCGCCCGGTGGGCAGATTCCACCGTCATCATCATCGTCGTCATCATCATCGTCGTCCCCATCATCCCCGTCGTCGTCATCCCCGTCATCCCCGTCATCCCCGTCGTCATCATTACCGGAACCCGTTGGCGCCGGCTTCGCGGCGGGTGCAGGTGCAGGCTTGTTCGTGGCTTGTGTCTTGCTACTGTCGAAACCGCCTTCTTTTGTCTCGGGCACCACTGGATCTGCGTAAGCCAGGTCTGCATCCTCACCAAAGTAATCATCCGCCCCCAGCATCATGTCTTCTTCGAGCTGATAAAGGATCAGATCTTCTTCCGACAAGGTTATGGGCTTGTCCTCTGCGTGGAGATGTATGGGCAAGGAAAAGAAGATCAGAATAGCGAGGGCGGAGATAGTAAGACCCATTGATTTTGCTTTTGCTGCCATGGCGCGCCCGATCTTCATGCCTTTCCGAAGATGATATGAGCAGAAGGCGTTCCATGTTGGTGGAAATACTGGATTTGGCGCGATAATAACAGCTTTTCAAGACAGGCGTTCGTGGCTTGGCCAGATGGAGCCGGGATCATTTGTCAGCTATGCAACAAATGATCCGCAGAAACAAGAAATGCCGACTATGTCTGTGGGGATTTACGGAATATCCTGGCGACCTTTTCCATATCGAATTTGGTTGTTCGATCGTAGTTGTAGAGCCCGTTCTGTTCCTGTTCCACATCAGTCAACTGCGTATAGCAGTAGCCACATATGTGTTCCTGGTCAAGTATTGCGTCGACCAGCCCTTCAAGCCGGGCATAGAACTCTTCCAGGCTCTGCGGCGTCTTACCGTAGCCCCAGGATTTCTTGTGCTCGTTATCTGTCACTAGATCGCCCGGCACCCACTTGATCCCGCCGAATTCATCGACGAGATAAGGCTGCCCCCTGTATTCGCATTCCTTATCGGGTTGATCACGATGTACGCCGTTCTCTTCCGTGGGAGTAAGTTCTTCCGTGAGTTTCTGCGGATCCTGCTGGTAGCGATGGACGGTCCAGAGATCGGTGATCACATGTATATAGCCGCTGGCATCATTCACCGGTCGTGTTGGATCCAGGTCATGAGCAAGATAGTACGCATCGCTGTGTGCGCGATGATGCTCTTTTGGAATCGTGATTTTCCATGTTTCGTTCCAGGGGGTCCATGCGATTATCGACGGATGGTTGCGATCGCGCACGATGATCTCCCGCCACTCGGTCAAAAAATTGCGCTGTGAGCGGTATTCGTTCTGATCGCAGCCCCAGCTTGCCGTCTCGCCCCACGTAAGATAGCCGAGCTTATCGGCCCAATAGTGGAACCGTTCTTCGAATACCTTCTGATGCAGGCGCGCGCCATTGAATCCGGCCGCCATAGAGAGTTCGATATCGCTCTTTAACGCTTCGTCGGATGGTGCAGTCCAGATACCTCCAGGATAAAAGCCCTGATCCAGTACAAGTCGTTGATAGAGCGGCTTGTTATTAAGGAAGAACTTGTTCCCTTCACTATGAATCTTCCGCAGGCCGACATAGCTGTTCACGCTGTCGAGTACTGTGCCGGTTTCATCAAGCGTTTCCAGGAGCACGTCATAGAGATGCGGATCCTCCGGGCTCCATGCGCGCGGTTCAGGGATGGTGAGAGTCACCGGTGCACCTTCACAGGCCGCAGTCGTTTCCTGTGTAATCACATTGCCATCTGCCATGACGGAGACACGGAACTGCATGCCGGATGTGATCTCGTAGAAGCGCGGAACGACCGTAAGAGTGCCGGCATCGAGATTCGGGAGGATCTGTACGTTCTTGGTGGCGCTGGGATTCATCGCTTCCATCCAGACAGTCTGCCAGATACCCGTTGTTCTCGTATAGAGACAGGCATAGGCCTCATATTCGCCGGATTGTTTGCCACGCGGCTGTCCGGCATCGCGTGTTTCGTCGAGAACGCGAAGCACGAGATTGTGTGTAGAACCGGGTTCCACGAGTGATGTGATGTCGTGTGAGAAAGAAACTGTGCCGCCAAAATGGATCCCTGCGGCTCTGCCGTCTATGAAGAGCTCGCTTTCGTAATCGACCCCGCCAAAGTGCATCACTATCCTCTGCCTTGCCCAATCCTTTGGGATATCGATCTTGCGATGGTACCACATGGCTTCGATGAAATCGGTGTGGGCAACGCCCGAGAGTTCGCTTTCTGGACAGAACGGAACAGTTATCTCATTGTCGAAGCCCTTGCTTCCATTTAGATCTCGCGCCATGCCGGACTTGCCTGGATCCAGAATGTATGTCCACTGCCCGTTCAGATTTTGCCAGGAAACCCTCTGAAATTGTGGTTTCGGATGCTCCGGCCTCGGTATTTCTATCTGACTCATATCCGTTACTCCTCGTTGTTCACCTTGATCGCACCACGATCCAGTTTGCATATCCATTGGTTGTCGACCGGAGTCTGTCATGGTTCCTACTGATCCTTCTCGGGGCGAACGCGTGCCTTCAGAACATCGCCGTTCACTCTCGGCTGTAAGCCGTCGCAGTGCAACGGATTATTCAGAGCTCATTGTTTCTTTGTCCACTTGGTTATTGCATCAAGTGCCGCCTCGGCTTCCTCTTGATTTGATATTCCTGAAACGCTCGAGATCCACACGCCTCTCGGATCCAATGTTTCGAACAGCAAGTTCAGATCCTTTGCCGGTAGAGCAAGGCAAAGAGCTTTGTTCCTGCTCTGGATGCGTTGGTACACCTCGATCCAGTCGGCCCAGTAGTCTTGGTCTGCGCCGGGAACCCACTGAATTGCGTGAATCTCCGGGATCTCCAAAAGACGGTCGAGGTAGCGCAGTGCCTGAGGACCATCGAGATGGTATATACACCGATCCATGTGTTGACATTCCCGAATGATTCCCGGAATGAACAGGTCTTCAAATGCGTCATCCGAGATCATGCAGGAAAAGTCGTTTGACGGGACATGATACTTCCCCTTGCAGGTTGCTGCCAACCAGGTGGTGCTTGTCATGCCTGCGGTAGACAGCATTTCATGAAACTCATCGTATATGGTCAGAAAGTCAGTTGTTATCTTGTCGCACAGATGCTTTATCGCATCCGGGTTTTCGATGGTGTCCACAAGCAACTCCTGAGGATCCCGTAACGCAGCAATGGCGTCACCGCCCCCATGCAAATCGGTATACCCAACAATGAACTTGCTCTTTCCCGCCTCAATGAAAGCTTCGGACATTTCGATTAGTTTACGGAAGTAGAACGAGTTCCTGTCCAGTTGCAGTTGGTCGATGGCTTCGTTTGACCAGTCGGCAAGCACTGGTTTGCTCCATGCGGTGTGTTCGCCATACTCCATCTCACAACCATAGAAGGCGGAGAAAACCTCCGGCCCGAGATTCGGCCACGCGATCGGAAGGCTGTCAGCAAAATGCACAGTATTCCGTAGGCGTGTTTCAGCTTGAGCCACGATGTGTTCGGTGTCCAGCCATCGCTCACGAACTGTGGCGTATTCCTTCTGTGGAACGTCCTTGCGCACGGATGGCGGCACAGAGAACGCCATCGAGACGAGCGGGCGATCCAGGATGTCGCAATCCCACCACGCTTCATAGCGATTGAGTAGTTCCTCTAAATCAGGTTTTAATTCAAGCATGCGTGTCTTTCCTTTTCCGACGTAGTGAATAGCCTTCACTCATTCGCGCGCGAATTTGTGTGTGAAGTGGATTCATCGTCACTCCATAAGCGGCTGAACACTACCGCAAGTTATTGTATTGAATAGTCTAACACTTTCACCTCCGACGCCAGCAGTGAAATTCAATATTTTCGCTACGTAGGGCAGCGGGGTCGGCTTTATTGCGTGGTTAGGCGCCGCTTTGCGCCGACGCCACGCAATGGTTCTCGCAAGCGCCACAGGTCACGGTTGAGGCTGCGGCTAGCTAACGCCGCTAACCTCCAACCGTCTGGTTGGGTGCCTTCGTCGCGGTGAGTCCTCCGGTCTCTTCGTTTAAACGGGTTGTCACCAACCCCCGGCTCGTTCCCTTCGACTACTATGCCCTCGGCTGACTTCTGCTATGCGGTCAGGGTCGATCTCTCGGTCCTCAGTCCTTACGGACACATGGCAGATCTCCCGGGGTAAGACACGTAACCTTCCACAGGTAAACGCCGGATTTATAAAGTACGCCCTAGTAGAGAATGGAGGACTTCGCTAGTCACCTGCCCGCTGGTCCCAAGCGCACCACACCTCAGATCCGGTTCTTGTACATCGTCCCGTGTTTTCGCCTTGGACTTCCTCCCCGCCCCATCTCGCGATGACGCAGTTGTCCTTCAGCTTCCCTTCGGCTTCTCCTATACCTGGCACGGGGACTTTCACCCCGTAAGTTACGTGCCATGCCCGGCACACACGCCTGCACTCACACTTTTTTCAAAAGCGCGCTTTTGAAA
>JAUXFM010000074.1 GCA_030622955.1 Lentisphaerales bacterium
AAGGAAGGCGAAGCAGGAATAGCAGGGCTATTCCGATGCAGCCTGACACAGAGCATACGCAATGCAGTAGCCAAAACGGCTACAGTATTTGTGAAACTGATCTAGCTTCTTCTTTCCGATATGCTCAGGTTTCAAGCCCAGCCCTTGTCCCTTTCCACTTCTAGTCTTCCCTGCGCACCACTCTGTTGATATACTTTTTGAGCGCCTGTAAAAAAAAATCAGATGGCCTTTCCGCCATCAACCGCTCTCTGGAGGCAATATGTTTACGAAACAATTCACTGTTGGCGGCGATCGCAATTATGCCTACCTGGTAGCCGACAAAGATTCCAGGAAAGCTCTTGTTATCGATCCGTCCTATTCACCTCAGCAAATTGTCGATTTCGCGAAGGAGAACGGATACGAAATCGAGTATGTCTTCTGCACTCACAATCATTTCGATCACACGAACGGAAACGATCAAATTGAATCGCTGACAGGTAAGACACCATTAGTGCTCGGTGATATCGAAGCATCCACGGAGATAAAGGTAGAGAATAATGCTGTCTTCCCGCTTGGCGGCCTTGATGCCCGAATCATCCACACACCCGGCCATACGCCTGAATCAATGTGTATCTATGTGGGTGATGCTGTTTACACGGGAGACACGCTGTTCGTCGGCAAAGTGGGCGGGACGGGGTTCGGCAAGGATGCTGAACAGGAGTTCCATTCACTGCATGAGAAACTGTTCACACTTCCCGACGAGACCTGCGTCTTTCCCGGCCATAATTATGGAACTGCCCCAGAATCGACAATCGGGCATGAACGACAGACAAATCCGTTCATGCAGCAACCCGACCTCGAATCTTTCATCTACATCAAGAAGAACTGGGCAGCCTACAAGGTTGAACATGGCATAACATGATCCCCTGGTACGAAAAGAATTTCGGGAGGGAATACCTCAGCCTCTACGCACATCGCGATCTTGCCGAGGCCAGACGTGACATCGATGCAATGGTCCGACTGATCAATCCCATCAAGGACAAGCCCTTGCTCGATCTAGGCTGCGGAGCCGGCAGGCATCTGGTCGCACTGAGAGAGTCCGGATTCGAGTCACTTGTGGGCCTCGACCTTTCACAGGAGCTGCTGGACAAGGCGAGCGAGGGGCTTGGCAAGAACGTTCAGCTCATTCGAGCCGACATGCGGGAGATCCCCTTCTCTTCCTATTTCCTGACTGTGCTCTCGCTCTTCACAACATTCGGTTATTTCGACAGCGATCTCGAGAACGAATCGGTGCTCAAGGCCGTTGTGGATTCCCTCAAGAGCGGCGGCCAGTTCCTCATGGACTACCTGAACAGCACCCGCGTCGCTAGGGATCTGGTCCCCGAGGATGTGCGTGTTGTGGATGGCAAACAGGTTACTCACAAGCGATCGATTTCATCGAACGGTCATCGTGTCGAAAAGCGAACCATGGTAGAGAACAGCGATGGTTCAAGAACAGAATACAATGAGTCGGTCCGACTCTACCTTGCCGGTGAGGTCACAGACATGCTCCAATCCGCCGGCTTTGAGAATATCCAGTGTTATGGATCGCTGAAAGGTGAGCCATTTGACGAGAATGCAGGTAGGCTGATCATTGCTGCGAAGAAACGATAAACAGATGTCGGACACATCCAATAACATTGTTACAGGCCAGCAACTGGGGTTACTGGGCGGGCCATTGTACAGCACGTACAAGACCCTCGGCGCCATCCGGCGCGCGGAGCAGGTCGGCGGACAGGCAATCTTCTGGCTCGAGAGTAATGACTCAGACTTTCTGGAGATCAAGTTCCTGAAACTGCTCGATGCCAATGGAGCAGTGCGGAAACTAGAGTGGGCGCGCGAACCAACAGAGCGCCTCTCTTGTGGCCTTCTCCCGGTCGACAATGCATTGCGCACCGCTATCGAGAGCTTCTTCAACTTGCTGCGACAGACTGAATACACTTCTCTCCTCCGAGATCTCGCATTGGACTGTTATGCGGAGGGCACACAGCTGCGCTCTGCATCTGCTGCGGTGATGCATGAACTGTTCGGCAAATTCGGACTGAGCGTTTTCGATCCCATGCAGGATGATTTTAGAGAATTCACTCAACCCATACTACGGCGCGAGGCCGAGCTGACACCGGATGGTGATCAAGGCAATTTCTTCGTGGTCGAAGAAGGCCGAAGAACAGCCGTATTCAAGAATGGCACAACCTGGACAACGCGTGATGACCGCACCATAGACATCAATGAACACGTACTTGTGCCAAATGTAAAGACTAGGAGCATCTGCCAGGATCTGCATTTTAAGACACACACCTATGTTGCCGGACCCGGCGAGATTAAGTATATCAACGAACTGAATGATGTCTATGCACGACATAGCGCAGCCAAACCCGCAATTGAAAGGCGAATGTCTCTCACCATTATTGAGCCGAACGTACAGCGCAAGCTCAAAAAGCTTGACGTCGAAGCCAGCGCGGTGATCAAAACAAGGAACGAAGAGTTCATCGAAAGTATATTTCGCCAGCACTCGACAATAGATCTTGATGTCGCACAGGAACAACTTCTATCGCACAAATCCATGTTCTTTTCCGACATCGCAGATAGCGGCATCGCGGTCACGCCAACATTCAAAACAGATATCGGCAAAGCGCTGAAGGCCCTCGTAAAGAAACGGAGAGCAGAAGAGAAAGAACGCCTTGCAACCGTAACACGGCAGGCCGAGACTGTGGCAAATGCCATCTACCCATACAACGACCTGCAGGAAAGATCTTTCACTGTTTTCCAGTATATGAATCTTTATGGTGGCCTTGAGTTTATCGACCAGCTGTACGAGAATTATGACCCAAGCAGAGATATGCTGACGATCTAGCGCGTGGCATCGCGCGGAAGGACCAAAACAATGCTCGACGTAATGGCATTTGGAGCGCATCCGGACGATTGCGAACTCGTTATCGGCGGGACCCTTGCCGCACTGAAAGATGCCGGCCACAAGGTTGGCGTCTGTGATCTTACGCGAGGCGAAGCTGGCACCTATGGCAGCGTCGAAACAAGGGCCCAGGAACTGAAACGGGCAACTGAAATACTCGGGCTGGACGCGAGGGAGACGCTGGACGTCCCCGACGGCAAAGTGCTCAACACGGAAGAGAACCGGATGAAGGTGGTGAAAGTTATCAGGCAATACCGACCAAGGCTCATCCTGGCATTCGTCGGGAACACAAGGCATCCCGACCATGGTTGTAGCGGCGCACTTGTCAAAGACGCATCCTTCATTGCAGGGCTCAAGAAGATCGAGACCGGCCAGGATGCGTACCGTCCTGCACGCATCCTCACATTCCCTGAACTCAAGTTCGACATCCCTGATATTGTTGTGGACGTGACCAAGTACTGGGACATCAAGATGGCCGCAATACGTGCATACGGATCACAAATCATACAGGAAGGAGAAGATGATAGGGACACGGAAACACTTGTCCGCTCCCATGCTTTCCTGGATATAATTGAGGCCCGCAGCAGCTATGCTGGGGGCATGATAAATGCAAAGTATGGCGAACCGTTCTTTGTCGATCGACCGGTAGCGATTGATGACCTGGTCGAAGTATTCGGAAAGAAACCAGTGAGATGAAGTACCTCAAGACGCGGAACACTGGAAATCGTAAGTTTAGAGCTTTTGAACATTCTGATTTCGAGCTTGTTCCTGCCTGCCCGCCCGCTCACATCGCTGCACGAAGTGCTGCGGGTAGCCCGTGCTACAACGTTACAGGCAGGGCGGATCGCCCTGGATGGCGCGGGCAAGACGATATCAGGGTTCAGTGTTTGAGACCGGAGCTCTCATGAATATTGCAATTCTATGTTATCACAGGCTGGGTGGTTCAGGCATACTTGCACATGACCTGGGCGCGGCGCTTGCAAAGACAGGGCGGCATAGCGTCCATTTTGTTGGCCTTGAACCGCCCTTCCGCTATCTGGATAACGACAATGAGAACGTCTGGTTCCACAAAATCGAACTGAAAGAGTACCCGGTTTTTGTATACCCGCCTTATACGCTTTCACTCGCGTCACAGCTTGCCAGCATTATTGACAACAACGATATAGACGTCGTCCACAGTCATTATGCGATACCCCACGCAGTGGCCGCTATTCTTGCGGGGAACATTGCCAAGAGAAAGATTCGCACTGTCACGACACTTCATGGCACGGACATAACGCTGATCGGCTCACATCCCACGTTCAAAAACATCACGAGGTACACGATAGAGGAATCGGACGTTGTAACGGCAGTTTCTTCCTTCCTGAAAGATCGAACACAGGAGGTGCTTGGAATCAATGGCGACAAGATAGAAGTCGTTTACAACTTTGTTGACCGCGACTGTTTCAATCCCGATCTCAAGTACTGGTGCTGTCACAAGCCGGATCCTAACAGGAAAATCATTGCTCACGCGTCGAACTTGCGCCCTGTCAAGGCTCCTCTCGACGTAATCAAGCTCTTTGCCGCCATTTCGAAAGCTACATCTTTTGAGACCGAACTATGGGTCATTGGCGATGGGCCAATGCAATCGAAGATGATGGATCTGTGTCGAGAACTGAAGATCAAAGGCAAGGTGAAGTTTCTGGGGGTGAGAACGGATCTTGGAAGAATCCTCACATGCTGCGATCTGTTCCTCTTGCCCAGCAAAGAGGAATCATTTGGCCTGGCTGCTCTTGAGGCAATGGCCTGCGGAGTGCCGGTTCTGGCCAGTCGAGCGGGAGGACTCCCTGAAGTAATTAAACATGATGTTTCAGGCTGCCTGATGAACGTGGGCGACATTGAGACGGGCACCATTCTCGGCAAGCGTTTGCTTGAAGATCAGGGCTTCTGTGACTCGGTTATCAACGAAGGCATCAGGACAGCTTTTGAGGGATTCAGACAAGCTGATGTCCTCAAGTCCTATGAAGCCCTGTATCGCGGTTAGCTGTCGTTTCCCTCACATAGCTCCTAAAAGTGAAGAGATGTCGTCATTAGCATGATGACAGGAGAAGCGGTTGCAATGTGGGAGAGTTGTATGATCATCAATGGTCATCTTGATCGTAATGTCGATCTTGAATCCAGCACAGCAACTGTGGCATAGATCACGGACAAACAAGTGCTCGTTACTGTTCAAGTATCGGGATTTCACCGGGCGAAGTGATCGCTTCCATGGCGGGCCTAGGTTCAGCTTCGAGCAAGGTCGCATTACGAACTTGTGTTTCTGCTTTCTCTGGAGCCTTGGTACGCTCACCCATAAACATCATGGATACTGCAATGAAGATCAGAGTGATGACAATTGCCTGAAGTGGCCCTTCCGGCAGCTTCACCGACAACTTGCTGCCCGCATACACCCCGCCAAGCGAACCCGCTGCCATGATAATGGAAGTCCAGGCAACCATTGTGCCACCCTTGCCAAAGACAAGAGACGTAACAAACGTCAACACCAGCGCAACGAATATGGATGTGCCAACGGTCTTCTTCGCGCTCAACCCAAAGAAGATGATGAGAATAGGCACAATCAACACGCCCCCGCCCACAGAAGTAGATGCTATCACCGCACCCACGATTGCGCCGAAGAAGATAGCAGACGTACGTCTCAACCACTGGCAACCCTCGCCACACAAGCCGCCCTTGCTCTCAACACCACGCTTCTTTCGCTCCCGCTTCCAGATGGCATTAACCACCAGCATGGCCGCAGCAAATAGAACTACCCACTGGATAAAGGACCCGAGCACCGCTTTGAAAGCTGCTGCATCCGGCCCCTTGGCACACTTGGTAACAAGCCAGGCGACGATGATGTCGGCAGGGATCGCACCCACCAGGAACCAGCCTGATGTTGCAAAATCAATGGTCTTGAGCCTGAAATGCGCGTAAGACGCATATATCTTCGTGAGAAAAGCGTACAAGCTTGCAGTACCCACGGCCGTGACGGGACCCAACTTCAGCACAACTGTCAGTGCCGGCATGACAAGCACGCCCCCACCCACGCCCGTCAACCCGATGCAAAAACCTATTCCCAGCCCGAGCACAAGACGCAACCCGATATCATGAAGCGTCATGCCCAACAGACCCCCGAACATCAGATCAAGCAATTCCTGAAAAGTCATTCGCTAAGTCCTTCCCTCAGCCCACATCAGCATTCAATACCTTTTCGCGCACTAACGCCCTGCTCATAGTAGTGCTTCACACAGCTCATCTCCGTCACAAGATCTGCCCTGGCAACAAGATCCTCATGTGCGCCCCTCCCGGTAAAGACAAGCTCCATCTCGCCGGGCTTAATGTCAATAAGCTTCATGAGCTTGTCGACACCGAACAGCCCTACTGAAACAGCGACATTGGCTTCGTCGGCAATGACCATGTCATACTCGCCATCACGCACTGCATCTTCAAGTTTCGCGAGACCTGCGAGCCCGGCCTCAACATCTTCCTCGGTCGGATCGCCTTTGATGAAGCAACCACGGCCATACTGCTCGACCGTCACCTCAGGGAAACGTTCCGAGAGCGTCTTGATCTCGCTATAGTCGTGGCTCTTGATGAATTGGCCCATATAAACCTTCATCCCTGCGCCAACTGCACGCATTGTCAGGCCCAACGCAGCCGTTGTCTTGCCTTTGCCGGCACCCGTATAGACCTGGACATATCTCTTCATAGTGTAACATCAAACATGAGGTCGATATCTTTCTTGATGTCGGACTCCGTAAGGAGCCGGCCGGTATCAAGCATGTCCGCATACTTCTCGGCCATGACATCGGCAATGATCCTTCGCGAATGAGTCCACTTGTAGATCAGCTGGTCGAGCACACGCGCATCCGAATGTTGCGGAATGAAGCCAAGCCCCAACAACTCGAAACGCATCGAAGTGATCTCACGGATGAGGCTCGGGTTGTTAAGAAACCACCAGCACCCGAACGGTGTAATATTCTTGAACTTCCTCGAAGTGACGCATAGCTCGTGCATGCTTTCACGAGAGAGAAGCGTCACCAACAAACGGGTATCCGCAAAGTCCGTTGCAAGTCGTTCGATCGACTCGATATTCACCTTGCCTACCGCATCACCGGCCAGCCGCAAGCCAGGGTTCACGAGTCGCCTGGCGCCAATCATAAGCGCCACCGGAATACCACGCTCAACGGCCGAGGGAAACAACGTCTTCTCGACAAGGGTGGTCATTGTTGAATTCTTGTCCGGATAACGAAAGGTCGGAGGAAGACTGATCGCCATGTAGCGCGCATCCAGCCTATCGCACCAGTCATTGATATACTTACGGATCCCGGCAATCGTCTTCCCTGAAAGTGCCGGCTCGACGTCATACCCCATGGCCTGCAGTTTCCCTATCGATTTCGGCCATTCCATAAATGTAGGATCCAGCCTGAGCACACCCATGAAACGTTCATCACGCTCAAAACCCTTCTCCCATCCGGGTCGTTCCATGTCGTCCATGGGATCATTGGTCATGTAGACCTTCTTTATGCCTGAAAGCTTGAAGACCTTGTCAACGTAACCGCGAGCTGTTTGCTCCTTAAAGAAACTCCTGGCTCCTTTCAGATCAGAAGCATTCGGGTCCAGGCCAAGCGCATGCATCACTGTAAGGACGCCCCTGCAGGCTTCTGAGATCGGCGATCGTTTCACGAACAATTCCTGCCAGATCAGGTCAGCCTGGTCCTGCTTCGACATTGCCCAGAATTTATCATAGTCAAGTTCAGGTCTGGCCCTGAACACTTCCGCTATCAGGTAATGATAGGTCACTAGCTCATCTATACCCCAGAGCAGGACCGGGCCAAGCTCCGGATCGTATACATGTGTATGCACATCCACCAGTTGAGTATCCTGCAGTATCCTGCCGACCGTCTCTCGAATAGAACTTTTGTCTATACCTGCCATCCTCGTTTCCTCACTTGTCCCACAGCGGGATCTCTGGAAGCAATGCTTCGAATTCATCGACCAATCTCTGCTCATACTCGCCCGCATAATCGCCAGCAAGAAACCTGTCAAAGGCCTCGTTGTGAAAGAGTTCCCAGGACGCCACCTCATGGCCCGGGTTGATCGGAAAGAACAACGCGTCAGTTGCCCGGGCAGCATCGCGGTCGCCCGGAGCATCCCCAATCATCAGGACCTTTTCAGACGGATACTTGCCACCTGCGGCAAGATCAAGATGCTCCGACTTCCTTCCCAATTCCTGGCCAGCAATGACCTTGACATATCTCACCAGGTCATGCTCGCTCCATTCACGCACCAGCGCCTCTTCCGGGGTCTGGGAGACACATATCGCGTCAGAATGAGCCGCAATACGCTTGATACACTCGGCTGCGAATCTGAAGGGCGGGATGTTCTTCGCGGTTTCTGCAATGTCCGCATTCACGTCCTCACTCCATTGCAGCAGCGAAGCAAGTTCCGCATCACCCGTCCTCTCAACCTCGGCCTTGAGGGCAGGATTACCCAAGGGCAGGTTTGATGCGATGAACGCTTTCAATGCCGGGAGTTCAGGAATGGTCACGCTGGATTCGGCCAGGGAGGCCCGCTCTTTCATGAGCTCAAAAACCTTGACGAGCGCAATGAACCGGTTTGATCCGCGCCACTTCGAATAGAGACTTACGAATTCAGCTGTTTCCCGCAACTCCTTCTCGACTCCTTCAAGTCCCCAGTGCGATATAATACGGGGATGGAAGCACTCCTTCTGCTTGATTTCCATCGTGTCAAACACGCAGCCATCGGAATCGATCCCAACGAAAAACTCTTTCGAGGGAATAAGTCCTGCGAGATCATCCTGGGTATATTCAAGATCTTCGGGCATGTTTCAGAATCTCCTCAATTGCGCAGTGAGACAAACACAGTAGTTTCTACCCTTATTCATGTAAATCTCTTTCTAGCCCCAGTCCTAGAGCGGCCTCTTCCCTGACAACGGCCTGCCCATTCCTGAACTCCCGGCATTGAAAGCGGTGCACGACTGGTCATGTCGTTATGCATCAACGCATTCCCTGCCGGATGGTTCGTAGACAGTGTCCGGTTCCGACCGCTCGCCCTGAGAATGTCGACAACTGCCGCCTACAGCCCCTTAATGCAAGCCCAACGGCTTCTTTTCAGGAAAACACAAGCTTAATTGACCTTGATGCGCTTTTCTGCCACCCATATACTGCGCGCTTTGAAAGGGAGTAGAATATGCTGGCATCCGGAATCGGATACAAGGATCGTGCACTGACAGATGCCGAGTTGAGAGAAACCTGCGAACAGGCCGTTTCAACATGGGCGCTGGCGGGAAAACGGGTCCTGGTCATCATCCCGGACCATACTAGGACATGCCCGACAGATAAGATTTTTTGCATTCTTTACGAGAAACTGGCCAATTCCGCAGCACTGCTAGATTTCCTCGTGGCCCTTGGCACACACCCGCCAATGTCACAGGAACACATCTACCAGATTGCAGGGATATCCGAATATGAACACAGGAACATCTTTCCCAAGGCCCGTTTCTTCAATCACATGTGGAAGGATCCTGACCAGCTCATCAGTGTTGGCAATCTATCCAGCAAGGATATCGGCGAGATTACCAATGGCCTTTTCGAGATGGATGTAACCATTACCTGCAACAAGATGGTGCGTGGCTACGACACGGTCATAATCATGGGCCCCGTCTTTCCGCACGAAGTGGTCGGATTCTCCGGCGGTAACAAATACCTGTTCCCGGGCATCGCGGGTCAGGAGATTATCGATTTCTTCCATTGGCTGGGCGCTGTGATCACTAATACTGAAATCATCGGCACCAAACACACGCCTGTGCGCAAAGTGATTGACCGGGCCAGTTCCATGATTAAAGCCGACCGTAAAGCCATATGCCTGGTCATGGAAGGGGAAACGCCCGTTGGCGTTTACTGTGGAACACCAGAAGAGGCATGGTCGAATGCAGCTGATCTCTCCGCCCAGGTAAACATAGAGTATAAGGACAAGCCTTATCATACTGTTCTTTCCTGTGCCCCGGAGATGTATGATGATCTCTGGACCGGCGGCAAATGCATGTACAAGATCGAGCCCATCGTAGCCTATGGCGGCAAGGTCATCATCTACGCACCACATATCACCGACATTTCTCCCGTCCACGGTACGGTGCTGCACGAGATCGGCTACCATACGCGTGATTATTTCCTGGCACAATGGGACAAGTTCAAAGGCTACCCATGGGGCGTTGTAGCTCATTCTACCCACGTCAAGGGCGCCGGCACTTACGAGGACGGTGTAGAGAAACCGCGTGTTGAGGTCATCCTGGCAACCGGCATCCCGGAAGACATCTGCCGCAAGGTGAATCTTGCCTACATGGATTACAGGACGATCGATAAGGAAGAGTATGCAGGGAGAGAAGATGAGGGAATCCTACTTGTTAGGAAGGCGGGAGAAGTGTTGTACCGGCTGCGCCGGTGATTTCTGATTGTCTTATAAAAGGAGATGAGCAATGGTTCCGTTTAAAATGGATTTGGCCGGGAAGACAGCGGCGGTGACAGGTGGTGGTGGCGTCCTTTGCAGTTGCATGGCTAAAGCACTCGCAGAGTGTGGCGCTAACGTGGCCGTTCTCGATCTCAAGAAAGAAGCAGCGGACGCTGTTGCCAACGCGATTGTCAAGGCAGGCGGCATCGCCATGGCAGCTGACTGCAACGTGCTCGAAAAGGACAGCCTTGAAAGGGCTAATAAAGAGATCTGCGACAGGTTCGGCGGGATCGACATCCTCGTGAACGGAGCTGGCGGCAATCACCCCAAAGGAACGACCAGCAAAGAACACCTGCGACCGGAGGATCTCAAGGAATCTGGCGATCTTGTCACCTTCTACGACCTCGATCCCAAGGGCATCGAATTCGTGTTCAACTTGAACTTCCTCGGCACATTACTGCCAACACAGGCCTTCACAAAAGGGATGGCGGAAAGAGGCCGGGGTGTCGTCATAAACATTTCTTCCATGAATGCTTTCACCCCGCTCACCAAGATCCCTGCATATAGCGGTGCGAAGGCCGCCGTCAGCAACTTCACCCAATGGCTCGCGGTCCACATGTCAAAGGTCGGCATCCGGGTCAATGCGATCGCGCCCGGTTTCTTCCTTACTGACCAAAACAGGTCGCTGTTGACCCAGGATGACGGTTCACTGACGCCACGCGGAAACACCATCGTCAGTCATACTCCAATGGAGAAGTTCGGCAGCCCGGAAGATCTGGTCGGGGCCTTGCTCTGGCTGGCGTCCGATGAAGGCGCCGGCTTCGTGACCGGCACAGTCATTCCCGTTGATGGCGGTTTCAGCGCCTTTTCGGGGGTATAGCACTTCGCAGAAATTACGAACACTGTTTCGACGAGAATAAATAGAGGAAAGAAGAAATGAAAAAAGCAGATATCGGATTAGTTGGACTGGCAGTAATGGGCGAAAACCTCATCCTGAACATGGAGAGCAAAGGCTTCTCCGTTTCGTGCTACAACCGCACCGTCAGCAAGGTTGACGATTTCGTCAACGGCCGCGGCAAAGATAAGAACATCATTGGCGCACATAGCATTGAGGAATTCGTCGACAGTCTCGCAAAACCGCGCAAGGTCATGATCATGGTCAAGGCAGGCAAGCCGGTCGATGACTTCATCAACACCATCGCCCCGTATCTTGAAAAAGGCGACATTCTTATCGATGGCGGTAACACCCATTTTCGCGACACAATACGCAGAACCAGGACCTTGAAAGAAAAAGGGCTGCTTTTCATTGGTACTGGCGTGTCAGGCGGCGAAGAAGGCGCACTTAAAGGCCCTTCCATCATGCCCGGCGGCAACCCCGACGCATGGCCACATGTTAAGCATATCCTGCAAGCGATCTCTGCAAAGGTCGACGGTGATGTCCCCTGCTGTGACTGGGTCGGCAACGAGGGAGCCGGCCATTTCGTCAAGATGACCCATAACGGCATTGAATACGGCGATATGCAACTCATCTGCGAAGCCTACAACCTTATGGCCACCGGCCTCAGCATGGGTGCGGATGAAATGCACAAGGTCTTCGCCGAATGGAATGAAGGTGTACTCGATTCCTACCTGATCGAGATCAGCCGCGATATTCTCGGAAAGATCGACCCCGATACGGGCAAGCCGATGGTTGACGTGATACTTGATACTGCGGGTCAGAAAGGTACCGGCAAATGGACCTCGCAGGCCGGCCTCGATCTCGGCATCGGCATCCCACAAATAGCGGAAGCGGTCTTCGCCCGCTGCCTCTCGGCCATCAAAGAAGAGCGCGTCGCTGCCAGCGAAGAGCTGAACGGCCCGAGCAAGAAGTATGAGGGCGATAAGGCAGAGTTCATCAAGAAGCTGCATGACGCAGTCTATGCCTCAAAGATATGCTCCTATGCACAGGGTTACCAGCTCCTGCGAGCAGCATCCGAAGAGAATGATTGGGGACTTAACTTCGGTTCAATAGCCCTCATGTGGCGTGGTGGATGCATCATTCGCGCACAGTTCCTGGGCAAGATCAAGGAAGCGTTCGACATCAAACCAGATCTTGCCAACCTTCTTCTCGACCCCTACTTCAAGGACGTTGTAACAAAGGCGCAGGATGCCTGGCGTGATATCGTCAAAGTTGCCGTAGATCTCGGCATACCGGTGCCGGCAATGAGCACCGCACTCATGTACTATGATTCTTATCGTAGTGCACGACTGCCGGCAAACCTGCTCCAGGCGCAACGTGACTACTTCGGCGCACATATGTACGAACGCGTCGATAAACCACGTGGCGAATTCTTCCATACGAACTGGACGGGAACAGGCGGGACAACGTCGGCATCAACCTATGTGGTGTAGTCACGGGTTATTCGCTATTGGTTACTGGGCGTCGGGATTCAGCATGTTTCCGTAGCCGCGGCTACCTGCCCGTCTCACCCGCCATAGCCCCGCGCACGCCGGGCCTCGCCTCGGGGCGACGAAGGGACAGCTAGAGCGGTTGAAGAAATACTGTAGCCGGAGGGGCGTTGCGAATTGTGCATGATCAAGGAAGGCGAAGCAGGAATAGCAGGGCTATTCCGATGCAGCCTGACACAGAGCATACGCA
>JAUXFM010000154.1 GCA_030622955.1 Lentisphaerales bacterium
CTTCCTAAGACCGCTTGGCCTCCGACTTAGTGGGGTAAGGCTGCACAGTTCCGGGCTAAAGGCCTGGGGTTGGTACCACCGTGAAAACGGTGGTTTTTTTTGGTTTAATTGAGAAGGAGTGGTACATTTGGGCGCCCGCAAATACCGGAATGCACGGTAATTGCGCCGAGATGGAATCGACAAAACAGGGCCTATCAAGGCCCATACTAGGAGACAAGCATGAAGACTGGTGCACAGCACATAATGGAAGGCCTGAAACAGGCCGGGGTTGAGACAATCTTTGGGCTGCCGGGCGGTGCAGTGCTGGATATCTTCGCTGAGCTGTACCATGCCCCCTTTGAGTTCTTCCTGGCAAGACATGAGCAGGGCGCAACCCATATGGCCGATGGCTATGCACGCGCAACCGGCCGGGTCGGATGCTGTATCGCAACTTCGGGGCCCGGCGCAACAAACACTGCAACCGGGCTGGCTACCGCCTACATGGACGGTATCCCCATGGTCTGTATAACCGGTCAAGTGCCCTCAACAATGATCGGCAATGATGCCTTCCAGGAGGCCGATACCTGCGCTATCACAAGGGCTATCACAAAACACAATTACCTTGTCAGAAGTGCAGAGGAGCTACCCCGTATTATTGCGGAGGCATTCCACGTCGCGCAGACGGGCAAGCCAGGCCCGGTCCTGATTGATATACCCAAGGACATTCAACAGGCGAAGGCTGAGGCCGAGCCAATCAAGGACATAACCATGCGTGGTTACAAGCCGAAGAACGAGGGGCATCCTAAGCAAATCCAGAAGCTTGCGCGCGCGATAAACAAAGCTAGGCGCCCCCTCTTCTACGCAGGTGGCGGGGTGATCCTGGGTGAAGCAGCCAAAGAACTGACAGAACTGGCGCACAAGGCAAGAATTCCGGTCACCACCACGTTGCTCGGGCTTGGCGGATTCCCTGAGACGGATCCACTTGCCCTGAGAATGCTGGGAATGCACGGCAGTGTCGCTGCCAACAGGGCTGTGAGCGAATGCGATCTGCTGGTCGCCATCGGCGCCAGGTTCGACGACCGTGTTACCGGCAAGGTTTCCGAATTCTCCGAACATTCAATAAAGGCTCATATAGACATTGATCCTTCGGCTATCTCCAAGAGCGTGCCCGTCGACATACCCGTTGTCGGCCACGTCAAATCGGTACTCAAGGAGCTCATCAAACAGGTCGATACCATCGAGCGAGCGGAATGGCTTGCTCAGGTTGCGAAATGGCAGAAGGAATCGCCCTTCGCCTATGACAAAACGAACAGGCAGTTGCTGCCCCAGTTCGTTATCGAGCAGGTCTACGACATCACCGATGGCAATGCCACAATTGTGACCGATGTTGGACAGCACCAAATGTGGTCTGCCCAGTTCTTCAAGTACACCAAGCCCAGGACCTTCCTGTCATCGGGTGGCCTTGGAACAATGGGCTATGGGCTGCCCGCAGCCATCGGCGCACAGGCAGGCAAGCGGGACAGCACCGTGGTCCTGATTGCAGGGGACGGCAGTATTCAAATGAACTTTCAGGAACTGGTCGTTGCAGTTGAACATCACCTGCCGATTAACGTGGTTATCCTGAACAATGGCCATCTTGGCATGGTCAGGCAGTGGCAGGAAATGTTC
Organism: Lentisphaerales bacterium; assembly: GCA_030622955.1. Lineage (GTDB taxonomy): Bacteria > Verrucomicrobiota > Kiritimatiellia > JAUXFM01 > JAUXFM01 > JAUXFM01. The sequence goes on from JAUXFM010000154.1 coordinate 1,648, forward strand.
TACAACAAAGAATATTCCGCCACTACACTTGGCCAGGCCAAGCGTGCAAAGATGGAGAAGTTGCAGAAGGATGATCGTGACGTCTATCTACCTGATTTCGTCAAGATGGCCGAGGCGCACGGTGCCGTCGGCCTGCGGGCCACGACCAGGGATGACGCAGTCAGCGCGTTAAAGAAAGCGATCTCTATCGATCGGCCTGTCGTGATTGAGTGCATCGTGAAGCCCGACGAGAACGTGTATCCCATGGTTCCGCCGGGCGCGTCACTCATGGAAATGATCCATAGTATGGCGTGATCAGACGAAAGCTGGTGGTTATTAGTTGTTGGTTATTTCTTGACGAAAAAAGGGAAAGGCAAGTTAACATTACAAGCAGTTCTGAACACTGCTTGCCCTTCGTAGTCCGAAGGACGAAGTAGGGAAAACCTGCCAGCCACAGGCTCGTCTCGCCGAAGCCTGAAGGGCGAAGGCGGAAACACTGAACAGTGAGAGCTATGAACAGAGGCACATATGAAGCATGTTATTACAGCATTAGTTGAGAATCAGCCCGGAGTGCTGGCCAGAATTGTCGGACTCATTTCGGGGCGTGGCTACAACATCGAGAGCTTGAATGTCGGACCAACCCAGGACACTACCGTGTCCAGGATGACAATCCAGGTCCCGGGTGACGACCGTGTACTTGAACAGGTCGCCAAGCAACTGAACAAGCTTGTTGATATTGTAAAGGTAGCCGACCTGACAAAGATGTCGTATCTTGACCGTGAACTTGTTCTCGTGAAGGTCTCTGCGCCGGCCAAAAGTCGTGGAGAAATCGCAGAATTGGCAAACCTGTTCAAGGCAAAGGTTGTGCTTGTGGAGACCAACTCTCTCACGCTCCAGATTTCCGGCGCGCAGGAGAAGGTCGCGGATTTCCTCGAACTACTGAAGCCTTTCAGGATACAGAACCTGTCACGCTCCGGCGTGATAGCCATGCCAAGGGACGAATAAAGTTAATGGTTGAGAAATGAAAAACAACAAACAGAGAGTACTCATATTTGATACGACGCTGAGAGATGGCGAGCAATCGCCAGGCGCCAGCTTGAACCACAGGGAGAAGCTGGAGATCGCTCATCAGCTCGCCGCGATGAAGGTCGATATCATAGAGGCAGGTTTTCCGATCGCCTCGCCCGATGATTTTCGCGCGGTCAAGGAAATTGCCGGCACTGTTAAAGGACCGGTGATCGCCGGCCTTGCACGATGCCTCAACAAGGATATACAGCGCTGTGCAGAAGCCGTAGCGCCGGCGAAGAAGCCAAGAATACATGTCTTCCTTGCCACATCTGCAATTCACAGAGAATTCAAGCTGAAGAAAGCCCAGCATGAGATCGTCAAGCAGGCTGTAGCTTCGATCAAGTATGCACGCCGCTTCTGTACCGATGTCGAGTTCAGTCCGGAAGATGCATCCCGAACAGAGCCGGATTTTCTGGCACAGGTACTGGAGGCAGCAATTGATGCCGGTGCCGGAACGATCAACATACCAGATACGGTCGGATACGCTATCCCGAGCGAGTTTGGGGATCTCATCGCCTACCTGCATGACGAAGTGCCGAACATCGGTGATGCGATCATCAGCGTGCATTGTCATAACGATCTTGGACTGGCCGTAGCCAACTCGCTGATAGCTGTGCAGAATGGCGCCCGCCAGATCGAATGCACCATCAATGGACTGGGCGAACGTGCAGGCAACTGCTCGCTCGAAGAGGTCGTGATGGCCATGAAGACAAGATCTGACCTCTTCTCAACCGTCGCAACCGGAATAAACACAAAGATGCTCCACCAGGCCAGCAGGCTTGTCAGTCGGCTGACAGGGCTGACGGTGCAGAGGAACAAGGCGATCGTTGGCGCCAACGCTTTTGCCCACGAGGCAGGCGTCCACCAGGATGGCATGCTGAAAGAGCGGACAACCTACGAGATAATGAGGCCGACCGATATCGGTATAGACGATACTGAACTGGTCTTGGGCAAGCATTCGGGAAGACATGCCTTCAAGCACCAGCTTTCAAAACTGGGTGTGCACCTGGACAAGGAAGAACTTGAGAATGCTTTTCAGCAATTCATCAAGCTGGCCGATAAGAAGAAACACGTGTACGACGATGACCTCCTGGCAATCGCGCAGGAACAGATGTCTGAAATGGCAGAAGCTTTCGTCATCGATTACCTGCACGTTGCGGCCGGAACAGGCACTGTGCCTACTGCGACTGTTCGCCTCAAGAAAGGCAGCCTGGTCATCCAGGACGCCGCCTGTGGTGACGGACCTGTGGATGCTGCATTGAAGACAATCGACAGGATTACAGAAATACAGGGGCAGCTTCTTGATTTCTCGCTGCAGGCTATAACAGTCGGCAAGGACGCAATGGGTGAAGTGAGTGTACGTGTTGCATTTGGAGATCGGACAATCAGCGCCAAGAGCGCGAGCACAGACATCGTTGAGGCCAGCGCCCGAGCTTATCTCTCCTGCGTCAATCGCCTTCTTTCCGACATGGCAGACGAGAAGAAATCGACGAGGAAGAAGAAGGCCAAGAAATGAAGACGCTCAGCGGATATACCAAGCCTTTTGCCGTGTTCGGACATCCTATCGGCCATACCCTCTCCCCGGCAATGCACAACGCTGCAATTGAAGCATTGGAGATGGACGCAATCTACCTCGCCTTCAATGTACATCCCGACAAGCTCATCGCCCTGCTACAGTCCGCCTCCGACTTGGGATTTGGCGGCGTGAATTTGACAATCCCGCTTAAGGAAGTTGCATTCAAGGGGATAGCGGATCTCGACGCTTCGGCACGACGGCTTGGCTCGGTTAATACCGTCGAGTTCGCCGCGTCAGGACTGAAGGGGCACAGCACCGACGGGTATGGTTTCCTTACCGCTTTTCAAGAAATGGCAGGGCTCGCAGTTGAAGGTCTCTCGATCCTTGTGATGGGATCGGGCGGCGCGGGCAGGGCTGTTGCCATCACCTGCGGCGTAGCCGGTGCTGCACGAATTGTACTGGCGGACATGGATCCCGAACGTCCGGCAGCGGTAGCCGCCGAGATCGCACAACATTCCCCAGCAGTGGCCACCGAAGCCCTGCCTGTTGACCGGGATGCCTGGCATGAGGCCTGCCGTGCGGCAGATCTCGTCATCCAGGCAACCCCAAGTCGGATCGTA
>JAUXFM010000025.1 GCA_030622955.1 Lentisphaerales bacterium
ACTACTTGATATACCCCTTAAGAAGCAAGAAAACGAACAACGGCTCAACACATTCAAGGCCGAGCTTGAGAATTCCAAGGAAGAGCAGAAACATATCCAGGTCAAGATCAATGAATGTGATCTTGAAACCAAGGCCCGCCAAGAAAAGATCGACAAGCTCCGCCAGCAGCAACTTCAACTCAAGAGCAACGAAGAGTTTCGTGTGCTTGAGAAGGAGGTTGCGACCATCAAGAAGGAAATGTCCAGCATCGAGGATGACGAACTCGTGGTCATGGACGAACTCGATAAGGATGCGGCAGGTGCTCGCGAGATCCAGGCCAAGCTGAAAGATGCTGAGGGACTGGTTGCACATGATAATGACGCACTTGATCAGCGCCGTTCAAATATCGAAACGGACCTTGAGGATGTAAGGAAGGCACGAGCAGAGGCCGCCAACGAAATCGAAGATCCCCGCACGCTCGCGGCCTATGAGCGAATCTTCAGCAACAAGCGCGACTATGCGCTTGTGGAGGTAAAGAACAAGGCCTGTGGTGGTTGCCACATGAACCTTCCTCCAAACAGAATACTCGACGCGAAGAAGGCCCAGTCCCTGGTTGCATGCGACTTCTGTGGCAGGCTGCTCTACGTCGTGTAGTTGAGGCTCGGGCCCAGCTCGTATCGGCCTCGACTCCAAAAGCTTCTTGTCTTCACAAATTAACATCGTATAATATATTCATTGTGGGTTTCGGGGTGAGCAGGGACGATCGGTCGCCTTGACACGAATGTGTCGGGGAGGAAAGTCCGGACTCCACAGGACGGGATGTCCCAGCGGCGGAAGCAGCTGGGAAGCTTTCCGCTGAAGCGGAAGGAATGGAAAGTGCCACAGAAAATATACCGTCCCGGTCACGCCGCAAGGCGAAGATCGGGATAAGGGTGAAAAGGTGGTGTAAGAGACCACCGGGCCTGCCAGTAATGGTAGCCGCATGGCAAACCCCATCCGGAGCAAGATCGAATAGAGAGTTGGAGGTTGTCCGCCTCGGCCAGCACCAGGAGATTCGAGGAGCAAATGTTCCTTACGCCTCAGGGCGCTGGGCAGCTCCGGGTTGATCGCACTAGATGAATGACCGACACCGAAAGGTGAACAGAATCCGGCTTATGTGTCCTGCTCATCCCTTAACCCGATAGTTGCAATTGTACGCACATGAAACGGCTTTCCAACGAAGCAATAGAGAAGGGGGCCTGGTTATTACTGACCGGGTCAGTCGTAATGTTTGCGGCAAGCCTCTGTCTCTCATGGCAATTGCCAGCAATCGACAATCTAACTGCTGAGCGCGAGCAGAGCACATGCACCTGGCCTGAGCCGACGATTGCACAGGAGACCGACTGGCTTTCATTTCGATCCAGTGCCGGGCCTGCTGAAGTGGTGAGGGGGGCCATAGGAAAACGGTTCAGACTGGCCGGTACTTTCTTTCGGTATGACCCCAGCAAGGTAGAGATACGCAATGCCGTCGTGGACGATCTGAGGGCTGGAAAGCAGTATATTGTTGGCGAGGGGGACGTTCTCTCTGAATGCGTCGTAAAGCGGGTGCTACACGACAGCATAATATTGAAGACTGACCGTGGCGAGGAGCAGCTCTGGATCAGCATGGCCGGCGGAAGCTCAAGGCCGGCTGGAACGAGGAGTGATTCTGTCCCAAGCTCTTCTATCTTGAGCGGAATCAATTTCATTCAGGAGAGCCAGTTCGGTGGCCTGATAGCCTCAAATCGGTGGGTCTTCGATAGAGAGCTTGTCTTGGGCTATTACCAGGAACTTCTGGACGATCCCGAGCGATTACTTAACGTTTTTGACTCTATGGCCCCCGTTTACGACGAAAACCAGAAGATTGAGGGCTATGTGCTTGATATTGTTGGCGAAGAGGATTTCTTCAATGACTGTGGCCTGCGCCAGGGTGACATCGTTCGTAAGGTTAACTCTGTACCGATGAGCAACAGGCGACGTGCTGAGTATTTTATCAAGGAATTCGTTTCCGGCCGCCTAAATGTCTTCGTCATGGACGTCGAGAAGAGCGGCAACCCGCAGCAACACGTCTACCAGGTCAAATCTCGGAACTCAGCCAAACCTATTACGCCATGACAAACCACATCATGTAGTTGATCCGACAACAGCATATACGACTCATTGGGTACGCGAGTAGACATAAGATATATTATGCGACGTAGGCTCTGTAGCCGTCATTTTGTGCGTATAGGGAGATATTCCGTCCTGGCCGTAAGGTTCAATGGCTCATTGCCAGAAACTTAGCCAGATACGCTCGCCACGCCTCTCCGGCTACAGTATTTCCTCAAGCGCTCTAATCCTCGTGGAACCTCGGATTCGAGCCCTCGGTTTGCTGACACCCAATCAGGACAGACGCGGCACAATCAAAATCTCTGCACCGTCAACCCCCTCAATTAAGATCTCATCACCAATACCACCTTACACAGGATGAAACGTCATCGATTCTTCATGATGCTCAATCCGCACCCAAGCAAGCAAACCCCGCTCGTACCAGGTAGTTTAAGGATAGCTTTGTTCTAAACCATGCTGCCCGAGCCCTTTTGCAGGGCCCGACGTCATGGTTCTCGCGATCGCCAAGAGATCATTTGTTTCCAGTTAATACTCACAGCAGGCTCTTGAGCACATTTACCACTGATCTCTTCCTGTTAAGCAGAACAGCTTTAACATGCTTGTTTTTGAGACAGAGAATATCTCCCATCATTGCGGAATCAACATCCAGTCGGCAGATCATGAGCCGCGCACCCTGCTTGCCCTGAAGAAAGGTCAATTCTCGATAGAACCGTGACGACCCATCATTTGTCACAATCAGCAATCTCGCAACGCGCTCGCCCTGCGCCTGCGTCGCGCAAACCTTCTGCAAGCCACGCAGCTCATTTGTTAACGCCTTTTCTATGGCCTCCAGGCCAATGATCAATTCCCCAATCGATTTCGCATAGAATATATGTTTACGCAGTTCTGTGTTTGCGGCAAGAACGGGAATACGCATCTCCGAATCACTGCACAGCCCGATCATCTCCTTTCCCAATGCCGCGCGGACATCTGCCTCAACGCCATCAGATTCCAACTGCCTAGGTAATTTCATTGTTTGCACTTTCACTTGAGATCTGCACCCACAAAGGCCACGTCATGAAAACAGCGGCACCGCAACAAGCAAGCGAGGGTGCCCACGGCTATATAGAGGCCTAGCATGGTTCAAATATTACATGCCCAAAGAAGGACCTGCCATTACAAAAGCTCGCCCAGTTTGCGGTCAGAACTTGCACGCCCTACCCGCCATTGTTCGAGAACAGTCGATGCTGCGAAAGAAGCTCGGAACTCAGGTTTCAGCGCTCCGTCTTCACTTCTGATTCGCTTGCCGACGTCAGCGAATCAGGCCCCACCGGTTCCTCCCGCTGGAATGGTGCCGCGACAGTATCGGCCAATAGATCAAACATGCGGGGCCAACAAGATTCTTCTCAGGGATCGCACCCCAGTAGCGACTGTCCTGACTGTTCTTGGTGTAATCGCCAAAGCCTGCATACTGGTCCTCACCAAGCTGGAGGACAACAGACGGCGATTTCATCTGGCCATCCCATCGATAACCCCAGTAACCGGGTTGCTTCGTCGCAATGCGGGCAATCTCGGGAACATCCGTAACCGGAACGCCATCGATCAACAAATTCGGCTCATCAACGGAAATCGCCTGCCCGGGCAAACCGATCATTCGTTTGATGTAATGCTCCTTCGACCGCAGCATCGGAATGTCCTGCGTCCTGAACACAACGATCTCCCCGAGCTTCGGTTTCGTGAAATTCCATTTTACCTTGTTCACAAAAATATGGTCCCCCTGTATACGAACCTGCGACGCAATAACGTCACCTTTCTTGACCTCAGTGCCCGCGTCAAAGCGAGGCTTAGCGGTGGCAGGTATAACCTGCTCGACCTCGCCAATCTGCCATCCAACGTGCATCAACCTGTGATCCCGCATAGACTGCGTCAGAAAACCTAACTTCCCGGAAGCTGTAGCACGCCATTCCTGGTGCCATTCACCACGAGCGAGCCAGTTGAAAAGTTTCAGTGGCATGATATCAACAATCGATTTGTCTCTGTGTGTGAAATGAATTCCGTAGAGCGTCGGGGTCATAGACCCGGTAGGAATCTTGAACGGCTGAAGGAAGTAGGTGCGAAAAGCCATGGCAACGGCTATCGCGATCACAAGGATTTCAAGGTTCTCTCGCCAGATCGCGTGCGGTTGAGCAGGCACAACCCTGCGTATTGCCGTAGCAAGTGTTTCCGTCGCTGCGCAGATATGCTTACTGTCACCATTGCTCAGCGCCGCCGACAAAGCCGTTTCTGCCTCCGTCATGGCCTGCAGATCCTGTATTGACGCGATATCGCCACGCAGCTTCAACGCATGCCTTGCCTGTGCCAGACAGTCGCGCCCCTGCTTCTTTATGCGCCTGCTCTCAAAGAATGACATCTTGCTCCCCCACCCTTTCCCAAGTGGCCAACAATCGCACAAAGAATAGCCGATCGATGCTTGTTTCACAAGCAGCGGAGCAGAGAATCAGTTGCTGTGCAGTTAGTTATCAAGGCTCGGACTCATCACTTGCCGCCAGTAGTACACCTTCAACAACTCAGCAACTTAACAACGGCTTCTGCTAATCCGTCTTCAAGACCGATACAAACACCTGCTGCGGCACATTTACACTGCCGATCTGTTTCATCCGCTTCTTGCCGGCTTTCTGTTTCTCAAGGACCTTCATCTTCCTCGTATAATCGCCGCCATAAAGTTTCGCAGTAACATCCTTCCTTAATGCGCGTATGGTCTCTCTGGCAATGATGGTTTTCCCGATTGCAGCCTGTATCGGGACCGCGAACAAATGCTGCGGTATGCTGTCTTTCAGGGTCTTGCAGAGCGCACGTCCTCTGGCCTCGGCTTTAGACTTGTGGATAAGGCAAGAAAATGCATCGACCAGTTCACCGTTCACGAGAATATCGAGCTTCACCAAGTCACTCGGCATATATTCGGCATAGTCGTAATCCATCGAGCTATATCCTCGGCTCACACTTTTTAATTTGTCATGAAAATCAATAAGTATTTCGTTCAGCGGTAAGGTACAGGTCAGCATCACCCTCAAAGTATCAATCGATTCTGTTCGGTCGACGAGGCCACGCCTGTCTCTGATCAACCTCATAACATCGCCAATATGTTCGTTGTGACACAACACATGGGCTTTGATCATCGGCTCTTCAATATGTTCGATCCTGCTCAATTCCGGGAGATGGACCGGATTATCTATGTTCTCGAGCTTCCCGTTCGTAAGTTTGATTCTATATATCACTGACGGATAGGTATTAATGATATCCACATTGAATTCCCGGCGCAGTCGCTCCTGGACGATTTCCATGTGAAGCAATCCAAGGAAGCCGCACCTGAACCCGAACCCCAATGCAGCTGACGATTCCTGCTGATAGGAGAAAGCGCTGTCGTTGAGCCGCAGCCGATCGAGGCTATGCTTGAGCTTCTCGTAATCAGCAGTATTCACCGGGTAAAGCCCCGAGAAAACCATGGGCAGCATCTTCTTGAAACCAGGCAGTGCCTCTTTCGCCATGTGTCGATCCGCGGTAGTGACAGTATCACCCGCCTGGATATCCGATGGCTCCTTGATCGTGCCGACGAGGTAGCCAACCTGCCCGGCTTTCAACACCTTGACCGGGTCAGGCTTAGGCGTGAAAATGCCCACTTCCTTCAGCGTTGTCTCTTTCCCGGACCCCATGAGTTTTGCCTTGCTTCCGGCCCGAAGTTCACCATCGAAAACACGCACATAGGTAACAACGCCCTTGAATGCATCGAAAACCGAATCAAACACGAGCGCCCTGGTCTGCTTATCGGCCTCATCAGTAGCCGGGGGTGGTACTCGCCTGACAATTGCCTCCATGACCTCTTCAACGCCTTTGCCAGTCTTGGCGCTGATCTGCAAACCGTCATCCATGCTTATTGCGAGAACATCCTCGATCTGTCGCGCACAGCCATCAACATCAGCATTCCCTAGGTCAATCTTGTTAAGGATCGGGATGATCTCCAGCCCCTGGTCCACTGCCATGTGCGTATTGGCAACGGTCTGCGCTTCTACGCCCTGTGCAGCATCAACGATCAACAGCGCTCCCTCACATGCGGCCATGCTTCTGGATACCTCGTAAGTAAAATCCACATGTCCCGGGGTATCGATCAGATTGAATTCGTAAATGGTACCATCCTTAGCTCTGTAGTTCATCGTGACAGGATGCGACTTGATAGTGATTCCACGTTCACGCTCGAGATCCATGTCGTCGAGTACCTGGTCACGAAAATCACGATCCCTTATTGTACGTGTAGCCTGCAGCATCCGGTCAGCGAGTGTTGACTTGCCATGATCGATATGTGCGATTATGCAGAAGTTGCGGATATGCTTCATTGTGATCTTTCGGCCCGGAGTCGGGCCATGTCCGGTCAGTCAACCATGCCCGACTGCTGCAGCGCTAAACTTGCACTCTCACGCATAAGAAGGATGTCCTTCGCCATGTCGGCTGCCCGGTAGAGCGATGTTCCTGCGACAAATGAATTCGCTCCCATTTCTGCACATTGTGCGGCTGTTTCTATTCCAATCCCACCGTCGACCATAATGTCGGCCTGATTGCCTATCTTGTTGCATTGCTCGCGGACCAGCTTGATCTTCGTCAGCACTTCAGGCATGAACGCCTGGCCGCCATAGCCAGGATGAACAGTCATGCAGAGGATTTCATCGACCATGTCGAGCACCGGGAAGAGCATCTCTCCGGAAGTTTCTGGGTTAACAGTTATGCCCACACGAATACCAAGTGCCCGAATCTCTTCCAATATCTCAGGCACATTGCAGGGCGCCTCGATGTGAATAAGAATTGTATCTGCGCCCACATCCGCGAACTTCTGGATGTGTTGATCGGGATTGGAGAGCATCAGATGCACCGACAGCGGGATCTCAACAGCTTTATCGGCCATATCCACAACAGCCGGACCCATGCTCAGGTTCGGTACAAAATGACCATCCATGACATCGATATGAAGGCAATCAGCTCCCGCGCCTTCGGCGCGCTGCGCTTCACTTTCAAGCTTACCCATATCCGCCGCCAGTAGCGATGGCCCTATCAATGTCTTCAATTTCATGTCTTTTCCTGGTTTTGTCTTATACGCTTTGCACGCGATGCGCGCATGCCCAGGCCAATGCCTGCCATCACGAACAGGCCCATGACGAACAGCGGCGCGCGCCCAAATTCAATACCCAGCATGAATGAAACGGCAACTCCTGCCGCACAACATGCAGCAAGAAAATAGCACAGAAGCGCCACATCATGTTCGGGTAATCTCATTTCACAAATATCTGACTTCGCATTCAAAGAGGCGCGATTATGGCAAATCAGTATGTCACGCGCCAGAGAAAAAGCCCTTCAGGCGGAGCAGTTGCAACCTTGCATGTACGATTCTTGGAGGCAAGTATTGATTTTGCCTCACCAGGCTCTATAGAGCCGTCCCCCACCCTCACCAGGAATCCCGCAAGGCTGCGCACCATCTTGTAAAGAAAACCATTAGCCTTCGCCACGATCGCTATTTCTGAACCCCGCTTCACTATTCTTAATTCGGTAAGATGTCTAATAGTCGTCTCAAGTTCTCTGCCAGCATTCGCCGTGAACGCGGCGAAATCATGCCGACCGATTAGCTGCTTTGCCGCTCGACGCATCCGCTTGACATCCAGGGGGGAAGGCACATGTGTTCTGTACATCCTGAGTGGCGGCGGAACGAGGTCTGCATTCCAGATGAAATATCGATATTCCTTCGAACTCGCGTGCCTGCGCGCATCGAAATCGGGCACAGTTTTGGCCAGGTTGATTATCCGTATGTCATCGTCAACCAGCGCATTCAACCCAATCCGAAGCGACTTCACTGCAACATTCTTTTCCATCTCGAAATGCGCAACCTGCGCACGCGCATGAACGCCCTTGTCAGTCCTGCCACTGCCATGAACCCGTATCTTCTCGCCTGTGATCTGGTTCAGGGCTTTTTCAATCTCCTGCTGCACGGTCCTGTTTCTTGGCTGTACTTGCCATCCGGAATAGGCAGTTCCATCGTAGGATACGGTGATTTTATATCGTGGGTTCATTTGGCATCTTCTTCATGCAAGAAGCAGGCTAGATAATGTTCTTCGAGTCAAGGTAGCTCTGCAGGATGAGCTGGGCAGCAAGTTTGTCACGGACCTGCTTACGTTTGGCACGACTCATGTCAGCCAGAAGTAAAACCTTTTCCGCTTCAGCAGATGTCAAGCGCTCGTCCCATGTTTCGATCGTAACGAGCAACTCCTTGCGCAACTTGGCAATGAACATTTCGACGTTCTCCACTGCAGGGCCTTTGCTCCCATCCATTCGCAGTGGCAGGCCAACTACTATCTTCCCAACATGGTTCTCCTTGCAGGAGTTCTTGATCTCCGGGATTGCTTTCTTCAGGCTCGACGTTTGTATGGTCCCAAGTGGCGTTGCGATAATCTCGTCAGGATCGCTGATAGCCAGTCCGATCCGTCGCGTCCCATAATCTATACCCAGTATCTTCATGCCCTATCCATCCCCTTATAGCAGTTCCTCGTGTGTACCGCTCTCCTTAAGTTTCTGCACCAACTTCTTAACGTCCTGTGCATTCTCTTTAGTGCAAACAAGTGTTGCTCCGTCAGCCTGAACCACGACAAGGTCCTTGACCCCAATCAGTGCCGTCAAGCGGCCCTGCGACACCACGAGATTGCCTTCACTGGCAACTGCTTCGCAATCGCCGACCACGACATTATCGTCACTATCGCATTCGAAATGGTTCTCTATGGCGGGCCAGGCGCCGACATCGTCCCATGAGAACACGCCATTGGCCATTAATATGTTATCGAACTTCTCCATGATAGCATAATCGACCGAGATCCTCTCAAGAGGTTCGTATTCCTCGGAAAGTTTCCTGTGCAGCTCGTCAACATCCTTGACCTGGGAAAGACGACCCGTCATCGCGGCAAGCTTTGGCGCATGATCCTTCAATGCCTTCTCAAATGTCGGCACCGCCCACACAAACATACCCGAGTTCCAGCAGTAGTTGCCATGCCTGAGATACGATTCTGCGGTTTTGACATCGGGCTTCTCGACAAATCTCCTGGCCTGAAAGAATTCATGTCTGGTTTCGCAATCTATGCGATCGCCGGCCTCAATATAGCCATAGCCCGTGCTAGGGAAAGTCGGCTTGATGCCAATCGTAACTATTGCATTCTTGTCAACGGCCAGTTTAGCGCTTTCGGAAAGTGTGACCTTGAAGACGTCTTCATCCTTGATGACATGGTCCGCGGTCAAAACACAGACGACACCATCGGGATCCTTTGATTTCACAAGAGCCGTGCCCAGTGCGCAAGCCGCAGCGGTATCTCTACCGAAGGGCTCCCCGATAATATTGCCGTGCGGGAAGTTTGGCATGATGCGCTGTATCGAATCAACCAGCGATGCGTTGGTGACAATAAATATCCTGTCTTCAGGTATGAAGCCAGCAAGTCGCTCAACGGCCATGGCAAGCAGAGGCCTGTCGCCAACAAGGGAGAGAAGTTGCTTGGGTGTTCGAGAATTGCTCAAAGGCCAGAACCACTCACCCTTGCCACCGGCCATAATCACTGCATACAGATTCTGTCCCATGAGTCTTCCTTCCTATTTCATTTTACTGTTCAGTTCAAAGATACGGCCTAAACCAAACAGTGTCAGGTGTTGATCAAAGATAAAAGGCATTCCCGCCCCTCTTAATGCCCATTTGGCGAAGCCACCGGTTGCGCAGAGCTTGACACGCTTCGATTTCAGCGCACATCTAAAATGGTTCGTGAGTTCCCTTGCAATGCCTCGGTAACCGATCTGGGCACCGATCAACATGGCCTCCTCCGTGCTTCGGCCAATTGGATGATGAAAGCCCTGTAGCTTTATACGAGGGAGCAACGCCGTTCGATCCGCAAGGTAATCGGTCATGAGCGGCAGGCCAGGTGCAATTGCTCCGCCAACGTACGCTCGTTCCGCTGACACAACATCAAAGGTCAGCGCAGTCCCGAAATCGGCGATGATTATCGGCGCCCCGTATTTTGCTACCGCGCCACAGGCATTAGTCAGCCTGTCAGCGCCAATACTCTTTGGTTTTCCGTAATCTATTGTTATGTCCATCTTCGATCGATGCGTCACTACGATGGGAGCCTGCGAACAGATTCTCTTCACGTTCGCACGCAAAGTGTTATCAAGCGATGGGACTACCGAACAAATGATGGCGCCCTGGAGGGAAACGCCCGACACAACCTTGCGAATCGCTTTCTCAATGGAACGTGGCTTACTGTCGGCCTTCTCAATACGTGCAACACGCGTAATGCGACGCCCATTCACTATTCCAAGCGTCGTACTCGTATTGCCAACATCTATTGCAAGGATGGTGCTCATCTCTGTTTAGCTGGGGATATGAACGGACAGTAAGGGTCTGATGGGTACAGAAAGGAATAGAAAAAGACAGGCGACGTGAGATGGGTAAGGTTCAATTCCTTCTGGCAGACTTCGAGCTGCGCTTTTCGCTGCTCGGGCAGAAGAGGTTCATATTTCATCTTCTACTATCTCCAAGGCCAAATCGGCGGCCAGTACAGAATGCGTGAGGCAGCCCAACGAGATGGCATCCACGCCGCACTTCGCCACATCCTCAACGTTGTCAAGATTGATGCCACCAGAGGCTTCCAGTCGACATGCGCCCTTGACAAGCTCCGCACAGCGCGTCATACGTGCAGGCTCCATGTTGTCGAGCAGTATCCAGTCCGGCCGGCCCTCCAGTGCATCCAACAGGTCATCCTCATCCTCAACTTCAATTTCTATGCGCACCCCGGGGAAACTCTCTCTTGCAACGGCAACCGCATCTGCGAGCGCTAGTTCTTCCCGGCCGCGCCACAGCTCAAGATGGTTATCCTTGATCAATACCATGTCGTGAAGGCCGAACCGATGGTTCTTCCCGCCTCCACATAGCACGGCATATTTCTCAAGCACCCGATGACCCGGGGTCGTCTTCCGAGTGTCCAAGATGGCCGTGTTGTATTTCGATGCTATCTCAACAAACTGCTTTGTCAGTGATGCAATGCCGGTCATTCGTTGCATAAAGTTCAGGGCTGAGCGTTCGGCAGTGAGCATTGCCCTTGCATTGCCTTCGATTGTAGCAATGCAGGCATCCTCCCTTGCACTCGAACCGTCTTTTATTAGGGCACAATACTGAATCTCGGGGTCCAGCGACGCAAAGACCAGTTCCGCGACATCGTTGCCGGACACAACATAGTCGCCACGCGAGACTATTGCAGCCCGGGCAGCAACATCTGCGGGCACCAGAGCCTGTGTTGTCACATCGCCCGGCCCAACATCCTCTGCAAGAGCAGTCTCAACCAGGGTCGACACTGCCGGGTGTTCACCAATATCGGGGAGTTTCATTTCGGGCAGGCCGTCCATTCAGATTCGATGTAGCTGCAACCTTCGAAACTCTTTTCGCATTGTATAGCAATAGGGAAGAAGTTATCGAGCCTGTGATAATTCTGCCGATGGTCGGCGGAATGGATCGAGAAAGAGAAAAGATAAGTACCCTGCGCCATCGGAAGCGACTTCATCTTCAGGATGACAGTACCCACCCCTTCGATGAAAGGAATGATGAACTTTTCAATCTGCGTATTGTTGCCGTATATGACCCGTGCATTTTCGTCGGCCAGCGCAAAACCGAACACTGGATTGTCCACACGCTGCGCAGCATTGTATGAGACCCGCGCTTCAAGAGATTCACCCCAACGGAATTTATCAGTCTTCTGGCCCCTCGAATCCCGGAATTCTACGCCCGTGATAGTAACTTCACCGGTGCCCCACTCCCGCCCCACGCCTTTCGTCGACTTGCTGCGCGAGAACGCCTGGTAATCGCTGATCACCTGGTTCGGCTTGCCTAGCCCCTTAATTGTCCCTTCGTCAAGAAGCAGGATTCGGTCGCTGATCGATTGGATTGTTGCCAAGTCATGCGACACTATCAACATCGTCTTCCTGCGCTTCCGGAAATCGCGAATCTTGTCTATGCACTTGCGTTGGAATTCTGCATCTCCAACAGCAAGCACTTCATCGATAATGAGGATATCCGGGTCCAGCTCTACGGCGACCGCGAAACCAAGGCGCACATACATGCCGGATGAATAATGCTTAACAGGCTCATCGATAAAATCACGGATACCGGCAAACTCAACGATAGCATCGAACCGCTCCCTCATCTGTTTTCTCGAGAGGCCCATGATCGCACCATTAAGGAATACGTTCTCGCGCCCCGTCAGGTCAGGATGAAAGCCTGCTCCAAGCTCCAGCAGGGAAGAGATGGTCCCAAACGACTTGATATCACCGCACGTCGGCATCATTGTGCCGGCAACGAGTGAAAGAAACGTGCTCTTCCCAGCACCGTTGGCCCCGATAATGCCAAGCGTTTCACCTCTGGGCACAGTAAACGAGATTTCTTTCAGAGCCCATAATTCACGAGGCCCTTTTCGATACCGCAGCATGTCAAGCACAGCCGATTTCAACGTGCGTGTACCGCCACGCTGCAGCTTAAAGCGTTTGGCTACGTCATTGACCTCTATCGCGTTTTCAAATGACACAACTCACTCCTACAATTCGTCCGCGAACCTGGCCTGTACTTTCCGAAAAGCCAGCACCCCAATGACCAGAACGATCCAGCATAAGGCAAATGATCTGAACAGCATCATGTCGCTCATCGGGTTCCTGGATATGAAAGCCCCGCGATATGCAGAAATGATCCCTGCCATAGGATTCAAACACACGAGCGGTTGAAAGTGCGCGGGGATCACTGAGAAGGTATAGATTATTGGCGTAAGAAAGAACCAGGCCAGCGTGATCACACCAAGTAGATGTTCCGTATCGCGGAAGAAGACATTTAGGCAGGAGATTATGAGGCTCAACCCGAAACAGAGCGCAACCTGCGACAGCAATATTAATGGATACCAATACAGCGAGCCGAAATCGACCTGCGCGATCAGCAGATAGCCCACCAGCGGGATCATAGACAGCAGGAAGTTGACAAGATTTGCCAGGACCATCGACAGGACCAGAATTATGCGCGGAAAAGCGGTCTTCGTTACCAGGTTTGCATTGCCGAGGATCGCCTGGAGCGAGTCATTTAAACAGGTAATAAAGAAATGCCATGCGAGCACTCCCACCACCAGCGATGGCAGATAGAGCGTGATCCTCATGAGCCCTAGGAAAGTCGCATATATGACGATCATGATACAGGGGGCCAGCAGTGTCCAGAAGAAGCCAAGCGCAGAGTTCTTGTACCTGATCTTGATATTGCGATTCACCAAGATCAGGAGCAGTTCGCGATGCTTATAGATATCTCTGAAAACGCTTAACATATCACGAATAAGTGTCGAAGGTTCGAGAGAAAGTGTCAAGTTAAGGTTTCAGATGGTAGGAGATCTAATGGCCACGAAAAGGCACGCCGCGAAGCCGGAAGGGAGGCAAAAGGCAGAAAGCCATGAAATTACAGCAGGCAACGCGCGACCTGGCAGCCGCAGTCACCTGCGGGAATAGTCGCGGAAGAAGACCGCCCACATTCCATCGCTGGATGTCACCTGCCGCACATGAACCTCTATATTCACGCATCCCGAGCCCATCTTGCCAAAGAAAGAGATCATCCGATTCGATGATCAACCAGTTCGGCACGAATCCATCTACGCACCGAATTCACCAGATAGATGCAATCAGCAGTCTTAAGATCCTGGATGGTCAGAACCTTTTCACGTATCTGACCACTTTCGAGGAGACCTGCACGGAACGTGCCTGCCAGCAAGCCAGAGCTGACCGGCGGCGTCAGTTTCTCACCACCTTGCTCGATCACTAGATTGGCAATTGTCGCTTCCGTGATCTCTCCCTTCTCATTGAACAGGATCACGTCATCGCAATCCGCTGCTCCATCACGTGCCCGCTGATAAACGCTCCTGTGTGTGGTCTTATGGTAAAGAAACGGATCATTCGAGTTGACGGCATGCTTGGCCATGCACAACTGTTGCTCATTGTCGTCCACCACATCATCCAGCTTGGATTGATCTGTTCGCATTCTTCCGTTCTGGGAAAGCAGGAGACGCACACGCCAGCGTTTTCCGTCAAATGACGGCACAAGTTGATCAAGTTGTGTCCGGATTTCGTAGGTATCCAGTTTGAACTTAAAGTAGTCAGCCGAATCCGCTAACCTTGCCAAGTGTCGATCAAGCAGGAACCATCCATCCATAGGTGTCCAGAGGATGGTTTCAAGAAGATCAAATTCGGGGCGACGCGTTGTGAGCACAGCAGCCTTGGTGTTGCATTCCTTGTACTCAGCGATGCTGTCGGAATCCCATATAATGCCACCACCCACACCATATTCTGCTTGCCCCTCCAATCTGTCGATAACCACAGTCCGAATGCCTACATTGAACTCTGCACAGGCATCAGGCCCAACGTACCCGATGGCGCCCGTGTAAACACCTCGCGGACCCGATTCAAGCTCTGTAATGATTTTCATCGTGTGAACTTTTGGCGCGCCGGTGATTGATGCGCAAGGGAACAGGGCCTTCATGATGTCGGGGAAGGAAGCTTTTGTTTCGCAGTCAACGGTAGATGTCATCTGCAACACCGTTGGGTATCGCTCGACATCATAGAGGCTCGATACCTGCACGGTGCCAGGACTGGCTATCCGGCCCATATCGTTCCTGATCATATCAACAATCATCACATTTTCGGCACGATCCTTCTCAGAGCCTCTCAGGCGAGCGATCCGCTTTCTGTCTTCTTTCGTGGTACAACCACGCCGTTCTGTCCCTTTCATCGGCCGGGAAG
Organism: Lentisphaerales bacterium; assembly: GCA_030622955.1. Lineage (GTDB taxonomy): Bacteria > Verrucomicrobiota > Kiritimatiellia > JAUXFM01 > JAUXFM01 > JAUXFM01. The sequence continues at coordinate 14,963 of JAUXFM010000025.1, forward strand.
ATAACCTGTATCCCTGCCGCTTGAAGAAGAGTTCAGGGGAAGCCGAGCAGATGCAGTATCCCGGTCGCTGTATGTAGGCACAGTGTGAAGCCTGTTGTGCCGAGGACAGGATACGGAATAAGGAGAACGGCTCGCCTGAAAAAGGCGCTGACAACCTCATGGTGTAATTCACCTGGTAAGTATCGCCGGCATAAATGTAGTCCCTGATCTGCTCTATGACTGCCGAATACTCTTCTTCGGATATCGGCAAGTGCCAATCACCCACCTTGAACAAGACGTCATTACCGATCGGTAAATCACATAGGACATCGGGCTCATCGTAGATGCCAAACCACAGTAGCGGCAAGCTGCCTGGCTCATGAGTTGTCAAAGCCTTGTCGAATGCTGCGGAGGCCTCGTATGTTACAAAGCCTGCGGCATAATAGCCCTGCTCGGTCGCTTCCTGGACATCGATAAGTGCGGAATGGACCTCACTCAACTCAGTAGCGGTGATCCTTCTCACCGGGTCGGCGAACCGCAACCATTGGCTGTCCTCCTGCTTCCCACAGGATCGCTGGAGCAGAATAGTGTCGTCAGGAAAAGAACTCATCTTGGGATTACGCAGGCTCCACTGGGATCTTGATATGTATTGCCGAAGGCACGATGCCTATTTTAAATGACGCACTCGTCGACAGTTCTTCACCATCAAGCTGCGCATGTTCTTCAGCATGCAGGGCGACATGAATCCTTTTGCCCTGGGTATGTGTCGACGATCTATTAATCTTCTTTGTCAGCCTCTTGATTCCCTGCGGGTTATGCCTGATCGCGAGAACATACTTGGCAAAGTAGTCACGATGCCCGGTAAACACCGCGACATCGAGCAGGCCATCATTGGCATACGCATCATGACAGAAATCGAATTCGCCACCGTATATCCTCGTGTTGTTAATTACGATGTTCAGGGCCAATCCCGAATACCATGGCTTGCCATCCACTTCAACTGTTGCCTGCATTGGCTGATGACGCAGAAAGCTCTTGCCAGTCGACCATGCATATATCGGATAACCACGAGTAAACCACTTCAGGATCGGAATGCGAGACATCAATCCTTTCGCCAGATTGCGTTCGCGCAAGATCTGCGGATCCAATCCGATCGTAAAAGCATCAACAAAGTAACTGTCCCCGAACTGGCCAAGATCTATCGAGAAATCTGCGCCGTAGAAGATGGATGCCACTGACCTGCGTAAATCGCTTACGAAGAAATTCTCACGTGCGGTCAGTCCAAAAGACTTTGCAATATCGTTGCCGGTCCCCATGGGCAGGAGCACGTAAGGTGGCACCACGAAATCGGGGAACTCGGCCTTGAATCGCATGAGGGCATTGATCAGCGCTGAATGAGTGCCGTCCCCTCCGATGCCTGCGACCGCACAGAATTCAGATGGCGCGCAACTATTGAGTCGATCAAGGAGTTGCTGATCTATGGGGCTCTTTTCAGCCAGTAGCTCATACTGAGAACCGAACGACTCAATAAGGCTGGCCACCTGGGGCCACCGCTCCAGGGCTGCTCCACCTGCAGAGGACGGATTGAGGACGCAGAGCACCTTCATTACAGATTCCCGCCAGCCAGTAGCCTTGTCGGTTACCTAACCTTTTTAGCCAGCTTCTTGAGCTCTTCACGAAGCTGCTTGCATGTCATCTTCTTTACAGATTCTTCGCTTGCACCCATCGCAACCAGCCGCTTACGCTGGGTTGCCTCGCGACGCCTTCGTTCAATAGGCTTCTTCTTCGGGCGAGTTATCGGAGCTTTCCGCTGTGTTCTTGTAACTTTCATTCTTGTCTTCCTTCCAACAACAATGGCGTCCTTCTGTGGGCACCTTATCCTTTTAACTTCAGAATGCTGGGATCATATCCATCAGGCGGCGCAAAACCAAGCAACAGTATACAGGTTGCACCAAGGCTGCTGACGCCAAGCTTTTCATGATTAGAGAGCTCAAAGAAGTCTCTTCCGCTAGAATCATATGCATAAAAGGGAACCGGGTTCAGTGAATGGCTCGTCTTTGAAGCAGGCTTACCCGTTTCAGTATCCGTGATAATTTCGCCTGTCAACTTGTTGCGCTCGAACATGTCATCCGAATTGCCGTGATCCGCCGAAACCAGCAACATGCCACCAGCCGCTTCAACAGCATTGATAATCCTTCCGAGACAGAGATCCACAGCCTCAACGGCAATTTCCACCGCCTGATAAATACCCGTGTGCCCCACCATGTCACCATTGGCAAGATTGAGACGTATGAAATCGTGTTTACCCGATTCGATGGCTTCGAGAATAGAATCGGTGATCTCGGCCGCCTTCATCCATGGCCGCTGTTCGAACGGGATGATATCGGAAGGGATCTCAATATATTCTTCGAGATTCTCGTCAAATTTCCCCGATCTATTCCCATTGAAGAAATATGTGACGTGCCCGAACTTCTGTGTTTCGCTCACGGCAAGCTGACGCACCCCACTGGCCGCAAGATACTCGCCCACCGTCCTGTCTATTGCCGGCGGGGAAACCAGGTATCTCTTGGGAATCATGAGGTCACCATCATACTGCATCATGCCAGCATACTTGACCGAAGGTATCGGTGAACGATCAAATCTATCAAGGTCTGCGTCCTCAAACGCACGAGTGATCTCAATGGCGCGGTCACCACGAAAATTGAAGAAGATTACACTGTCGTTGTCCTGCACGGGACCAACAGGCGAACCCTTCTCGTGGATCACAAATGGCGGCAAGTCCTGATCGATGACGCCCGGATTGGCAGAACGCAACGACTCTATGGCTTCATGGGCCGATCCAAACCCCGGTCCTTTGCCGCGAACATGGGTATTCCAGCCGCGTTCGACAATTGTCCAGTCTGCATCGTAGCGGTCCATCGTCACCTTCATTCGTCCGCCACCCGACGCGATCCTGCAGTCAAAACTGTCGCAGGCCAGCGATGTGAGATACTCCTCAAATGGATCTACATATTTCAAGGCCGAAGTCTCCGGCACATCGCGCCCATCAAGCAGTATATGGACTCGGGCCTTGCAAACCCCATCGGCCTTAGCCCTCTCCAACATGGCTTTAAGATGGTCAATATGACTGTGTACATATCCATCTGAAAAGAGCCCGATGAAATGGAGAGTGGAACCATTGGCCATGCAATTGCCAGCCAAGTCCCTCCAGACCTCCCCATTGAAGAGAGCACCGGATTCGATGGCGTCATTTACGAGACAGGCTCCCTGCTCGTAGACACGGCCGCAGCCTATGGCATTATGGCCCACTTCGCTGTTGCCCATATCATCGTCGCTTGGCAGGCCCACAGCCTTCCCGTGGGCCTGGAGCTGGAAGGAAATGGCATTATCTCTAAGCCAGTCGAGATGCGGAGTGAGAGCAGATTTCACTGCATCCCCTTCATCATACTTGCCGATCCCAACACCGTCCATGATCACCAGGACCAGTGGCCCAGCGAAGCACTTATCAGCAGATTTAGTAAGTGGTTCCATGATACTTTTTGATCTCGATATACTCAGATCCGCAAGTTTACATAATTATGGACACTTGCCGTAATACGCCGATTCACCGCAACTCGTAGAGCCATTTGCGACGGGCAATAGGGATGACAACTTATCTGTGCCTGCCACCATCATTGCGTCGGCCCGCGCGCGCATCAGAACGTGCCTCATTAATCACGAGATCACGTCCCTTGAGATCGGAACCGTGCAATTCCTTTATGGCGCTCTGTGCTTCTTTGCGATCGTACATCTCAACAAAGCCATAGCCCTTGGATTTACCTGTGGCATTATTCTTAATGATGCGAATGCTGCCAACATCGCCGTAACGGGCAAACACTTTTGTCAGCCCACGCTCATTGACGTCATACGCCAAGTTGCCAACATAGATTTCTACCGAGCCGCGCCGGCGCGGGCCACGCTTCTGATTGCCTCTTCTCGAGGCTGCCAGGAGACGTTGGCCTACCAGGACTCCAACAATTAGCCACGCAAGTGAGAACCAGGCAAGAATGATGGTCTCGGGTATGGAAATGTCCAGTATGGAATACATGTACTTTCTCAGCTCCTCAATTTGACCGCGCAAGGCGTCACGGCCGGTTGTTTCTTCTACTTGTTAACTTCGAGGAATCCCTCGAGCTTTCTCAGGCGGGTGGGATGTCGAAGCTTGCGAAGCGCCTTGGCTTCGATCTGTCGGATTCGCTCTCTGGTAACAGAGAATTTCTTTCCGACCTCTTCAAGTGTTCGTGAATACCCATCAGTGAGCCCGAACCTGTAATCGAGCACTGCTCTCTCTCTGGAGGTCAGCGTCTCAAGAACATCGCACAATCGCTCCCTCAACAGGCTGTATGCCGCCCTCTCGGACGGATCCTCCGCCTTCTTATCTTCTATGAAGTCGCCGAACTGAGCATCATCGCCGTTACCAACTGGGCTTTGAAGTGAAATGGGCTGTTGCGCCATCTTGTAGACAGCACGTACCCGTTCGACGGGCATATCCATTTCCTCGGCCGCCTCTTCAGGAGTTGGCTCACGGCCGTATTCCTGTACAAGCTTCTTCTGTACGCGCAGCAGTTTATTGATCGTTTCGATCATGTGCACGGGAATACGGATGGTCCTGGCTTGATCTGCGATAGCGCGAGTGGCAGCCTGGCGAATCCACCATGTTGCATAAGTACTGAACTTGTAGCCTCGTCGATACTCAAACTTCTCGACAGCCTTCATGAGCCCAGTATTGCCTTCCTGAATGAGATCAAGAAAGGAGAGTCCCCTGTTCATGTACTTCTTCACTATGCTGATTACCAGACGAAGGTTTGCCTCCACCATTTCCGTTCTCGCCTGTTGCCCCTCACCCATGCCTTGGTTGAGGAGTTTGAACTTGGCCATAAATTCTTCGGTCGACATGCAGAAGAATACTTCTTTTTCCTGAATTTCCGCCTGCAGCTCGGTCATACGGCAATCGCGCTCATTGCTCTTCCGCTTCGCATTGAGCTCTTCGAGCTTGGAAAGTGCCTCACAGAAGCTGTTGTAGTGATCTTCTGCATTCGAAGCCATGGCTTCAACGACTTTCTGCTTGAAGTATAAACCGCCTAGAAGCTCTGCCAGCCGGACCTTCGTGCGCTCAACCAGGCGCTGTTTACGGTCCGCGAGTTTGCCGACACCGGCCTTTCTCGCCTCGGAGAACTGACGTGCGAGGTTCTTATGTGTACGTTCAACGTCCTTCTTAAGCTTTGGCAGCAGTTCCGTGTACTTCTCCCTGCTGTCGACCACCTTGTCCGTCACTATCCGATCAAAGCGCTCTTTTCCAAGCTCCAGGCGTTCGGCCAGTTCAAGGTACATTGTTGCTGCAAATCCAAATTCGTTAAATATAGTGCGCAGTGATACCTCTGCCTTCTCAATACGCTTACAGATTTCCACCTCCTGCTCACGCGTAAGCAGTGGAACCTGACCCATCTGGTGAAGATACATGCGAATGGGATCATCAAAGAAGTCGAGCTTCGCAGTCTTGGTTTGCTTGCTGTCCTTGCCGGCACGTTTCTTGTATTTGTCGACATCCGACGACTCTATGATCTCAACGTCCATCTTTCGCAGCAGCACAAGATAGGATTCCAGCTCATCCGGATTAATGACGCTATCCGGAACGGCTTCGTTGATATCCTCATATGTCAGGTATCCCTGGTCTTCCGCCAGTTTGAGCAATTCGTTCAGCTTCTGCCCGCGCTCGGTCGAATCTGTCTTGGCCTCACGCTCAAACTGCGCCCTGAACTCTGCACTGGATTTGCTGACAAGTCGCTTCTTCCTGATCCGGGCCTTGGTCCCGAGCATGCGACTACGCGAGCTGCTTGCAGAAACAGACAAACGACGCGGATCAGATGCAAGACGCATATTCCTCGCGCGCCGTCGCTGGGCGATCAATCCCATTCCTTTGGCAGCAGACGAAACAGTTGAGCGTTTCTTCTTTATTTTAGAAGTGGCCTTTGCCTTCGCCTTCTCCACCGCGGCAGGCTTTGCTTTTCGCTTACCACCCGACACAGACGCAGCTCGTTTCACGGGCTTCCGCCTGGTTTTGGGCTCGCATTTGGGCTTAGATGTTCTCTTAGCTTTCGAGCGGTTTTTCTTCTTTTTCAAGAATGTACCCCACAGATTATGGACAAAAAAGTTGCGCATTCTCACACAGCTCAGTTGTGAAATACAAGCGAAATTGACAAAAAAGAGCAGCTTATCCGCCGGGGCGCAATTCCTCGCCCTTAAATAAGGTATGGATCCGCTTCACGGGAATGGGTAGCAGTTTGACATCAGAGCAGCAAAGAATTACTATTACTGGCACTTGCGGAAGGGTCTTATGCAGGAATTCGTTATCCATGGCACTCGCGGCACGATGCCGGCATCGGCCCCGGATACCGTCAAATACGGAGGCTATACAACCTGTTTTAGCCTCAAAACCAGCCATGGAATCATTGTGTTTGATGCCGGCACGGGGATATCGTCTGTGTGCAGGGGCCTGACAGGATCCCAAGGCAGCTCGTTCACCATGCTATTCACCCACCTGCACCTTGATCACATCATAGGCCTGCCCTACTTCGAACCATTATACCAGGGCGACACCTCGATATCTATCCTCTCTGATTCCGACAGGGATGAGGACTGGAAGGCAAAGCTCAAGAACTTTGCGAGCAAGCCTTACTGGCCCGTAAGCCTGTCAGATGTAAACGCGACAATATCTTTTGATGACCTGCCCACGGATTCTTCTGAAATGGATTTGTGGGGTGCCAGGATCTCATGGTGCAAGGTGCCGCACCCTCAACAATGCCTTTCCTATCGCATCGATATCGAGGATAAATCCATTGTGATAGCCACAGACCTGGAAATAGATTCAGAAAATATAGATCCCGGATTCATCTCCTTCTGCAAGGGCGCTGACTACCTGATATATGACGCGCAGTTCACTCCCGAGGAATACGTTAATCGAGTCGGATGGGGACACGGCACATGGCAGGACGCGGTGGCTGTTGCAAGACAGGCTGATGTCGACCAACTGATTCTCACCCATTACGATCCATCGCGAACAGATTCGGGGGTCGATGAGATAGTCGAATCTGCTATGACTGTCTTCCCTGCAACGTGCGGGGCCGTGAGTAACATGATCCTGACAGGCTCCTAGAAAGAGCTGGACAGGCTAAGAGTCAGAACAGATCTGTCGTAGTCATGTTGATCAAGCGACGAATTGTTGTCGGCAAGATCATAACTGATATCACATCCAAGCCTGTCTCCAAACGCTCGCGAAACACCCACGCTGTATCTCTGTCTGGAATCGCTCCGGACAACCTGACCGGCTAGTCCCGCTTCTGGATACTTTACGGAGCGGGCTTCAAGGCGTGCGTAAACTCGCATATGGAGGGGGAGCTTCAGCTCAGCCCCGACATTCCAGCTCTTTCCTTCGCTGGAATCTATCGGCTCATCGGTGCCATCATTGAAGAAGGAGATCCCAACAAACAGGGCATGCGTGTAGTCGGTGTCACCGAAAAAACGGCGAGCGTTAACGCCATAGGAAACATAGAGTCCCTGCCTACCCTCAAGACTAGAATAGTTCCTCGATTCAAGCGAGCCGTTGAAAAGCAACTGCCACTCGTCCTTGTCACCATACGAATACAAATATGAAGGAGAAGCCGACACAACTGTCATGAAATCGGATCCGCCATAATTCATCTGCTCAAATCTCAGTGGGATTCGGAATATGCCGCTGGAGACTGCACGCCTGAGGCCCAGCGATCCGCCGATGAAAGTCGATTCGTAATCCGCATCATCTGAACCCATCCTGTTGCCGTAGGCCGCCAGCCTCGCATCCAGGATCCAGCCATCTTCATCACCTATATCCCTGTAGTACTCGGACATGAGCGATCCGAACAAAGAACTTGCGCTGGATGGGGCTGCAGATGTTGCAAGTGCCAGAAAATCAATGTAGCGGGTTCCCAGCATGACCGGTGCTACGGTGACAATATCAGGATCAGGCCCCGTCCTGGCATCGCTCGAGGCAGCAAAACCCATTCTAAGGTGCAGGTTCATGCCCTGCTCTCTAGTCGCATCTCGTATACTTCTGACATCTGCAAGGACGCTATTGCGCACGTCCTCAGGAAGCTGCCGCACCAGCAACCTGTCAAACTTCGCCATCGCAACTTCGTAATTCTCCATTGCCAGGTATGAGCGGGCAATGAAGAGTCGAGCTATGCCGCTACCCGCTTTAGTCTGTAGCCGCCTCTCAAGCGAGGCGAGCGCCTCAGGGAAGCGACCCGCGTCATAGGCGGCCAGTCCTAGCGCGAGAGATATTTCGGAATTCGTGGGCCGGTCCTTTGCCAAACATTCAAAAAGTGTATATGCAGCATCAGCGTTACCGGCATGGAGTGCCTCGTACCCCTCCAGCAGGGCCTCGCAGCTTCTTGAGCCGCGTGCCGCGGCAACATCACGAGGAGTCCTGCCATTAGGGGTCTGGTTGACAGCATCTCCTCCCGCAGTAATGAGAAGCCCCAGGGCAATGTCGGAGTTAACATGTGCAGCCCAATGCAAAGGAGAATACCCCTCCTTTGTGCGCGCATTGACGTTTGCGCCCAATGACAACAGGATTTCGGTCAAGTCATACTCGTTGAGCCCAACAGCAAGATGCAGCGGAGTCGCACCACCCGCAGTGCGCGCATCGAGGGCTGATGGATTTTCTTTAATGATCTCTCTGACAAGACGAGTGCTGCCACTTTCAACGGCATCGTGAATGGGCTCGGCCCGGGCTTCCATCACGGCAAAGAGGAACAGGAACAGGAGAAAGCTCCTGCTCGAGACAAAGCAGGTACAACTGGCTCTCTCTTGATCAATGATCATGTCTTGTTGCCAACGGCCTTCATTCTGCGTAGCCCGCCCCTGACGACCACTACATTATAGCCCGACTGACGCATGAGAAAAGAGGCGGTCGAACTGATGCGACCATTCTCACAGTAGGCAACATACATCGTCGCCTTATCCAACTCACCAAGCCTTTTCCTGAGCTCGCTCATAGGTATTGCCCGCGAACCTGCAAGCTGTTCGCTCGTGGCATCGTTCTTGTTTCGGACATCGAGCCACGTTGCTCCTTCACGCACCTTCTGCACGGCCTCTCTCGGCGATAGCCAATTAACGAGCGGTTCCTTTACTAGGTCAAATGCCTCCTTGGAAAGCCGGGCCAATACTCCGTTACTAGTCATAGTGACAGTTGCGCTGCGCGGGTCGTTGGATATAAGCGCTTCCTCGCCAAAAGCAGAGCCCTTTCCAAGCACTGCCAGCTGCTCGGATTTCCCCGCTATCTTTCGGGAGACAACAGCATTGCCATCTGCAAGAATGTAATAGAAATCCCCCTCCTGCCCTTCACGTATAATTACCTGGTCAGCTCGTGTCGTCACCACTTCCATGGCATCGAGCATCTTGCTGATATTCTCTGTGGGAATATCCCTGAACAGATCGTTCTTCCTGATAGCCGACATCACCAGTTCCATATCAACCGGTATCTTGCGGACAGCATCGATCTTCCCGGACACCTTGCTCTTCACGTTATCGACACATCCAGCAACTGCAGTCCTGATATTGCCTGCCAGGTTATAGATCTTATCCTTTATCACTGAACATCCCCTCCAAAGACCACCCCAAAACTCTTTGACACAGCTCATTCCCGTTGCTATACAATACCAAGCAGAAAGCATATTTGCAATCTGTAGAACAATCTGAGCGGAGATCAGTATGACGCGAATGAAGATTGAGAACATGGAGATCCGCGATGCGGATATTTTCGAAATACTACTCGACAACTTCCCCGACATAATCCATTCGGTGGACCATGAAGGCAATATCATCTACGCCAACCTGACGGCAGAGCGACTTCTGGGCTACAGCAACGAAGAACTACTCTCGATGAATATCCTCCAGATCTATGCTGACGAGGTGCTAGAAGCCGTCAAAGCAGGCTTCCGCGACCTCAAGGAAACCGGGGATAAAAGCATTGAGAGCATACTCAAAGATAAATCTGGCAATCTGATCCCCGTAGAAATTCGATCTTTCAGCATTTATGACGATAAGGGCAACTTTATCCGCACTTTTTCGATTCTCCGTGATATCAGGGAAATCAAGAATCTCCAAAACAGCCTCGTCCACGCCGGCAGGCTGGCCGCTATCGGAGAGATGGCATCAGGCATTGCCCACGATATCAATAACCCGCTCACGGTCATACTGTTGTCGAACGAAATGGTCCTGAAGGAGATCTTGAAGTCGGATCGTAGCCATGTCGTTC
>JAUXFM010000195.1 GCA_030622955.1 Lentisphaerales bacterium
GACTCCAGTGTTGCGTTGTCATACGGAGTGCCGGTACGGCTCATGCTGACAGCAACGCCATAGGCTTTGAGCTCTTTCTTGTAAGCGTCACTGGCATACTGGCTGCCACGATCGCTGTGGTGCATCTCAGGAGCGCCACGTGCCTTCAGGGCTCGTCTGACGGAACTTGTCAATGAAAGTGAAACACTTTCGCGTATTATCTAAGCTACTGGCTCCTGCGGTTTGTTGATCCGTGCTGCTTCGGGGATCGAATGCAGAGTTCATCAGGTTTCTTCGATATGCGAAACGTTCATGCAGGGAAGTACAGAGTCAGCTCTACGTGCATTAGATGAAGGCTCTATCTCGGAAGTTCAGTTCAAGAGGATCTATGATTATGCTGCTTGTACACGTGCTGTTATCCATGGTTTTATTATGTAGCTGAAGAATGGTGGTGAGGATTGGAATAGTAAGTCCTGGATCTTGTATCTTGAATGAACAGTTTGCGTAAAATCGTTTTAGTTGTCGCGCTTCTCCTTCTTGCGCTTTGGCTTTATCTTAATCTTGACGATATCACTTTTGGCCCAGCCGGGGCTGTGCGCTTGGTGCTTGGAGCTCTCTTTGCCGGATTGGTGATCCTGCGGCCAAGGCCTGAGCCCAGAACCGGCGGCGGGTCGTCATTGCGAAGCATCATTATCGGTGCCGGGTCTTCTCTCTTCTTCATTGCGATCGCCGGGGCGGGGGCGCTGTCGGTTGTATTTGGCATTGTGATGGAGGTCAACCAACTCGAGTGGCTGGGCTTGGTTCTGACCGTTACAGCATGCCTGTTGTGGGCACTGCCACTGAACCGTGTGGGTGATGTTGTTCTTGCCGCTATCATCTTCTACTGGGTCCATCCTTTGCCAGGTCAGTTCTTTACCCCTGCACAGATGGCAATGCAGCGATTATCCGTTGCCGGTGCCGAGTGGCTGCTCCACATCGGCAACGTGCGTGTCTGGGCTGACGGCATGATACTGCACTCAGGATTTCGAGTGTTCGAAGTTCCAGCTGCCTGTAGTGGGATGGCTACTCTTGTTGTGGTTCTTCTCTGCACGCTGGGGGTAGGGGTTCTTTTCAGATTTAAATGGTACCAATTAGTTCCTCTCATGATTCTCGCTCTGGTCCAGGTGCTTGTCCTCAATGTGGCGAGGATATCTTTCATGGTTTCCATGACCGATTCCCAGACGTCCACCATGTCGATCGCGTTTCTGCATGACAGTGCGGGGATCTTTCTTCTTGCCGCGATCGTTCTCATACAGATGGAGGCGGTACTGTGGCGTCGGTTCCTGGTCAGGAAGAGGGGCGAAAGAGAGCTGCGCAAGAAGGGCAAGAAGGCGGACCCGAATGAAGCGAGCATCTTCAACCTCTTTTGGCGCAGGGCCATTCGATGGGGGCCGCGTATTGCAATGTTGGTGGTATTGATGCTGGCGACAGCTTTTGCCTTGTTCAAGCGCCGCCCTGTACACAGGGCGGCAATGATAACTGGGATCATTGATGAATTGATAATCAACGATCTGGAAGCCGCCGAGCGTGCAGCTGTCGCATCACTCAACTTGTTGCCGGGAGATCAGGGAGTGATCGACCGGCAGATCAAGATAATGCTTATGCGGCACAAATTCGACGAAGGCCTCAGGATTCTGTCATCCATAGCGGAAGAAGAAAGGACCGACGAGCATTCTGTACTTCAAGCCTGGGCGTTTATGGGGCTGGAGAGATATGCCGATGCTGTCCGGATGGTTGATACTGTGCCTGAGGCAAGGAGGAGGGCTCCTGATCTGGCCCTGCTGCGCGCGGAACTTGCGGCACTGCGCGGCGATACAGAAGAAGTGGTGGCAAATATTCTGCGTGCAGCTGACGTGTCCCTGATGGCGCGGCGGGTCCGATCCCTGTTTCCATACCTTGCAGGACATCAGCAGTGGCATGCCATTGCCCAGAGCGATTCTGATGTGCCTTATGATGATCTTGCGACATTGTCGCTGGCGATAAGTGCGAACATGAAAATGGGCGATCTCGTGAAAGCCGGCAAGCTGCTAGAGGAGGCCCTGGATCGTTGGCCGGATGAGGCGGGTCTGATTGGGCACATTGTGCCGCTGGTGGTAGTTGAGCCATCAGGTAAATGGGGGGAGCGATTTGCCGACAAACTGAAGTCTGACCTCGATTCACTCGGTATAGATGAACTGGCAACGTATCTTGACTGTTGTTTCAAAATGAGGAGGCCTGATCTCGCGTGGCTTGTGTACATCAGGATTCGAGAAATCGATCCGGCAGATCCAGCAGTTTACCTCGCACCTGCACGGTTCGGCCATAGGTGGCTCCTGTTCCAGAAGAGAAGATTGGGGATTGGTACCATTGATCCGAACGAAGAGATTGATTTGCGCGAGTGCTATCATCTTACGCGTAGCATGCCCCTGATATCCCGTTTTTGGAAACATGTACCACTCATTGAAGAGTTGGCCGCGGGCGACCTGGGGGCGACACGGCGGGTGTATCTACGTGCTGCGCTGGCTGAGTTCGAGTGTCGTCAGGATAGGAAGGATGCCTCGCTCAGAATCCTGATGTCCCATATCGAAGCGCTTATGATGGCTGAGCGCTTCGCAGATGTTCATAAGAGGCTCGATGCGATCGAAAAGCAGCATCCGGACAAGCATGCCAAGTTTTTGTACAGACATGCATTGACCTATGACCGACAGAAGGATTGGCAACAGTCCTACGAAACGCTACGCGAATACTTTGCTGCGCTTGATGAGCCAAACCTGGCTGCC
>JAUXFM010000100.1 GCA_030622955.1 Lentisphaerales bacterium
AAGATAGGAAGATAGGAAGATAGGAAGGGGCCGATGAGCGAAAGGATAGAGAGCTTTGAAGATTTACGGGTCTACAAATTAGCATTTGAATTGCAGCAAGAAATATTTGAGCTGACGAAGAGTTTTCCACCAGACGAACGATTCTCGCTTATAAGCCAGGTCAAGCGATCTTCTCGCTCGATTGGCGCGAACATAACGGAGGCGTGGCAGAAGAGCCGCTACGCAGCCCATTTCGTGAGCAAGTTGTCCGATGCTGATGGCGAACAAGCCGAGACTCTTCATTGGTTGAGAACGTCGCATGCATGTGAATACCTGTCTTCCGAAGAACGGGAAGAACTGGTGGGCAGTTGCAAGAACATTGGAAGAATGTTGGGGAAAATGATGCAGGAACCCAAGAAATGGTGTGCGAGATTCGAGCATGAGTAACCAATTATCAGATTCGCGCTCTTCGCAGTCGTCTGTCGTCTGTCCTCCGTCGTCCGACCCCGCCCCCCGCATAAGCGTCATCATGCCGGCCTACAATGTGGCAGATACTATTGAGCAGGCGCTGGATTCTGTTGTAGACCAGACCTTCAAAGATCTCGAGATCATCGTTGTGGATGATTGCTCGGCAGACGATACGGTAGAGGTCGTCAAGAGATGGATTGGCTCCCAAGGCCAGGCATGCCATCGCATCGTCGAACTGAAAGAGAACAAGGGACCCTCGGGTGCGCGTAATGCAGGTATTCGAGACGCGCGTGGTCAATGGATAGCATTCCTGGATGCCGATGATGCCTGGTTGCCATGGCATCTAGAGGATGCTTTGCGAGTGTTCTCGCTGTTTTCCGAGGCTGTGCTCACCACGGCACAGGTTTGCTTTGACTGGGACCAGATAATAGAGTGCGAGGATATCAGCGCGAATATCTGTCAGGAAGTAGTGATGGCAGATTTTGTGAACGGCAATCCGGTCGGAACAAGTACCGTGGTTGTCAAAAAACACGCATTGAACAAACTTGGCGGATTCGATGAGCAGTTCCGCGGCCCCGAAGACATGGATTGCTGGATGCGGGTCGCGACAATTGGCAGGATCATGAAATACAACTCGATGGTTGCAAGGTATAGGGAGCGTGTCGGCAGTTTGTCCCTTGATGCGGTGAAGTTCCTGCCCGAGGTGTTGCGCGTATATGAGAAAGCGTTCGGCGAGGGCGGCGCACTTCACGAATATCGCCAGCTACACAGAAAAGCCATTGCAACACAGCAAGTGAGTGCGGCATGGATGTGTCTTATGGCCAATGAACGATTGAGAGGGGTCAAGCTTGTGGTGCAATCCTGGATTACATGGCCGGGTGGCCTTGGGGTTCGTAAGAACAATCCATATTGGCGGCTGAGCTTGCTGCTCAAGATTCTGTCGGGAAGACGTTCATGACGGATCCAGGTTCAACCAATAGAGAGGTCTGGTTACACAAAGACATTGTCTCGCAGTATGCGGGCAAGGATCTGTTGCAACCTGCGGAAAGTGCGATATTCGATAAGTACCGTGAGCACCTTGCCGGCAAACGGGTGCTCGATATTGGGTGCGGTACAGGCAGGACAACGGGTTTCCTTCGCGAACAAACTGAACGGTACAGGGGCATTGACTATTCGGCTGATATGGTGAGCTGCTGCAGGAGGAGATTCCCCCAGGCAAAGATACAGGAATGTGACATGCGGGATATGAGCATATTCTCCGATGGGTCATTCGATTTCATGCTCTGTTCATTCAACAGCATTGACTACATTTCGCACGATGACAGGATCCTGGCTCTGAAGGAAATGCGGCGGGTCCTTGTCGAATCCGGGTTGCTTGTGTTTTCAACGCATAACAGGAATTGCCGGGGTATTCGTCCGGCACCATCGTTCTGTTGGTCCTGGCATCCTTTACGGTTTGCAGCTAACGCTTTCGCATTTCTCGAGGAGCGACGGAACTACAAGGCCAACGAGGGTCGGCAGGTTGACGAAGCGGATTACGCGATTATCAATGACTCAGCACATTGCTACAGCTTGCTGACTTACTATATTGACAGAGACAAGCAGAATCAACAGCTCGAGACAGCAGGATTTGAAATACTGGATATTTACGACAAGTTTGGCGCGCGCGTGGGAGAAGACGATAACGCCGAGAAGGCGCCCTGGCTCTATTATGTGTGCCGAAAAACTGCATAGGATGCAGTTCTTCGGTGGTTATTGGATGATGGTTATTAGTTATTGGTGTGCATGGGTGTGTCAATTTGCGGACGGCTCCCGCCTGCGCCCGGAAGCTCTGGCGTGGCAAGCGGCCAGCCGTCCCTGCCCAGTGTGAATGCGAACGTATTGAATGGGCTTTGTTGGACTGACAGATGATCACGACCAAGAAGATAACATCTGACGAGTTTGCGGGGATGCGGGAAGAGTGGAATGGGCTACTCTCGCGCGCCGACTGTAGGTCTCCCATGCTCACATGGGAATGGATGTTCACATGGTGGGAGCATTATGGGGCTGGCAGAGAATTGTATGTGATGACGGCAAGACTGCCGGGAGGCTGGCTTGTAGGGGTCGCCCCGTTTGTGTTGCGGGAGGCCGTAGAGTTTCGGATGAAGTTTAACAGGATCGAGTTTATTGGAACTGGTGAACCGGAAGAAGACGAGACTTGTTCGGAATTCCTCGACGTAATTGTTGATCCTTCGCATATCACAGAAGTGAGCGAAGCGTTTGTGGGCGAATTGGCCGGCGATGATCGCTGGGGCGAACTGCTCGTCAAAGATGTAAGAAACAATGCCGTTGTACGCAAGCTGTGCGATTCGCTGGTTGGAACGGGTGGTTGCCATGTGCGACCGGTATCCTGTGACCACTGCCCCCGGATCGAGTTGCCGGCAACATGGGAGCAGTATCTTGATTCCATTACGCCGAAACGTGCGGAACGAATAGCTTATGAACGTAGGCGCCTTGAACGGGAACACAAGGTGGAATTCAAATCTTCACGTGATGTTGCGGCAATATCTGACGCCTATCAACATTTCGTGCGGTTGCACCAGGAAAGATGGGTAAGTGCTGGAAAGACAGGGTGTTTTGGGAGTGAAGCGTTTTCGAGATTCCTTCTGAGAGTAACGGAGCGTCTATCGGAGAAGGGGAAACTCCAGGTATCCTGTCTCATGGTTGGTGATGAGGTGGTAGCGGCTTATTACCTGTTTCGGCATGCGGATTCAGTTTATTATTACAACTCAGGTGTCGTCGTCGATCGCTATAGCAAGATGAGTGTCGGCAATGTAACGCTAGGATTCATCATACAAGAAGCGATAGAAAATGGTTGTGAAGAATTTCATTTCTTCAAAGGCGCTGTAGGATCATACAAATCCCATTGGACGGAGCAGGCAGTGAAGCTTATTTCATTTGTTGTTGCAAGAAAGAGCATCGGTCAGAATGTAGTGGCAGCGATCAGGAAGGGTCGTTCAGTGGCAGGGGGCATTCGGGACAAGGCAAAGAGATTGCTTCGGCCGGAACAGGATCAATGAACAGAACAGAATTATTCTGCAAAGTGTTGAAGGCGACGGGACTCTTGGGCGTAATGGGCTATCGTGCCAAGACGCACCGGAGTAAGACTGTGACTATCCTGGCATATCACCGGGTACTGAACGAGCTGCCGGGCCCGGAGTTTGTCTTCGATGAAGGTGTGGTCAGTTGCACTGCTGCGGCATTCGAGAGGGACATGCTGTTCATTCGGGAACATTTTGATGTGATTTCTTTTGCGGATCTTGAGGCCGATGTGTTCAAGCAGGCGCGTAATCCGCTGATCATCACTTTTGACGATGGCTACATTGATGCACACGATGTGATCTTGCCTATCCTGTTGGAGCATGGGCTGAAGGCGTCATTCTTTGTGTCAACGGGTTACGTTGAATCGGGTATGATCCCCTGGTGGGATGAGATCAGCTACCTGACCAAGCGTTACGCGCGCCGGCAGATTTACCTGAAAAGCCTTGCTAAGACAGTATTCCCCACGAGTAATGGCGAGCAGAAGTTGCGAGCAGTGGATACGATGCTCAGCAGGGCTAAGAAGGTGAAGGATGAGCAACGTCTTGCGCTGCTGGCAGAATTGCGCGAATTGTGCGGGCCCGTTCCGAGCGAGACCGGCCGAGGCCTGTTCATGAACTGGGATCAGATCAAAGACCTGGCATCGAAGGGAATGGAGATCGGCAGCCATTCAGTTTCTCATCCTATTCTCAGTCAGATAACATCGCCCGAGAATCTCGAATTTGAGCTGGTCGAATCAAAAAGGGTGCTCGAAGAGCAAATCGGGAAAACTGTCTCCAGTTTTTGTTATCCTGTTGGCGGCCCCAAGACGGCCAGCGAACAGGTCGCCAGGGCCATTGCTGCTGCAGGATACAGGTACGCTTGCCTCTACGAGCATGGTGTAAATGGCAGGGCGCTTCCGGATCCTTACAATCTCTGGCGAATAAGCGCAGAAACGGCAAATGATTACGATCGTTTTAGAGCGAAGCTGCTCTTTCCCGGACTAGTGAGATACTAGGAGCGACGCATGCGCGTCGCGGTTATTAGTAGTTATTCGTTATTGGGAAGAGTGGGCCAGATGGCAGAGGGAAAAGGGACTATGGGATGACAGGACGACGAATCAACGAATTAACAAATCAACGAATTCCGGGACGAATGTTATCGAAACGTTACAGCTTCCCCCGCGCGTCATTGTTCAAGCTGAAACCAGTTGAAATCACGGCGAGAGATGGGATCTTGCGGAAGCTGGCCGATGGCACGTATGGTCGCGCCGAACGAGATTGTGCCATCTGCGATTCCAGAGAGTTTGAGAAATTGGCTGAGACAGACAGGTGGGGCTTGCCGGTATCTACAGTCATTTGCAGGAGTTGTGGCCTGGTCCAGACAAATCCATGCATGACCGAAGAATCCTATCGGGCTTTCTATCGTGATGACTACCGTTGGTTATATGGCGCGGGTTCGGAGCTCAACAGCCCTGGCTTCTTTTCGTATCAAGAACGACGGGGTGGCCACATACTGAACTTGCTCAGGTATACCAACATTCTTCCACAGATCCCTTCACGATCCGTGGTTCTGGACGTGGGAACTGGTTCTGGCGGCGTGGTTCGTGCTTTTGAAAAAGCCGGCTATCGAAGTCTGGGTGTGGATCTTGATCACAGTTGTCTTGAGTATGGTTTGAAGCAGGGACTCGACCTTCGCAAAGGCAGTATCCATCAGCTTGCGTTGAATGAAAGGCCCGCCCTGATCCTGTACTCTCAGGTTCTGGAGCATATCGTGGATGTGAAGAAGGAACTGGCAAGGGCGAAAGAGCTCTTGAGTGACGACGGATTTCTTTTTGTTGCACTCCCGGGCATCATGAATATTCGTAGAGCCTTTAAGCACAGAGGAGATTTTCTGCGATACCTGGAGATTGCGCATGTGAACCATTTTACGCTCAGAACTTTGGATAATCTATTGGGTCAATGCGGCCTGGAAAGGATCGCTGGCAACGAAGAAATCTGGGCGGTCTATGGTAAAACAACGAGAACATGGGTTGTTGCAAATGATTATCTTACGGTGAAAAGGTTTTTATCGCGAACAGAACAGTTCCGGATTGTTTTTGCCGTGTGCGCAGGTCTGCGGGCCATCGTTGATGCCGGGTTGGACTGGATTGGCAGACTGCTAAAAGGATCGGTCTTAGACGCGTCAGCGAGGAATATCTACCGCAGAATGAAATTTGGGCATCAAAAGAATGCCGATTGACGGGATGATGACTCTGAAAGGATATTAAAAATGAAATCACCACAAGAAATAGTGGATTTGCTCATTCAGAGCGAGGAAGAAGCCAGAAGACAGATATGGCTCATTCCCAGTGAAAATATCCCCTCGCCATTTTCGCGGCTGGCGCTCGCCACATCGGCGGTGAACCGGTATTTCTTCAAGCATGAATACCGGGGAAAGCGATTCTGCCCTGGTTCCGAGATTTACCAGGAGCTTTACGACTACTGCGTTGAGATGCTCAAGAAAATCTTTCGTGCCAGGTATGTGAGCCTTCGTCCCATATCAGGCATGAATACCATGACGATGGTCATAACTAACTATACCGAGCAGGGCCAGCTCATGTTTTCGATATCACCGGACTATGGCGGTCATACGCATACTGATAAGATCGCAGAAGGTTTGGGCAGGAAGATACATCATGTGCCGGTGATTCGGGATGATGATTGGTTCGGGATCGATTATGACGCTCTGGAGCGCGATATGAAGAAGCTGAATCCTGTTCTTCTTTACATTGATCCGATGTCGGTCATGTACGAGTTTGACGTTCCACGCATACGTGCGCTGACCCCGGAGAATTGTGCGCTTCATTATGACACGTCGCACATCATGAGTTTTGTAGCCGGTAACGTCTTTCCTCAGCCGCTTGATGAGGGGTATACTTCGATGGGCGGAAGCACACACAAGACTCTACCTGGTCCGCAGAAGGGGTTCTTCGCCACGAATTCTAAAGAACATTTTGATAGGTTCGAGGAGTTTGCAGGACAGCAGCTATCTAGCCTGCACGCTTCGAGCGTGCTGGGGCTCGCGGTAACGCTTGCGGAAACAGTCGATTTCTACGAAAAGTATTCCAATCAAACGATAGCGAATGCACGCTTCTGCCTTGGCTTGCTTGAGGAAGCAGGTTTTAAGGTGTTCGGTTACCGGGAGAGAAAGACAGATTGTCACGTTGCCTTCATTGATACCGAACCACATTGCGAAGCCGTAGAAGCATCCTACAGGTTATGCGAGGCTAACATCATTGCACACCCGATAATGCTGCCCTTTCTTAAGCCTGACAATAAAGTAATGCGGCTTGGCTTCCAGGAAGCGACGGTGCTGGGCATGGGCATAGCCGAAATGCAGATCCTTGCGGATGTTTTCAGGCGGGTACTCATCGAGAAGGAAGATCCCGCTGAATCGGCAAGAACCATTGCGGATCTTCGCAAGGAATTCTCATGGCCGACTTCATCCTGTCTTGATGATGAGCGGCTGAACAGGTTTTTCGAAGTCCTGTTCAAGTAGGCAGGGGTGACGGCGGGTATGAGAGGACGTTGGAGGGACATGCTTCCGCATGACTGCTGATGAGCCGACTATGCCATGCGGCTTGGCAAGAGCGCCTTCCTCCAGACGGGCGTTGTCAATCAACGAATAATCCAATAATCCTGCTGAGATTAGCGATGAAGAAGGTCACGGACAATCTATCTCTGTACGCACGCTGCTGGAGCAGGGGCGTTCAACCCGTTTTTGAGCGGTTGCGCGGGAAAGCCACGCCGCGCCTGGAAAAGGAACTTGCTGTGTCGGAATGGGTTTCCCGCGACGAGATAGAGGATCGGCAGTGGCAGGAGCTCAAGAAACTCCTCGAACATGCGAAGAAGACAGTTCCATTCTATAGCAGATGGTTTGAAAAGCGAGGGATCACTGTAGACGAGATCGTAAGGAAGCGCGATATCGGGGTCCTTCCGCTCACCAGCCGCGACATGATGGTCGCGGACGATTCTTGTTATTGCTCTGATGAACCACCGTACGGATCGTATGGCAAATCAACTGGCGGAACGACAGGCGCCCCTTTCAGTTTCATGGTCAGCCCCCTGTCTGGGCATTGGCGAGTAGCCATGACGCGCAGAGGATATGGCTGGGCAGGTTGTGTTAATGGGCGGCGCCAGGCACATATCTGGAGCAGGGATGTTATGCATGTGCCACTTCTCCGACGGTGTAAACGAGATTTGCATCGTGCTTTGATGCGGCAGGAGTACATCAGCTCTTTTGAGATGAATGGGCCCGAAGATTATGACAGGGTCATTGGCAAGTTAGATCTATTCAAGCCAGATTGTATTGTGGGGTACGCCACGTCAACTTCTCTGCTGGCCAAGCGTTTGCTGGAGACAGGAAGATCGCTGTCCAGTCAGGTGCGGTCTTTTATATGTGCCGGTGAAGCATTGTTCGACGTGCAGAGAGAATTGATTGGCCAGGCGTTTGGTTGCGAAACATTCGAGACATATGGGAACAGGGAATTTATGCTCATCGCTGAAGAATGTGGGGCACATGATGGGCAGCATACGTCTTCCGAGAATCTCATCGTCGAAGTAGTTGATAAAGAAGGCCGTCCGGTCGGTTGCGGGCAAACTGGCGAAGTAGTTGTTACAGATCTGTATAATTACGCACAGCCTTTTATAAGGTATAGAACGGGCGACATCAGTTCATTCAGCGATGGCGATTGTAGATGTGGCCGTACGCATAAGAGATTGAAGCGTATTGAAGGACGCGAGCTGGACAGGATCACCGGCCCTGACGGGCGACAACTGACAGGGCATTTCCTCCCTCATTTTGTGCAGGAGTTCCCGGGGATCGATCGGTTTCAGGTTGTGCAGGACAGGCCCGACCATGTGGTCATTCGGCTTGTATTGAGTGCGCCCCTGGCGGATAGTGACAAGCAATTTATAGTCTCCGAGCTTGAGAAAACGTTGCCGGGCGTGAAAGCTGCAGTCATGGAAGTGTCGGAGATAGAGCGTACAGCGACGGGGAAGATGAGGACGACGGTTAGGCTGTGCTAACGAGGCTTTGCCTTCGTAGCACAGCAGTTATTGGTTATTTGTTAGAGGTTATTGGGAAAGCGGAGGAAAAGAAAGAAGCAGGCAGGATTATTTGTGGCAGTACTATTAAGCGTTACTGGTTCAGGGGAAGAAACCCGAATAATCGAATCGACGATACATTTAGGAGCACAAGCAAGAAATGGCGACCTACAAACGGCAGGAAACTAATATGAATAGGGCGGATCCCGGCACACTCCTGGATGCGGCGGTAGGCGCGGCGGCCGAAGCCGGGAAGATTCTGGTCGAAGGTTTTGGCACATCATTTGCCGCGAAGACAAAAAGCGGTGTCCACGATTTGGTCACTGAGTACGATAAGACGGCCGAGCAATGCATAATAGACAAGTTGAAGGAGCGCTTTCCCGGACATAGTTTTCTTGGTGAGGAAACGGGATTGTCAGAATCTGCAGAGGGAAAGGAAGCGATCCGATGGATCATAGATCCCTTGGATGGTACATTGAATTTCTGTCACGCGATCCCGTATTTCGCTGTGAGCATTGCCGCCGAGAATAGTGGCGGGCTACTCGTTGGGGTTGTGTATAACCCGGTAACGGCAGAAATGTTTACAGCCCGTAAGGGTGGCGGCACACAGCTTAATGGCAAGCCGCTAAATGTTTCCATGACAGCGGAACTGAAGGATTCTGTTTTGGCGATTGGGTTTCCTTTCGATACAACAAGAGATCCCGATCACTGCATCACCCGCTTTGCCAGGGTCGCGGGTACTGGTGCTCAGTTACTGCGCATGGGTTCGACAGCTTTGAACTTGGCATACGTTGCAGCAGGCAGGTTCGCTGGTTTTTGGGAGACGAAGTTCTTCCCCTGGGACGTGGCTGCAGGAGCATTGATCGTTGCCGAAGCCGGGGGGATGGTAACAAATCTTGATGGTAGCGATCTTGATATGGAAACTGATGGCATCATGACCACTAATGGACATATCCATGCGGAGCTTCGCTCCGCAGTTAATGGTTAACAGTTACTTGTTATTGGGCAAGGAAGATTGGGCACGATCCGTTACTCGCAAGTTGAACTATAGAACGCTTTCCTCTCTTTGAACGAAGAACAAATAACGCTTAATAGTCCTGCCAATAATTCTTTTCTGTTTTCTTTTTCCGGAATAAATAGCACTTAATAGTCCTGCCAATAATGGACATATCCATGCGGAGCTTCGCTCCGCAGTTAATGGTTAACAGTTACTTGTTACTGGGCAGCGCTTCGTCACCAACAATGTCTGCTGAAAAAGGCCTTTTTCGTTGACGAATTGGCCATTTGCCTTGTATATCATTAGCTATACAAGTACCTAGTACTTAAGGGGCGGTGTGCCCATTTTCGGGTAT
>JAUXFM010000041.1 GCA_030622955.1 Lentisphaerales bacterium
CCTAAGACCGCTTGGCCTCCGACTTTGAAGGCCATGGCCGCATGGTCACATTTCAGAACACTGTTCATGGCGCGATCCGGCACATTCATTCTCTACGGCCTCTTCACTGCTCTGCTGGGCCTGGCATCAGGCATTTGTATGTTCATCGTGGTGCTGCCACTTGCCTGCACGAGTTCATGCTTCCTCATGATCCCCTGCTTCGGGCAACTTATCTACATCCCCTTCACCTACCTGATAGCAGTAGCGACCATACCAATCCCCATATTCTTCCGTGCGTTCAGCCTGGAGTTTCTGCGCCAGTTCTCGGCACAGTACGACTGCTTCAAGTGGTCACCGTATGAATTTGAATAAGCCAACGTGACGGTCATGCCGGAGTTCGTGGCGCTTTTCCGTCGCTATGAAGAAGAGCCTTCCTCATAAGACTTTGGTGCCTTGGCGGTCTCAACGTAGTTCAAGCGCAGCGATGCAAGACTCTCCGTCAACAACTTCTCCTCGTCACTGTCCAGGTTACCCTTGGTCCGATTCTCGATCATGGCAAGCATGTCAATGGTAAGCTGGGCCATCTCCAGGTTCACTTCTGCCTTGTTGGTCAAGGGATTAACAATCTTGCCCAACTGCTGCATTGCGGATGATGCAAGCATCATCACTAGGCTCATGAAAAGGCCATTCTCTTCTGTTCCCTCTGCATTGTCATTGGCCATTACTTCACTCCCCACAATAGAACTCTCATTCCTTCTCAGGCAACACGACCGATACAACTTCACTGTCTTCAAGGATGACTGAAGCCGCCGCATCCTGCACCTGCTCAAGTGTGATAGCCGCTATCCTCTTGTCTGTACCGAAATAGAACTTGTAGCCCAGCCCATACAACTCGCTGATCGCACAGTTCATGGCCAACCCGGCGTTATCCTGCATGCTGCGCTCAAAAGAGCCAATGATTTCACTCTTGGCACGTTCAACCTCTGCTTCTCTCAGCTTGCCACCAAGAATTCGCTTTATCTCTTTGCGCAGCAGTTTCTCAACCGCAGGAACGGCCTTCTCCTCAGTACCGACGTACATCACAAACGCGCCGGGCTCCAGGCCGGATGACTGGTACGCACCACCGTAGTAGGCAAGGCCGCGCTTGTCTCGAATCTCAACCATAAGATCTGACGAGAGCCCGCTCATAATGCTGCTCAAGATCGATAATCTATCATCCCGCTTATCGAAGACATCGACACCAGGATATCCCAGCAGGATGATCGCCTGCTGTTTAGGCTCTCTCTGCTCAAGTCGAACGGGCAGTTCCGGCTTCGGCTTATCGATTTTCAGTTGCACCGCTTTACCTTCAGGCAAAGCTTTGAGATGCTTGTCCACCAGTTCACTTGCACGCCTCTTCGTTATGTTGCCAAAGACGGAAACAACACAGTTCTTCGAAACCGCGAGGCGATCACGATACTTCACAAGATCGCCCCTCTTGAGCCCCTTGACCGAGCTGAGGGTCCCCGCCAACGTCCACCGATAAGGATGATCAGGGAACAACGCCTTCCTGAGCTGCTCACTTGCAACGAAAAACGGGCTTTCATACTGCTTCTTGATCGATGCGAGTTGGATCGCTTTCTGCTTCTCAAGCTCCGACTCGGGAAATGTTGAATTCAACAGGCAATCGGCCATGATCTCCATAATGGTATCCACGTCACGCGCCAGGCAGTATCCACTCACACCAAAACTGTTCTTCCCGCTGAATCCGGATATGCCAGCACCAAGCGCTTCGACCTGTTCAGCAATCTGGGCCGATGTCCGTGTCTTTGTGCCGCGAGTCAGGAGGTCCGCCATGAGCAACGTTACGCCATTATTGGATTCCTTCTCCGCAAGAAGCCCGCCCTTGTAAACAACACAGATGTTCACAAAGGGGAGCTTGTTGTCTTCCCTGGTCAGAAGACGCAGACCATCCGTAACAGTACTCTTCTCGATCGCACCAGCCTTGATCGGCGCTTCGGATGCCATCGCCACCTTGTCGCGAGCGGGCGAAAGAATGGCCGTAGTACGATTTGACGGTTGCAGGTACTTGCGCGCTACCCTCATCAGGTCGCCCTGCGTGACCGCGCCTATCTGCTCGAGATATGTCTCCGAATAGAGAGGGTCAGCACTGAAATACTCACCCGATGCGTAGTTGCCAGCCTGCCCTCTCATGGTCTTGAGAGCCGAAAGCTCTGCAACCAGCACTCTTCGCTTCGCTTTCGCAAGTTCGGCATCGCTGAACGACTTCTTCATCCAGCTCTGCACCTGCTCCTCTATTGCAGAGAGCACATCGGCCTCCCTGTCAGCATCAAGAACAGCGGAAACCCCGAAGAGCCCCACTTCACGCGGCGTGTAGGACCAGGCGCTCATGCTGTGAACAAGCCGCTTCTTCTCCTGGATCTCCTGCACCATTCTGGCACTGCGCCCCTGCCCCGCGAGCATTGCCAGCACATCAAGAGCAGGCGCATCCTCATGCCCAATGGACCCCGTATGGTAGCCGATCTCGAGACGCATGACCTTGTATGGCCCCGTTTCTCTTGCGAAACGCGGCGACTGTTGCAGCGGCTCAACTGGTAACGCAACAGCAGCCCTGGGTTCTCTCTCAAAATCCTTGAAGATTTTTCTCAGCTCGGCTTCCACCTCGTCAGGATCGATGTCCCCGACAACAAC
Source organism: Lentisphaerales bacterium (assembly GCA_030622955.1). Taxonomy (GTDB): domain Bacteria; phylum Verrucomicrobiota; class Kiritimatiellia; order JAUXFM01; family JAUXFM01; genus JAUXFM01. The sequence continues at coordinate 2,671 of JAUXFM010000041.1, forward strand.
GGTAATCATATTGTCAGGAACATACTTGCTGTGAAAATGGGCCAGAAGCGCATTCCTGTCCATCTTCTCAAAGACTTCCTTGTATCCGATGATAGGAAACCTGTAGGGATGCTCTACAAATGCCGTGCGCCACAAGAGTTTGCTCAACACCCGCTGTGGTGAATCCTTGCCCATCGCAATCTCGCGGAGAATAACCTTCTTCTCGCTCTCCCATTCCCCCTTGGGGAAGGTCGAGTTCATCACGGCATCAGTTAAGACGCTGATGCCCACCTTCCAGTTCCTGCTGGGCATCACCGTGTGAATAACCGTTCTATCCTTTGCCGTATAGGCATTGATATTGCCACCTGCGTCGTTGATTTCTTTGGTGACATCACCCGCTGTTCGGGTCTCAGTTCCTTTGAAAATCATATGTTCGACATAATGCGAAAGCCCGCCGCCCAGGTAATTGCCTTCATGAATAGAGCCAGTGCCGATCCATATCTCTACCGCCACGACCGGCGCTGCTGGATCCCGCTTGACCAGGCACCGCATGCCATTATCAAGAACAAAACGTCGCAATGGCGCGTTCAGCTTGCGCAAGACTTCAAGTTCATCGTCGGCCGACCAACAATTCATGGTCAGACAGGCCAGCATCGCTAAACTTCCGAGGACTCTCTTCATTTGTCTTCTCCCTGCTTCTTTTTGCGGGGGCCACTTTTGCGTTTCTCTGAAGCCCCTTTGGCTGCTCCATCGGTTGATTTTCGCTTCTTCGAGGGTAGAAACGGCTTCTGAAATGCTTCCGGGAAATCGTATCCGTTCGCAAAATCTTCTTTGCGATCGGCATCGTTCTTGCCGAAATGGCCTGTCTCTACCACATTATATACGATCTCGCCAAGATCCGCCGTCTTACTCACGCCCCAGCTCTTGAGAACCGTGAAGGCCATCGGGCCATACTCCTTGAGAGCATACCGCCGTACTCCCTCCAACAGCTCGGCCGCAGTTACATCCCGCCCACTGCCTGCTTTCGGCTTTTCGAGCAATTCGACGGCATAATCGAAGGCCTCCTTCACGAACAGGTACGCCTCCGGATCATATCGCGAATCCTTCTGACATATCAGCCGGACCGCTTCATCAAAATCTGTCTTCTGCATCATGGTTGAAGCCAGTTGTTGGGTTGTTGAGTTGTCTGGTTGTTGAGGATGCCGGTCACATTCCAAGTTTCCGCTTTCCACTCAGGTCTCAGGTTTCCTCCCTCAGCCCTTCCTTGATCTTGTCTGCATGCGCTTGCATTTCTTCCTGATTATCGTATTCCTTGGCAAGCCAGTTCCATTTGTGGCCGTCAGACTCGAATCTGGGGATCACGTGAAAATGGATGTGCGGCACAACCTGTCCGGCAACGGAACCATTTGCCTGCGTGACGTTCAGACCGTCGGCACCTAACCCCTTGATCTGTGCCTGGGCCACCTTCTGAACAACAACTATCAATTTCTGGAGTACTCCCGGCGGCGTGCCGGTGATCGGATCATAATGCTCCTTGGGAATAACCAATGTGTGTCCCTTCACCACCGGTCCGATGTCCATGAAAGCCAGTGTGTCATCATCCTCATAGACCTTCGTGCAGGGCAACTCGCCCTCAACGATCTTGCAGAAAATGCAGTCCCTATTCATCCTTGCAAACCTCCTGAAAACCCAATATAAAAGCCACAGAGAGAGGCAATTGACAAGAACCTATCTCAAAACAGGTTCAAGAATAGAAACTCTTGCCTGAAGGAACGCTATGAACAAGTCACTTATCTTTGCCGCAATCCTTATACTACTCGCAGCCCTGGCAGGATCAACCCAAGCGTTGGATTCAGCATTATCTGTCAAAATCGGCACACTGGGACTCGGGGCCGAACTGGCCACAGGAGTGAACGAGACACTCACAGCGCGAGTGGGCATCAACAGCTTCTCGCTGGAGATCCCGACGGACGAGGATGATGACGAAAACGAGGAGCCTGACGGCGATGCCGATGGCGAAGAGATCGATGCCGAGCTCGACCTGCAAACCGTCTCCGCCATCATCGACTGGCGTCCTGGCGAAAGCTCCTTCCGCCTCAGCACTGGCATCATCATCAACAATAACGAACTGACATTCTCTTCAGACAGTGACTCGATCGAGATCAATGATCGCGATTATACGGTCACTTCATTCGGCGGGAACGCTACTTTCAACGGCATGTCTCCATATATTGGATTCGGATTTGGCAACCCGCTCAACCAGGACGGGAACTGGACCATCCTCTTTGACGTCGGTATCATGATGCAGGGTGATGCAGAGATTGAGCTTGCTGCCACTGCTGCGAATCCGGCACAACAGGCACAGCTCGATGCAGACCTCGCTGCAGAAGAAAAGGAACTCGAGGAAGACATACCGGACCTGAGCATCTATCCGGTTCTCTCGCTCGGACTCGCCTACAGGTTCTAGGAATCTGTCCATAAATAGAACCAGAGAACAATTAAGGATAATAAACATATGAATAGAAGACCGATCATCTACGCCCTCATCACCTGCCTACTTGTCCCCTCACTCACAAGCGCCGAAAGCTTCATTCAAGCCGGCCGTATCCGGGAGGCTGAACCTAATTTTCGTATGGCCGTCACTCTTGGATCTGTTGAGAAGATCGAGGGCATGGTTCAAGAGACGACGCGAAAGCTTTACACCGTGCGGGGCGAGGACTTGCGCCAGGGCCGTGCCGACCGATTTGACCTCAACGATTTCAACATGGAAGGCCCGTACACCTCATTTGGCATCGCCATGGAGAGAATTGGCAGGTTCTTCAGCTGGCAATTTGACGTTTCCATATTCCAGCCCGATACAGAGGCAATTGCCCGTCGCGACTACCTCATCGGTGTGGGCGATCCTATCGTTTACGAAGGCAAGGAATACACCAACCTGAAGATACTGGATGGGGAAACTTTCTCTGCCGACATGATCGCTGGCCAGGGCGAGTTCCGACTGCTGTGCTCGCCGTTCAGTATTCAAGCCGGCGACAAGGTCCGCATTACCCCATGGGCGGCAGCAGGCCTCTTTGCTTTCATCGGCTCCTACGAGATCGATGCGGGAGAGCCAGTCGGGACCGTCGTACACATGGTTCCTCCCGAAGAATTCGTCATCGGTGGCCGTTCTGAAGGTATGGTCGGCCTGGCCCTGCCTGAACTCGGATTCGGTGGCGAGATAAGGATCGGTACGCCCCAAACCGTAACCTTCGCATTGCAGGGGCACATCAGCACACTGGAATTCAGTGGCAGCACTTCCTATTTCGTCAGCTCAGAACACCGCGAGAAGAATATCGACCTTAAGCACGAGAATTACCGTGTTCGAGCGCTGGTCGAAATCCCCATGGAGAACGGCAACAAGTGGTTCTTCGGTGCTCAAATGGACGATATCACTTCTGCAGCGGAGATCACCGTCCCCGAAGGACCAGATGAAGAGATCATCGCCCGCCACGAGAAATGGGATAAGATCGCTACCTTCGACCTCTCAACGATCAAGATCTTCGCGGGCTTCACGTTCTGAGAAGAGGCAGCTGTGCCCCGCGATGAGCTTTTCGCTCTTCATTATAAGGCCTATAGGACTTATTGGCCCTATACTGCAGAAAAGAACCGCGCCAGATGAACGCAATCCAAGCCGCCAAACCAAGCGGACCATCCAGAACAGGGCACAACCCACAGTGCCACAACACGCGGACAGGAGGGTCAGTTAGCGACAATGTTGACGAGCTTGTCGGGAACAACGATGATCTTTCGAACCGTCTTACCCTCGACATGAGGCGCGATACAATCGGCAGCCATCGCAGCCTTCTCCAACTCATCCTTCGCCATGTCCGAGGCAACGGTGAATCGACCCCGCACGCGCCCGTTCACCTGAAGCACAATCTCCATCTCGTCACGCTGGAGTGCCGCCTTCTCAACAATCGGCCATGAAACACTCAGGATGCTGGGCTCATGCCCCAGCTCTGACCATAGTTCTTCGCAAATATGCGGCGCAAACGGAGAAAGTAACAGCACCATGGTCTCGATGGCATGCCGGTAGACGGCCTTGCGCTGCTCCCCACTGTCCGCAGCAACACCACATGCATCTACCGCATGGCCCAGCTCCATGATCTGTGCAATCGCAGTGTTGAAGTGGAATGCACCCTCCATATCCTCCTCAATATTCGCAATCACTTCATTGGTCTTACGGTAAAGATCACGCTCTGCATCTTCCATGGCATCCAGATCACAGGTAAGGCCGGCGGCAGAATTGATGACCTCAAGATGCTCCCTGACCCGTCGCCACAACCTGTTAAGGAACCTGGCAGCGCCTTCTATCCCACGATCATTCCATTCAGCATCCCTCTCGGGCGGCCCGATGAAAAGCGTGTAGACCCGTACAGTATCAGCGCCATACTCCTTTATAAGGGGATCCGGACTCACAACGTTTCCTTTCGATTTCGACATCTTGTAGAGCTGTCCGTCTTTCTCGCTCCTCTTGCAGATCATTCCCTGCGTAAAGAGATGCGCAAACGGCTCGTCAAAACCAATGAGCCCCAAATCGCACAGTACCTTCGTGAAGAAACGGGCATAGAGCAGATGCAGAATCGCATGTTCTATCCCTCCGATATATTGGTCAACCGGCAACCAGTTGTTGCAGGTATGGGTGTCAAATGCCTGGCTTTCGTCCTTCGCCGATAGATAGCGCAGGAAGTACCAGCTTGAGTCCACGAATGTATCCATCGTGTCGCTTTCTCTCCGGCCCGGCTTGCCGCATTTTGGACAATCGACGTTCATGAAGTCCGTGGATTGCGCCAGTGGCGATTCACCGGTCGGCTTGAACTCCACGTCGTCCGGCAGCAAAACCGGAAGATCAGCTTCGGGAACAGGAACAATGCCACAGTCTTCGCAGTATACGACAGGAATTGGTGCGCCCCAGTATCGCTGCCGACTGATCAGCCAATCGCGCAACCTGTAATCAATCATACCACCGCCGAATCCTTCGGCATCGGCATGTTGCGTCATCTTCTGTATGGCGTCTTTCGAAGAAAGCCCGACGAATTCACCTGAATCTGCTGTGCTTCCGTACTCGACATAGGCGTCGTCCATTGTCGCAAGCTCGAGATCGCCGGCATCATTCTGAATCGAAAGACGAATATCCAAGCCATACTTCTTCGCAAATGCCCAGTCCCGCGTATCATGAGCTGGCACAGCCATCACAGCACCCGTCCCGTACTCCATCAGGACATAGTCACCCACCCATAACGGTACTTTCTCACCGTTGTAGGGGTTGATGACGTAACGCCCGGTAAAGACGCCCTGCTTATCCAGCGTATCTGCCGTACGATCAATCCGCTGCATCCCGGCAACTTTCTTTGCAAATTCTGCAACTTCCTTTTCCTGCGAGAGTCCCTTGATCATTTCTGAAAGCCCGGGATATTCCGGAGCGACTACCATGTAAGTACAGCCAAAGATTGTGTCGACACGCGTTGTATAACAGGGCACGACCGAATCAGGATCGGACTGTCCGTCATCACGAGGCACCAGCGGAAAATCCACTCTAGTGCCTTCACTTCGGCCAATCCAGTTCTCCTGCATGCTACGCACTCGCTCGGGCCAACCGTCGAGTTTCTGGAGGTCATCCAGCAATCTCTGCGCGTAATCTGTTATCTTAAAGAACCATTGTTCCAGGGCTTTCTCTTCGACAATCGAATCACACCGTTCGCAGGCTCCATCGACCACTTGCTCGTTAGCCAGCACGGTGCAACAGGAAGGACACCAGTTCACCGGCGACATGGCTTTGTAGGCCAACCCCTTCTCAAAAAACTTTAGGAAGATCCATTGCGTCCAGCGGTAGTAATCGGGCAAACATGAGGCAACTTCACGATCCCAGTCGTAACAGACGCCCCAGGAATCGAGCTGCTTCTTCATGACGGAGATATTGTTCAGTGTACTCTCACGCGGATGTGTGCCCGATTTGATCGCTGCATTTTCCGCGGGCAGTCCGAAGGCATCCCAGCCCATTGGTGTGAGCACATTGAAACCACGCATCTTCTTGTAGCGGGCGAGCGCGTCCCCAATGATGTAGTTCCTGCCATGGCCGACATGCAGAGCAGATGAGGGATACGGGAACATCATAAGGCAATAGAAGCTCTTCTCTGCCTGCGCTGTATCTACCGCGAAGAGCCGCTCTTTCGTCCAATAGTCACGCCATTTCGACTCAATCTTGATGAATGGATATTTCTCTTCCAATTTGCCGCAACTCCCTGCTTAGTTGATCGATTCATCCGCCTTGCTGACAAGCCTGTTGTTCCGCCAGATCCCCTTTATGGATTTGCCATCGGCTGTGGTGTATGTGCCCTCGCCATTCGCACGGTCCCCGGCCCATTTCCCGCTATATACAGACCCATCGGATAGTTTGAAAATGCCCTTGCCCTCAAGGAGCTTTCCGGATCGCCAGGTGCCTTCCAACTTGCTGCCATTTTTGAACAGGTAAGTGCCCTGGCCACTCATTCTGTCATTGGCCCATTCGCCGCTGTAGCTTTCACCATCGGTGAACACATATCGGCCTAAACCATGCTTTCTGCCATCACGCCACATACCGTCATAACTCTCGCCAAGCTGGAAGCTGGCCAGCCCTTTGCCATGTCGCTTGCCACTCATCCATTGACCTTCATACTTCTCGCCATCCGGAAATGTAAGGGTTCCTGTCCCCGTCATGATGCCGCCGAGCCAGTCGCCTTCAAAGAGCGTGCCATCGGGAAAGACATGCCTCCTCACGTTCACGATCAGGTTCGGCCTGGGGGTCAGTGCGGGGCGGGGCGTGACAACCCGATCCGGCCTCGGGGTCGGTGCGGGGCGGGGTGTCACAACCCGGTCCGGCTTGTTACCACCCACTGCTCTCTCAAGGATTTGCCTGGCTGCCTTGCTCTTCACTAGGTGAAGCGGCGTCATTCCTGCACTCGTCTTCGCTCGGAAATCGGCACCGTTCTTTACAAGGATTTCAATGGCCTCGAGCTCGTTAGCCTTCACCGCCAGGTGAAGAGGCGTCACGCCCGTGTCTGACGCGGCACCTGGTTTGCCCCCCTTCTCAATGAGAAGTTCAACCATAGTGCCGCCACCCTCAATACCAGAGGCCAGATGCAAAGGAGAGAATCCTTTCTCAGATTTTGCATTTGGATCCGCACCGCTGGTCAGTAGCAAGCGCACCACACTTTCCGCACCTTTGCCAACAGCCCAGTGCATCGGCGTCGATTTCTTTGTCGTGACCGCACCAATCTCGGCGCCGGCAGCGATGAGAAGGGCCGCTATCCTGGGTTGATCATATGCGGCCGCCCAGTGGAGCGGCGTGGAGTCAGAAGAAGACTTGGCCATCGCATTCGCTGTATCATCCGCCAACAGCTCCTTGACCTTCGCGATATCCCCGCTCTTGACCGCATCGTGGATCTCCGCACATGGCGCAGAAAGGACCCATCCCAACAGCGCAACCGAAACAACCGCCATCATCCTGGAAAACTGGTGTCCCACAGTAAAACCTCCTGAAAGCCGCCGTAGAAAAGAGAAAAAGATACGGCTCTGCCCACAAAAAAGCAAGATAAAGGGGGTGCGGGTAATCAGGCTGGGCCATGTCACTGCCCGAGAAACATACGCCCTACGGTCAGTCCGGTTTCTTTGGACCATAAAATGCAAATCAAGTTGCTAGCGTTAATACGCGGTCCTCTCTTACCGGACCAACTGCAGGGTCGCCTATATACTGAGCAGGTTTCGCACCAAGAAACAGCCTTTCGTGCTCAATTCGGGTTTGTGCGCAAGAAATTACAAAATGTTTACATTCTCCCCTTCGCGGACCTTCCTGCACCTGCGAGGCGACGCCTCTTTCACTCGGTTTTGCACAAACGCAAACTTGCTTTTAAGAATAAGCGGCAATTGAGTTCGACCAGATCCCGAGTGCAGTGGAATCCATGCGCAGAGGATCCGACAGCCAAGGCATCTCTTCTTGCATTGGCCATCCTCTTCGTGGATATTGCTGCATGGCAAAGAAGAAAAAGCGCAGCAAGGAAACCGCCGAAAGCATGGCCCGCCAACAGCGGGAGATATCAGTCTCCGAGTTCTTCCTCAAAAATAGACACCTGCTCGGTTTCGACAATCCACGCAAGGCATTGCTCACAACCGTCAAGGAAGCCGTCGACAATGCTCTCGATGCCTGTGAAGAAGCCGGCATCGTTCCAGAGGTGAGCGTCGACATCGAACAGACAGGTTCGAACCGGTTCCGTGTCGCAGTCACAGACAACGGTCCAGGCATTGTAAGAGCGCAGGTCCCCAAGATCTTCGCAAAACTTCTTTACGGATCAAAGTTCCACAGGCTCCGCATGTCGCGAGGGCAACAGGGAATCGGGATCAGTGCAGCGGGAATGTATGGCCAGCTTACGACCGGCAGTGCAACGCGCATTCTTTCAAAGACCAGGCGGATTCGGAAAGCTCATCTGATCGAAGTGCAGATCGACGCCAGCAAGAACAAGCCGGCCATACTCAAGGATGAAGAGCTCAAATGGATGCCCATCTTCGTTCAATCTGCTATGCCCGCAACGGCCGGAAAGAAGACAAAAAAACCACTCGAGTACCGCCATGGAACTTGCGTATCTATCGAAATGGAAGCAGCTTACATCAGGGGCAAGCTCTCTGTTGACGAGTATCTCAAGGAATGCGCCGTAGTGAACCCACACCTTCAACTACATTACCGTGTGCAATTGCTAAGGAAAACCGATGATTCGAACGAAACCACATCCAAGAAGAAAAACGGAATACAGCTCATCGAATCGCCATGGATTACTTTTGCCAGGGTGAACAAAAAACTCCCAAAGCAGCCGAGCGAGATCAAGCCGCATCCTCACGGCGTAGAACTCGGGATCCTCATGCAGATGTTGAAGGACACAAGCGCCAAAACACTTCGCGCAGTGCTACACCAGGATTTCTCGCGCGTGAGCAGCAACATGTCGCTCCAAATCTGTAACCTTGCAAAACTCAACCCTAAAGCGAGACCGTCAAGAATAGCTCACAAGGAAAGTGAAGCACTCTTCAAGGCAATCAACACAACAAAACTCATGCGGCCACCAACCGACTGTCTCTCGCCAATTGGTGAGCAACAGATCTTGACCGGATTAAAGAAAGAGATTAACGCAGATTTCTACACTTCAGCTACACGTCCACCAACGGTGTATCGCGGCAACCCTTTCCAAATCGAAGTCGGCCTCGCGTATGCCAAAGCTCCGGCAGCAGATAACAATAGCCCACAGGCCGGCGAGGGCATGACCGCTGATTCGCAGGTCAGAGTCATGCGCTTTGCGAATCGAGTGCCCCTGCTCTACATGGCCGGCGGCTGCGCAATGATAAAAGCTGCGGCCTCGGTTAACTGGAAAACTTACGGGCTCTCACAGCCACGCGGTTCACTTCCCATCGGCCCAATGATCATCATGATCCACATGGCGAGCGTCTGGGTGCCATTCACCAGCGAGAGCAAGGAAGCCATTGCGCATTACCCAGAGATCATCAAGGAAATCTCTTTCGCATTGCAGGAATGTGGACGGCGTCTCTCTATATACCTAAACAAGAGAAAGCGTCAGGCTGAAATGGCACGGAAACGCGAACATATGCTGCTCTATATTCCCCACCTGGCCAGGGGCCTGCAAGACATTCTGGAACTGAACGACCGACAGAAGGGCGCAGTCATCAAGAACCTTAATAAAATGCTGGAAAACAGCCATTTGGAAACGTGAAGGAGAAGGATGAGGGGTGAGACCTGAAACCTGAGCAAAAATGACGAAGAAGAAAACAAAGGAAAAGAAAACAAAGACGACTAAGTCGAAGCCCAAGGCAAAGAAGGCGCCGGCCAGGAAGAAACCGGCCGCGCGAAAGACAACACGCAAGAAGCCTGCTGCCAGGCCACCTGCAAAGAAGATCCGTGCCGAGTCGCCCGTCAGGCCTGCTCCGAAATCGGCCAAGGCAATGACGCGAAAACAGGCGAGCGAAAAGATCACGCGGTCGGGCGAACAGATTTACCGGGATATAATCAAGCGCCGCAGAAAACCCAACATGAAGTTTCCTGTTCGTTCACTGTCAAACGTGAAGTACGATCAACGCCGTGGCCACTTCGAGATTCGCGGAAAGATGGTCACCCGCACACTCACTTACAATACCGTCAAAACTTTTGCACAGTCGGTGCGCATGATGGCCCTCTCCAAGGACCTGATCAAGGCAGATGACAGCGCATCCAAGCGAGAAGTCTACTACGTGTCGAAAAACTGGGGAGAATGCCGATTCAACGAACAGCCGGAATCCGACACCGTTATGGATGATGTCGAAGCTATGTTCGAACTCAACCGCGAGCAACTTGGCTTCATCCCTGAAGAAGACGGTGGCGCGGTAGCAGGCAGGCTCGTGATCATCGATGCCGATCCCAGCACAGGCAAGAAGATAAAGATCGATTGCACCAGGCTGGGAACAGGCGCCTACAACATTCCCGCCAATGTGGAACAGTTCGGATTCGAGACCAAAGCGAAATTCATTCTCGTTATCGAGACGGCAGGTATGTTCCAGCGACTGGTCAAGCACAGGTACTATGAGAAGGCAAACTGCGTACTGGTCTCACTGAAGGGCGTGCCATCCCGGGCCACCAGACGTTTTGTCAGACGGCTTGCGGATGAGCATAAAATCCCCGTATATGCCTTTACCGATGGGGATCCTTATGGCTATGCGAACATCTATCGAACCCTAAAGGTCGGGTCGGGCAATGCGGCCCATATCAATCGTTTCTTCTGTGTTCCACAGGCCCAGTTCCTGGGTGTCACGCCACAGGACATACTTGATTACAAACTTGAAAGCGCTACACACCCTCTTGAGCCGGCGGATATCAAGCGGGCCAGGGATGCGTTGAAGAATGATCCGTTCGTGCGTCATCACAAGGAATGGCAAAAGGCCCTCAACCAAATGCTCACGATGGGTGTCCGCATTGAACAGCAGGCTTTTGCCAAGCATGGCCTGAATTTCGTGCTCGAAAAGTATTTGCCCGAGAAACTGAAGAAAAAACAATTCCTTCCCTAGCAGTTTTCGTTGTAAACTTCGATTCTAAGAGAGTTCATATTATTCAGTCATAAGGAGTCGAACATGCAAGTTGTGAACACTGAAGAAATTCCCGGCTACCGGATCACTGAGGTCAAGGGCCTGGTCCAGGGCAACACGGTCAGAGCAAAACATGTTGGCCGCGATATCATGGCCAGCTTCAAGAACATTGTCGGCGGCGAGCTTGTCGGATATACCGAGCTTCTCGTTGAATCCAGGCGCCAGGCCCTCGAACGCATGCTTTCGCAGGCCGAACAGCTCAACGCGAACGCCGTGGTGAATGTACGCTTCGCCACAAGTTCCATCACGCAGGGTGCGGCCGAACTGTATGCATACGGCACAGCAGTGACCGTAGAACCCATAGCCTGAGACACCAGGAGTATCCTCTTATGGAAGCAGTCATCCAACTGGGAATCATCCTTTTCTTTCTGGGGCTTGGCTACGGAGTTGGTCACTACCGCGAAAAGAAGCACTTTCACGAGCTCGACATGCGAGAGGAGGAACTCAAAGACATAAAGTTCAGCTCCCTGCGCCGCAACCAGGCTTCACCAGACTCGCAATGTATGGGGCTTGTCACCGGTTCTACGGTGATCGCAACTGACTACTTCAAGGTATATGCTTCTGCTATCCGCAATCTTTTCGGTGGCGAGATCAAGAGTTACGTTACTCTTGTCGAACGTGCACGCCGCGAAGCAATGGTGAGGATGCTTGCCGAGGCCAGGGACAAAGGTGCCAACCGCGTCCTTAACGTTCGCATCGAGACCAGCACTGTCGGAGGCCAGCAACAGAAGAAATCCGGTGGCGTCGAGGTCATGGCCTATGGTACTGCGATCTGTGTCGCGGAATAGTCGGTATGCCTGACCGCAAATCAGACCCTAAACTGTCGGTAGAAAGCGAGCCCTGGCTCAAACCTGTCGGGTTCAAGCATGACCCTTCTGAATACACATATGTTCCCGATGAACCAGATCAACCTGATGTTGACCGTATTCGCGACTCGGTACACAGCGAGCCATTTCGTGATGAATCCGGTGAGTACGGCGAATGGCTTGATGGTCAACAGAAGAGGACCACAAAATTCGGCAACATCATGGCTGCCCTTATTGCCGGGCTCGCGGCCGGGCCCTTTGCTGTAATCGGCGCGTTCATTACCGGGCAGCAGACCAGCATGAGCATTGTCTATCTATGCTTCTTCGGTCCCATCATCGAAGAACTGCTCAAGCAGTCCGGCATGATCTATCTTGTTGAGCGAAAGCCCTACCGGATCTTTTCCCCATGGCAGGTTGCTATGGGCGCGGCATTAGGAGCTCTTGTTTTTGCCGTAATAGAGAACATCTTCTATACGGGCATCTATTTCTCACAACTTCCCAAAAGTGATGCTGCAATCCTGAGCGCATTCCGATGGCGGGTCTGTACGTCGCTTCATGTCATCTGCGGTGTCATTGCATCGCTCGGAATTTCAAGAGTCTGGCGCAACCAATGCAAGACGCACAAACCTGCCCAGCTCTCGCTCGCCTTCCCCTACTTCGCAGTCGCCATGGCCGTTCACGGAATCTATAACCTGATCGCATTTCTCACCGAGAGCATCTGGCGGACGTAAGGAGAGATATGGTCAAGAGTTGTGGATGAGAACCTTCAGCACGCATCCCTCGAGATTGCTTAGCCCGTTTTCCCTATTCGCCGATTGGAACGTTGAGTTTCCTTGAAAATATCCTACATTGTGCTCAAAGATCTCTGCCTACCGCCAACAACGCACACAACAAGAGAGCTGACCTCACCTGGGGCACCGCAGTGCCTAACATAAGCCTTGCCCCCACACACACAGAGTAGTTTTCGCTACCTGAGGTTACAAACAAGGAGATCAACCGTGAGCGATTACCAATCAGAATGCGCTACAACCAAGATTGCACGCCTGCTGACAAAGTTGACATTGACAGAAAAGATCGCCCAACTCCAAGGGGTATGGGTTGCCGACCTGATGGAGGACGGATCTCTCTCTGTCAATAGATGCCGAGAGCGGATTCCGCACGGCATTGGCCACATATGCCAGTTCGGCAGTACCATCAATCTCAAGCCCAACGCATTACGAGATCTGGTGCGTAAACTGCAAACCTATTTGGTCGAAGAGAGTTCAGCACATCTGCCCGCCATTTTTCATGATGAAGCCATCACCGGCATTGCCGCGCGCGGTGCCACGATTTATCCCCAAGTCATCGGTATGGCCGCAAGCTGAAACCCGGAACAGGTACGACACAACAGTGCGGCCAGCGCTAAAACTGGAAGGATTCGCCCGCGTCGATCTCCAGCCGGGCGAACAACAACATGTCTGTTTCCGGCTCTCACCAGAACAGCTAGCGTTCCGCGACACGGAGATGAATCTTCTCATCGAGCCCGGTCGCTATGAAATCTCCATCCGTTCATCAAGCGTAACCGTACAGGCCACCGCCACCCTTAAACTGACAGGCAACAGCCGCACCCTCAAACGCCGCGCGGTATTCTTCAGCAAAATCTGCATAGAAAACATAAAACACCCTTCCTCAAACGGGATCTTGCCCATCTAATGATGAGCTGCGCTCATCTTCGGGGTTGCGCTTTTGCACGCAATTGATATCTTTCCCACTAATGTAGTTCACCAAACAGCAAGGATAAACAAGATGGCTAAGCACACCAAGAAATTCAAAACCGAAGTACAACAACTCCTGGACCTCGTAATCCATTCGCTCTATTCCAAGAAGGAGATCTTTCTGAGAGAACTGATCTCCAACGCCTCCGACGCGATTGACCGGGCAAGGTTCGAGGCACTCACCAACCCGGAACTCCTCGAGGTTGACGACAACTGGAAGATCAAGATCATCCCGAACGAAAAAGCCGGAACACTGACCATCGTCGACAATGGTATCGGGATGAGCGCCAAGGAAGTGGAGACAAACATCGGCACCATCGCAAACTCCGGCACGAAGCAGTTCCTTGCTGACATCCAGAAGAGCAAGAAAGACGCTGCCAACCCCGAGTTCATTGGCCAGTTCGGTGTCGGATTCTACGCTGCATTCATGGTCGCCGACAAGGTGACCTTAGTCACGAAACGCGGGGGCAAAGATCAGCAAGCTGTAAAGTGGACTTCGGCAGGCGCCGGCAACTACTCTCTAGAGGATACGGACAGGAAGAGCCGCGGCACGGAAATCACGCTGCATCTTCGCGAGGATATGACCGAATATCTTGCCGAGTGGAAGATTCGCGAGATCGTCAAACACTACTCCGACTACATCGCCTTCCCTGTAACCATGGATATTACCCGCACGGAGAAGTCTAGTGAGGAAGGTGCCGAGGACGTAAAGACAGTCACCGAAGAGACGCTCAACTCTATCAAGGCCATATGGAAGCGCGCTAAGACCAAGGTCACAAACGAAGAGTACAACGACTTCTATAAACACATCAGCCACGATTTTACCGATCCCCTGAAGATCGTCCATTTTGCTGCTGAGGGCATCACGGAATTTCAGGCCCTACTCTACATACCAAGCCAGCCACCCATGGACCTCTTCTCCGCTGATGCCAGGTGCGGCCTGCACCTTTATGTGAAGAACGTATTCATCGGCGATGACATCAAAGAGCTGCTCCCGGAGTACCTTCGCTTCGTGAAGGGAGTCGTGGACTCAAGCGATCTGCCCCTGAACGTATCCCGTGAAATCCTGCAGGACGACGTCATCATCAAGCGTATCCGCAAGAGTGCGGTCGGCAAGATCCTCGGCACCATCACCGACCTGAAGAAGCAAGGCATTGACGACTACCTGAAATTCTATACCCCGTTTGGCAAGACGCTCAAGGAGGGTATTCATTCAGATTTCGACAACTTCGACAAACTCAAAGAACTGGTCGCCTTTCATTCGACCAAGAGCGAGGATGGAAAGCCCGTATTCCTGGCTGACTACATCAAGAGGATGCCGGAAGATCAGACCGAAATCTATTACCTGACCGGCGACAGCGTGAAGACCGCCGCAGATTCACCACACCTTGAAATCTTCAAGAGCAAGGGATTCGAGGTGCTCTTTCTCATTGATCCCATTGACGAATGGGTGACGCAACGCCTCACGGAATATGATGGCAAAAAGCTGAAAGCAGTTGACCGCGGCGATATCGACCTCGACAGCGAGGAAGAGAAGAAGGAGAAGGAGGCAAAACGTGAAGAGGAAAACAAGGAATACGACGATCTCCTAAAACACATCGAGAAAAAACTCGAGAACGAGGTCAAAAACGTCAAGCTCTCAAGCCGCCTCACGGATTCAGCCGCCTGCCTGGTCGCCGACGAGATGGGCATGAACGCAAACATGGAGCGAATCATGAAGGCCATGAACCAACCGATGCCAACCTCGAAACGCATCTTTGAGCTCAATCCCAACCATCCGGTGATCCGAAAGATCAACGGGCTTCTCGAAAAGGAGCCGGACTCCTCCAAACTCGCTGACTATATCGAACTGATCTACGATCAGGCTCTACTCACCGAGGGCTCGCAAATCCGCAACCCGCTCAAGTTCACAAAACTGGTAAGCGAACTGATGATGGACGCGGGCTAGAGCGGTTGAAGAAATACTGTAGCCGGAGGGGCGTTGCGAATTGTGCATGATCAAGGAAGGCGAAGCAGG